>CAZYLY010000146.1:0-1992 GCA_964648825.1 uncultured Syntrophomonadaceae bacterium
CTACAAGTGATTGATCACCATATTTTTCCTGGGTTTCTTTAAATTTTTTCGCTATTTCCGTTATGGCTTCATCCCAGGAAATAGTTTCCCATTGGTCACTTCCACGTTCCCCAACCCTGCGTAGTGGTTGTTTAAGGCGCGTTGGGCTATATGTACGTTGAATAATTGATAAGCCCTTTAAGCAACAACCAGAATATTCATCTTCTGGATAAGGACGCATAGTAATATTAACTAATTTACCATCTCGAACATGGGCATTAAGCATACAACTTTGAAAACAGTTTGAACGACAAGATAAGGGTAACAATTCCTCTTGGGATGATCCCATAGAAGAATCCTTTGCAGCCAAAGCCTTAATCACAGTATTTCCCGGGTTTGACATTGCTACTCCGGTCATCACTACTGTAGCTGCTGCCGAACCTTTAAGGAAAGTACGTCTGCCAAGACTTTTGCCAAAAAATTTGCCATTTTTCGTGTCCATTTGTTTTACCTCCTTAGTTAACGTAAGAAGTTGTTTTTGTTTTTTGATTAGATTAGCAATAACTTCACTAATTAATAGATTTTTTCGTGCCCGAATAATTGTGGATGAAAGTTCAATATCTATAGTTTCTTTAGTAACTATATAAGTTTTATAAGCTTTAATATCGCATGTTTCTTGAACGTAAGAAAACATATCCTCCGATACTAGAAATATTAAAGCTAAATCAAAGGTTTCTGGAGCTAATTGCTTTGTAATAACACGATAATCATCCTCAAAAGCAAAAATATCCATTATTACTATAGATTTGGGGTGTCCCTTGATTTTTTGATAAAGCTCCGGAAGCGTCCTACAAAGAATGAAGGTTTCGCGTTGCACAGATAATAAATCAATAATTGGAATTTGCAGCCAATCATTGGGAACAGCAACTAAAATCGGTGTATCTTTGACAGTTTTAATTGCACTGACATTCATAACCTCAAAAACAACTCCTTCAGATGTATGACATACATTACATATAGTTTAGTATAAAAGTTATCATGCGTCTGTCGTGGTTTCGCTCATTCTTTTTATAGCGCTTGTAATGTTTTTCACGACAAACCTTAAAATTCTTCAAAGATTTTATGATGAATAGAATATTCTATTAGTTCTCTAGTATTTTTCAGTTGAAGTTTATCACTTAACCTTCTTTTATAGGTCTCAACTGTGCTTGTAGATAAAAATAGACTTTCACCTATTTCACGACAGTTATAACCTCGGGAAAGCAACATCAGAACTTGTCTTTCTCTATCCGAAAGTATTTCTGGGGATATTTCTACTTTACTTTCTTTAACAAGAGTATCTACATTTGCTGTAATAACATTTTGAGGAATATATTTTTCTGCCATAACTTGTACCCCCTCAGGACTTAAAAAGACCTTTCCCTCGCGCACTTGTTTAATGGCCTGCAATATTTCTCTATCAGCTGCCGTTTTATGCACATAACCAACCCCGCCAGCCTCGAGAAATTTAATTAAATAAAGCTCTTCTGGGTGCATAGTAACAGCGATAACTTTTGTTAAAGGCAATTTTTCCATAATTTGAACCGTAGCCTCTACACCATCGGAATCTGGTAAGGTTATATCCATTAATACAACCTCTGGTTTTAGTTCCAAAATTTGCATGACTGCATCTTTACATGTTCCCGACTCACCTATAACAATTATTTCTTCAAAGCTTTCTAAAAACATCCGTAAAGTATCACGGAGAAGTTTATGGTCATCTACTAAAAAAACCTTAATTGGCATCATTTAGTTAACCTCCAATTATTTTAAAGGTAATAAAATATTAACAGTAATTCCTGAACATTTTTCATTAACAAGCCAAAACTTACCATTGGATCTTGTGACTCTTTCTTTCATACCTAATAAACCAGTATTATATTTGACACCTGCTTGCATACCTTTACCGTTGTCAGATATTTGTAAAAAAAGGTGGTCTTGCTTTATATTAAGAGTAATAACAACGCGGCTAGC
>CAZYLY010000146.1:2002-5011 GCA_964648825.1 uncultured Syntrophomonadaceae bacterium
GTGCCACATTAGTTAGCCCTTCTTGTACTGCACGATAAACAATGACCTTTAGGGGCTCTGCCATCTGACCATCCAAATTGTTAATCCTTAGTTCCACTTCTATGGCAGTGGTCTTTATAAATTCCTTAATGTGCGCTTCCAATGCAGACTGCAGTCCGAGTTTTTGCAAGATACGAGGACTAAGATGCTGCGAAATACGCCTTACTTCCTCTAATGTTTCCATGGTAATATGATGAAGACCACCTAACCGCCCCTTCATATATTCAATATCATTAGATTGTTGCAATAATTTTAATTGCAGTAAAATTGAAGTTAATACTTGTCCTACTTCGTCATGTAATTCTAAAGAAATGCGTTTTCGTTCATCTTCTAAATCCTGTTCGGCTTTTAAATAAAGAGTTGCTAAATCAATTTCGTTTTGTTGCGCTTTTTTAAGTAGTGGATAAACATAGTAAATATCAGCTAATTTATGGGCTATAATTTTTAGAAACAATAGTTCATCAGGCGACAAAATTGTAGGACTATTATTATCCAAAACTATTAAAACAAGGCCAATGATTTGGCATTCAAAGTGTAAAGGTAATATAATAAACTTTTGGATAGTATTAATAGGTGAGAAAAGTTTGTTTAACTCGGGTTGTACCATGTATATAGGTTCTCTAATTTGGTGCCAGTCCTGCTGATAATAGTATTCAGGAAAGATAAAACCTTTGTGAATAGAGTATTCTTTTATAAGATAAAGTTTCTCATCATTATGTTTGCTAAGGTAAAGCACACATTTATTAGCATCAAAATTTTCGCAAATTGTTTCGATTATTTCTTTTTGAGCAACTTCAATTGTATTTTGATTGAATATGTTATTAATTTGCGATATTAAAGAAACTAAACTATTAAATAACAAAATTCATCATCCTATCAAGCGCATTTTAAGTTTATTATACCAGAGCATATACAATTCTCGTCTAGAATAATTATACTGCGCATGTTTCTGTCATGTTTAATTAATTAAAAACCTTTTAAAATGGCAACGCAAGCAATCGAAAAAAGTATAAAAAAACTATGGGCAACTTCAAAATAATTGCCCATAGTTTTTATTAAATATTTTATTTACAAACTAGATGAATATAAGGTAACCATTTTCCGACGACCCCTGATCGTTTCTACATTTCATGTTTCACATATCTTGCTCCACGTCTCTCACGTCCCTAAACTTTAGGTAAATTCTTCAAACTCTCTTGTAATTCCGCATCGGAGAACTCTATATCTTCAGTTTCCCCGGATAAATATCTATCATAAGAGTACAAATCTATTATCCCGTGGCCACTAAGGTTAAATACTATACATCTTTCCACTCCTTCTTCCTTAGCTTGAAGAGCTTCATCTATTGCTACTCTTATAGCATGAGCAGATTCGGGAGCTGGCACTATCCCTTCATTTTGGGCAAATAACATGGCCGCTTCAAAAGTCGGATTTTGCTTTACTGCTACTGCTTCTAGCAGTCCATCATGGTATAACTGGCTGAGTAACGGAGCCGCACCATGATATCTTAATCCACCGGCATGGATTCCAGATGGAGTGAAATCATGTCCTAAGGTGTACATTTTCGCTACTGGTGCTAAGCCTACGGAATCACCGTAATCATAAGCAAATACGCCCTTAGTTAAAGAGGGACAAGCGGCAGGCTCTACAGCTACTAAGCGTACATTTTTACCCGCAATTTTATCCGGGATAAATGGAAATGCTATACCCGCAAAATTACTGCCACCACCGCAACAACCTATTACTACATCGGGATATTCATCCACCATTTCAAGTTGCAGCTTAGTTTCCTGCCCGATAATAGATTGATGTAAACAGACATGGTTTAATACACTGCCTAAGGAATAATTAGTATCATCCCTTTGCATAGCAACTTCAAGTGCTTCACTAATTGCAATAGCCAAAGTTCCAGGGCTATCGGGATGTTTAGCTAATATATCCCGACCAATTTTAGTAGTATCACTGGGGCTAGGAATACATTTACCGCCGTATAATTCCATAATTGATCGACGGTAGGGCTTTTGATGATAACTTACTTTTACCATATATATTAGGGCTTCTAAACCAAAATATTTACAAGCTAAAGATAGCGCAGTTCCCCACTGTCCAGCACCAGTTTCTGTCGTAACCCGCTTAATTCCCTGTATTTTGTTATAAAATACTTGAGGAATAGCAGAATTAAACTTATGACTTCCTACTTGGCTAACTCCTTCGTATTTATAATAAATACGCGCTGGAGTATCTAGAGCTTTTTCCAAACCATGGGCTCTATACAGCGGTGAAGGTCTATACTGTTTATAAAATTCTCTCACTTCTGGGGGTATTTCGATAAATCGTTCCGTAGAAACCTCTTGCATAATAAGTTCTTTGGCAAATATAGGTTCTAAATCAGCCGGGGTTAAAGGTTCTAAGGTTTTCGGATTTAGCCCGGGGGCTAAAGGATTCGGCATATCTGCCTGGACATTATACCAGAATTTAGGCATTTTATCCTCAGGCAAAATAATTTTGGTGAATCTGTCTCTGCTCATCTCAACAATCTCCTCTCAACTTATTAAATTATTTGTAATCAATGAAAATAGTTTATCATATAAAAAATACTTTTGCACTAATTACTTGCATGTTTTATAACATTAATAGTATAATCACTGACAAGCTAATAAATATTAACAAAGGGGAGCTGGTGCCAAACCGGCTGAGAGTAGACTACCAGGAGTCTTTACCCTTAAACCTGATCTGGGTAATGCCAGCGTAGGAACGATAGTATCATTGTAAGCGTTGGACTGCCATATTAGGGCAGTCTTTTTTATTTAAGAAAGGAGATTATTAAGATGCCAAAAGTTAATCTTAGTCTGCAAATTTTACCTGTTGTATCTGAAGATAAGATTTATTCCATAGTGGATGAAGTAATTAATCTGATTCAAGCTTCTGGGCTAAACTATATTGTTGGGCCTATGGAAACAACTATTGAAG
>CAZYLY010000147.1:0-5004 GCA_964648825.1 uncultured Syntrophomonadaceae bacterium
TAATTTAGACCGTTTTGAAGTAATCGCCCCTGATTGTTTAGGAGGTATTTTTACTAATAAAGAGAAATCCATTTATTATTATGTGTTTCTTACCGAATCTAATCTGGTTAAGGCTGAAAATGCTGCTCAGCTTTTAAATTACACATTTTATAATAAAAATGTTGGGGAGTAGTAATTATGCTAGAAATACAAAAACCTAAACCGACAGATGATTTATTCGCCTTTTGGCAAAAAGAATTACACCTGCGTAAAGAGTTTCGCCATAGTTTTATTACGGGGAAACTACTTATTATATCTAATGTTGAGCAGTTAGAATTTTTGTATCGCAGCCTTTATTTAGCCGGCAGACATGAAGAATTTTTCGCGGTCTTAATTCCTAATTTAGATAAAACTCCGGCCCTTAATTGGCTAAAAACAGCCCCCCCTAAAATAAAGGAGGCTTTCTTAAGCTATCTCCCTGCCTATATAGAAGATTACCAACCGCGCATAGAGCAGCTATTTTTTTTAGTGCATATATATACAAGCGAATTTAATAACTTATTTATTCCTATTGTGAATAAATTATCTCCTTCCCAATGCCAAATAATAATAAACAAAACGGCTAACCCCAATTTCCGTAATCTATTAAAAAAGAGAACCTCCCTTATAGAGAGGGAACAAAAAAGGTTGTTTTACGGTTTAAACTTAACCAAAAATATACTTACTTACCCTACTATCCAAGGGGATAAGGTAAAGTTATTAATAGAAACAGTGACTTTACTAGCCGCAACTCAGTCTAATGATGATTATCAAGCTTATTTTAACCTGGCTGGTGCCTTATTTGACTTAGGATTAATTGAAGACAGCCTGCATCTGCAGATACAAATATATAAAGAAAATTTACATAATGACAGCTTAGATGAAACTATAATAAGGGCTTGGCAAAAAATAATATTTAAAACTGTGCCTCTTTATGCTTTACTAAACGATGCCTCCCCTTATGATTATGCCCAACAAATATATGCTCATCATTTTCCCCAGCTTAGTAATGATGCAGTAAGTATAAGCTATTTAAAACTTTACGAAAAACTCCGGGTAGATTCCAGTGCAAATACTGTTGCCCTGCTAGCCCTTTATTCAGAGATATCAAAAATTAGGCATATGCGCGTAGAGGAAACTCCTTTACTTTTTGATTATGAAATAAATAGCGGTATATCGGCCCAACGGTTTGCCGATATTAGTCAATTAGCTCAAAATAAACTAATTTCCCTACCCCATGAAGCCTTTGTAATTCTAGAATTATTAAGAAAACTGCTTAAGCATAATATGATTAGCGAAAAAGTAAATAAGGATTTAATCGCCCAGCAATATTTAGCCCTCTTTAGATGGCTGCCTAGCTCCCGTTTCATGAATGAAACTATTATTACAGAAATAATGACTAATACCTCCCCATCTATTAGAGAGGAGTTAGATAAAGTGCTAAAATTAATAATTCATTATAAGAAAAATTCTCTTTTAGCCGCTTTAGCGGAAAAACCCGATTTATTTAAATTAAAAAATGAAGAATTACGCAGGATAATATTAACTGGCAAGTTTATGGGGGTGTTAAGATGAGTACCGATATTTCCGCACAATACTTAAACTATTTGGAAGAATTATTAAATAAGGTCAGGTCTGCTATATCTGCTGCTTTCAATATTGACACAACTATAGATGAGCGGGATTATGAAGCACTAGATAATTATATATACGAATTAAATACTTACTATTATAGAAGCTTTCACGAGCACTTTTTTCCTTATTATCAAAAAACCATAGCTGCCGAAGTGGAAAACCTTTGGCACATTAAACAAGACCAGGATATGATTATTCAAGATTTATTAGCTAATCTAAAACGGTATGCCAAATTATATAATCAAGTAAAGGTAGTTAATAAGCTCCTGGCTAATACGCGGGAAGATTTCAATAGCTTCCTGTATGAGGTGTATCGCGAAAAAGAGCAAACTAATGCCGAATTATTATATATAATTAAAAATTTACATAATGATTTAACTAGTTTACAAAATCTTATCAGCTTACTTACTAACTTAATAGAAAAAAAAGATTATTTGGAAGCAGTTAAATTTTATCCTAATATGCCTAAAATATTAGTAAAAACTTATACTACTACCCCATACGAAATAGATATAGTGAAAAGGCTTATAATTAGATTAAAAGCTATCTCTAAACTTATTCAACAATTACAAACCAGCCATATTAGCAGTAAAATAATTGCTTCCGTTGCGAATGAATTAAATAGTCAAATAAAAGCTATTAATAATGAGAAAAGCTGGACCATGTTACCCCAACCTTTTATAAAGGATTTTAATCTACAAGCAGAAAGCTTTATTGAATTAGTAATCGCATATAACCAACTAAATAAGCTGGATAAAATCCCCCTAATGGCTAGAAGATATGAACAAATGCTGGTAAGCTTTATAACCATAATTGATAAAGGCATCGAATTTCTACAGACTAACCACTCACGTTTGGCTGAGGAATTATTAGCTCATAGTTTAGCTGTAAGTGATTTAAACCATCATGCTTTCACAATGTTGAAACAAAATATCACCGCTTTAAGAACTAATTTAGACCAAGTTAATGATAATATTACCCAAGCTGGGGAACCGGATTTTTCTTATTTAGCTAAAATGGCTACAGAACTTATCCATGATTACCCGGATAAAATGCACTTATTAGTACTCAATGAGGACTTTATGTTCATCCCCCTTTTAGCTAATAAATTAAATGCTCTTAATTTAGATTTTTCTTTATTAGAGCGTGAACTTCGTTTATTAGAAGAAAAACATAATCTAGCCAAGCTTTTAGAAAGCAAGTATTTAGGTTTAATCAATATCTTAGATTCCTATTTAAATTTCATAAGCAGTACACGGGGAGATTTAGAAAGAATCTTAGCCCCTCGTAATTTAAGCCGAGTATGGAAAGGCTTTAATGTTAAGGTGGAACGTTTAACTTTAGAAATAGGCAAACCATTTCCGCTTAATAATGCTGAAGTCTTAGAACAGCCAGAAGTGCAAAAACAAATTAGCTTAAGAAATAATAATACTATTCTCCTTGAAGAAGGCGATATATTTATAATTACTATTGATAATATGACTGTTTATGAAATTCCGCCTTTTACTTTGGTATAGAGAGGTTAGATGAGCCAATGATTTTAGCTATTGATTTATGTAATTCATATACTAACATAGCTTATATAAAATATGATTACCCTGATGAGATGATTTTAGCAAGTATCAGAAGAGATTTCGGGCTGGAAAGCGGGCAATTCATAGCCAGTAATTTAACCGCTCATTTTCTGCATATTCATAAGGAATATATTAGCCCTACTAGCAGCATCCCTAGTATTATTAATGTGGCACTTCCTAATTGTATAACCATTAAAACTCACCATCTAATCTGCCAAGCACTGGCTAATTTATATGATAAGGCTACTATTAACCTTATCCCTCAGCCTGCGGCGGCGTTGATAGGCTATAATTCCATACCGGATAACGAAACATTAACTGGGGATATACTAGTGATTAATACCTTAGAATCACCAGGTTATTTTAGCTTTCTAAATTTTAATAGTAATACGGGAGAAATAACTATCGAAAATCAATCCCCATTACCGCCTATTTTAAATGAAATGACTTTGGCAACTATTATTAGCGAGGCTAAAAAAATAGGGCTTTATAAGAAATATTGGCAGCTAGCTAATATACTGTTATTCTCCAACCATACAGAGGAATATTCCTTTTTACAAGAATCCTTCAAGCCCTTACCAATTATTAAGGGTACTGAAAATAATATTATTAATGGGTTAGTTCATTTAGCTCAACATAATTTTCTTTATATAATAAATATTATTTACCCTAATGACTTTTATATAGAAAAATACAACCCTGAAGAAGAAACAACATATTTAGAACTAATTCCTTTTGCTAGTGAAGTTTTAGAATTAGATATTGCTAAACAATATACTATAGCTACTTTACCCCTTAATTCCAATTACAACTTATCACCGCTTGATAACGAAGTATTATTTAAAATATATGCCATAGAAAGGGGGAATCCCCTCCCTAGCACCACCAACTATTACGGCGAAAAATTTGCATTGCACTATTCCCTAGATAATATAAATATAACAGGTAATATAGATATTATCCTTGATTTACATAATAGCGAATTAAAGGCTACGCATTCTAATATGTTAAACAACCTAGGGCTAGAAATACCGTTTCCCCAAGTAGAATTTAATCAAGATTGGCTTTTATTCACTAAAAGCACGCCCTTTCCTATTAGTTTTCACGATGATTGGCAAGATTTTATTAATAATACCTCACTAGATATGGAACTTTCGCTCGAAGACCAGCTACAATTAATTAAGTACAAATTATTAACCTTACTGGCACATATATCTTAAATAAGAAAAGGAGAAATAATATGACTGTAACTTTTGCTTTACATCCAGCCGCCTCCAAAAATCTCATTGCCCAAGCCGTCACGAAAATGCCTGTTGTTATGAATGCAATGGAACATGGCAAAATAGTAATCGGGGCTGGTACTACTAATTTAGAAATAGCATCCCAATTACTTAATGCTTCCTTTGAACCCAAGGAAGCTTATATAGCAGGTCTTATCGCCCAACAAGTAGCTTGTATTACCGATCGCACTGAACGGCGGGTATGGTGTATAGAAAAAGGAAAATTAATTGAAGCAGATTGGTTGGAATATCTCGCTACATTTGCTCCCGGCGATGTTTTTATCAAAGGCGCTAATGCAGTTGATCCTTTCGGAAATGTAGGTATCCTATTAGCAGACCCTCATGGGGGTACTATAGGAAAAAGTATAGGCATAATTAAATCACGGGGTATAGACTTAATATGTCCAGTAGGCTTGGAAAAACTCGTTTCCTCTTGCATAGAAGCCGAAAAAAATATGGGTATATACAAAACACCTATGCGTCTAGGTATGCAAATA
>CAZYLY010000148.1:0-4989 GCA_964648825.1 uncultured Syntrophomonadaceae bacterium
TATAATACCTCAAAGTTTTTTAATTACCTTATTGTATTATAAACTATTTTTCTCGCCAATTCCCCTTAATTAGAATGCAAAGGGAACCGTCCCCGTTGCATTTAATCTAATAATAATATGCGGGCTCCAATAGCTAGTAGAGCTATACCTAGTATATCTATATATTGAAAGTCATATTTCTTCATACCAAACAAGCCTAGTCCATCGATTAAAACTGCGGTTGAAACTTGGGCCACTATTATAGCCGTAGTAGCATTACCGACCCCGATTTTAGGCATAGTTTTAACTATGGCAAAAATAATAATCACATTAAGGATTCCACCTAAGTATGCGTACCAAGGTGCATCACCTAGTTTAGCTAAATTAGCAAAATTATTGCCTATTACTAACATCACAATTATAACCGTGATAGTTCCAATAATGTGCACAATGAAAGTAGATTCCCAAACTCCGATTGCTTTTCCTAAAACTGAATTAAGCGTGCCTTGTAAAGCCATAGCTGCCCCGGAAACAGCTGCAATAGCTAAATATAGTAAATTGGGCATATATCTTTCTCCTTAAAGTTTTTAAGCTTATTTTCCGGTAATAGCTTCTTTTTTATACTTAAAACCATATCAGAAGAAAGTAGCCATAAAAATAATTATAAATCCCATAATAAAGCCTAACCACCTACTACGCCTATCTTTAATCCCAGCTTCCCGCCATAACTGGAATATGACTAAATACAGCATTATTCCTGAGGCCAAACCTAGTAATAAAGGTAAAAGTTCCGGCATTACCACGATAGCCCCTCTGCCTAATAATGTACCAAAAGGAGTAATTAAGCCCACTAGTAATGTTTGTCTTAATATTTTAAGCCTGCTCATTCCCCCCATTATTAAAGGAGCCGCAATGGCCATTCCTTCAGGAATATTATGTATTCCAATACCTAAGGCGATTACCATACCAGTACGTCCTTTTAATTCATCACCTAATGCAATCGCCATGCCTTCAGGTAAATCATGCATGGCAATACCTAACATAATTAAATAACCTAAGCTAATTAATGTATCACCAGTAGATAATTGTCTAAAAAATAATTTATCAAACACCGCTAATAGTAGCATTCCTATAACAATACCAATGAAGGCTTTTTTAAACCCGGAAAAAATAATAGCCGATGGCAACATATCTAATATTACAACAGCTACCATCACTCCCGAAGCTAGACCTAGAAAAACTGCTAAACTTTTATTACTCCAATTTCTTTTAATAAATAATAATACTGCACCTACTGCTGTACATATTCCCGCGGCGCAACTAATAAGTAATAGTTTATCAAAAATCATTTTTCCCCCACCTAAAAACCTTTACCCATTTCTATGATAAAAATTATAAAAATAGATATAAAAACAAAGTTCTAAATATAATCTAAAATACATAATTTTCAATTAGAGGGAGGTGTATATTAAATGGAAAGATTTAAAACCGTAGAAATGAAAGCAATAGGCAGGGCTCTACTAATTTCTTTTATCTTATCAGTCCTGATAGCAGTTATCATCTACTTTACCGGATTAAAAGAAACCTTATTAGCATCATTAGGGAAAATAATCTTAACTATTTCAGTATTTTGGGCAGGTTCTTATGTAAGCAAATTCCATGGAAGTAAGGGTTTAGTGCGAGGTATGAGTATGGGATTAGTATTTTTCATTATTATGCTAATAGCTACTATAATATTTAACCAATCAGTTATTAGTTTAAGTTCCTTTTTCTATAGTTTAGCTGTTTGTATGGCGGCAGGCGGGCTAGGAGGCATTTTAGGCATTAGCTTAAGTGATACTTAGCCATTAATAGCAGGCTGCCGACCTTTAAGGCCGGCAGCAATAATCTTAAATCCTAAGCTATGGCGGAAAGAACCAAAAAGATTAATCCACATATTAAAAATATAATTCCAAAAATAATTCGTAGGTTAAGCATGGGTTCTCCCCCTTTAACCTATCTTAGCCCCACACCTTAAGTAAAAGATTACGGACAAAATTAGGAATTCTAATATAATATACTCGCACCTAATAAGCCCCCCTTTTTTCATTTAGTAAGTTATAATCCATATTATGAAAAGAAAAAGTTCAAGGTGACTATTTCTAACAGGAAAATGCTGGGCCAAATATGTTTATAAAAATGTTGGTAGTAATTCCCTAGCAATACTATGAACATTTTTAATCGGAATACTTCTTAGAAACGAAGCGCCATACCTTTGCAGATATAAACGGTTATCTAAAACTATTACTACCCCTTCGTCAGTTTCACTTCTTATTAATCTTCCTACCCCCTGCTTAAAACGCATAACCGCATCTGGTAAGGAAAAAGTGTTAAAGGTATTTAAGCCTTGGGTACGACAATATTTATCATTAGCTGATGATAAGGGGTCATTAGGGGGCTTAAAAGGCAATTTAACGATTACTAGGCAAGTTAATAAATTTCCTTTTAAATCTACCCCTTCCCAGAAGCTGTCTAGCCCCATTAAGATTGTGTTTTCATTGCTTATAAAAGCATTCATAACACTAGTAGCTTCCCCATCTTCATTTTGCACTAATATTTCTATTTTATTTTTCTTAGCAAAAGGGCGAAGCTCCTCAGCACAAGCTTTCATTTGTTTGCGGGAGGTAAATAATATCAAAGTACGCCCTTTAGTTAACTTAATAACCTCTTTTAAAATGACACGTACTCCCGCAGTAAATTCACTTTCATTATTGGGCATCGGCAAATCATTTAAGACTAATAACTTAGCTTGTTTTTCATAACAAAAAGGTGATTCCCCGATAAAGGTTTTCAGCCGACTATCCTTTTCTATGTCATTTAAGCCAGTTTTATTTATAAAAAAGTCAAACTTATCGTCAATCGTAATAGTAGCAGATAACATAATGAGACTTTCTAGTTTATTATATAAGCTTTCGTAAAGTACGGTGCCAATCCTAATAACTGATGAGGCGATTGCTGCTACATCATCAAGCTGCCACTCCAGCCAGACGATACAAGCGGAATTATACAAATTCTCCTCCATAATTTTAAATAAACCATCAGATGACTCCTTAAGCAAACCATTCAATACTATAAAATCGCTATCTTCAGTTTGAATATCTTCCATTTGAAAAATTAAAAGATTTAAGCTGTCAATTAATTCGATATATACTTCGTAAACTAGATTAAAATCTTCCCCTTCTAATAATTCCTCCGTCAAAATGCTAGTCACCTGTTCTAGCTGCCTATAACCTATAAAACTAGCCCACCTACTCTGAAATTTGTATAGTAATTGTTCAATGCGGTCTATAAACTTAATACATTCGTCTATAACCACTTTATATTCTGGGATTTCTTTTTTAAGCCGGGGTAAAATGCCCCTATTATAAGTTTTATTATACAAACCTCTTAAAACATCGTTAAATTCCGCAAAAGTAACTCGGTTCGACAGACGGGTAAAAGCTTCCCGATCGAGATTATGGGCTTCATCAATAATTAAATACTTGTAAGCAGGCAAAATGCTATTATCCACCATAATATCACTTAATAATAAAGCATGATTAGTAATGATAATATCAGCCTTTTCTAAGCTGCGTATCATTTTTAAGCGAAAGCATTTTTCCGTAAAAGGGCACATATCCTTTTCACAACTATTGCGGTCGGCGGCAACTATTCCCCAATGGCTCATTAAATCTGATTTCAATGTCAGTTCTTTCCTATCCCCCATCCTAGTTTTTTCCGCCCAAGTCAAAATCTTTTCAACAAAGCTGCTTTCTTCCGGGCTTAATTCCTTACGCCCAGCAATTATTTTCATATACTTATTCCAGCATATAAAGTTCTCCCGGCCTTTAGCTTCCGCAAACTTAAGCTGCAATTCTAAAGCTTTTAATACATTAGGCAAATCCTTTTCCATCAGCTGCTGCTGCAAGGCCTTGGTTTTAGTAGAAATTACAACCTTATCCCCTTCACTAGCAGCCCAGACAGCAGCTGGCACTAAGTAAGAATAAGTCTTACCAACCCCGGTACCTGCTTCTGCCACTAGAAATTCCTTATCAACAAACGAATTAAAAATAATATCAGCTAACACCGCCTGATCAGGACGGTACTTATACCCCTCAACTAAGCTAGAAAGTAGATTTCCCTCCTTAAAGTACTCACCTATAGCCATATCAATCGTATCCATTAGTAACTCCTCGCCCATAAAATAATCCACATATCTATCATCAATAATATACCAAAATAACCGTTTTAACTAGAAAACGGTTTAAAATCTTAAATGGCTATACAAAACTACTAAATTAGTATAAGCTTTATTTGTAGCTTGGTAGTATTGCTTTAAAATAGTTTAGGAAAAAATTGTAGAATGGTAGGATAGCAGAATAACGGCTTGGTGCTGTATAGTTGTGCATCCTTCTGGATGTGCTTTTTTATTTTTAGTATAAGCACATATAACAAAAGTGCATACTTTCTAGGTTACAAATAATTAAGCATATTTAAGGAGAGTGGAAGGTTTGTCAAATATTAAGTACCATTATGGGGGAGATTTCCCCTTAGAAATGCACAAAGTAAAAATTATTCAAAAGTTAAACCTAGTTTCAATTGACCGGCGTTTGGAGGCTATGAATGAAGCGGGAAATAATACTTTTCTGCTGAAAAACAGTGATATTTTTCTAGATATGCTAACTGACAGCGGGGTAAATGCTATGAGTGACCAACAGTTGGCTGCTATGATGATAGCTGATGACAGTTATGCCGGTTCTGAGACTTTTACAAGATTAGAAAAAAAACTCGCTGAAATTTTTGGTAAGAAATATTTCCTCCCCGCCCACCAAGGCAGAGCCTGCGAAAATATTATTTCCCAAACTTTTGTAACCCCAGGATCAATCGTGCCTATGAATTATCATTTCACCACTACTAAAGCTCATATAGTCTTAAATGGCGGAACTATTGAAGAAATAATAATTGATGAAGGTTTAAAAATTACAAGTGATT
>CAZYLY010000149.1:0-4988 GCA_964648825.1 uncultured Syntrophomonadaceae bacterium
ATATTAATTTAAATATTGAAAAAGATAAAATATACGGCCTCTTAGGAAGAAACGGAGTAGGTAAGACCACCTTATTAAATCTAATATCTAACCAAATTATTAGAAATTCCGGGGAGATTATATATGCAGGGGAAGAAATATTCGAAAATCCCGTAGCTATTGAAAATATTTGCTTAGTCAAGATTTTTCCTGAAGCGATAAAAGAACGAAAAGTTAAAGACCTATTAGAAATGGCTAAAATCATGTATAAAAATTGGGATGAAGAATATAAGAATCAGCTCGTAAAAGAATTTAATTTAGATACTAAGAAAAAACTGCACAAGCTCTCTACAGGTAATAAGACGATAGTGGGATTAATAATTGGTCTGGCCGCCAGAGCTGAAATATCCATGTTTGATGAACCCACATTAGGGCTTGATGCGGCCCTAAGGTATAAATTTTATAATCTACTTTTAGCAGATTATGAATTAAATCCGAGAACCATTATTATATCAACTCATTTGATAGATGAAGTGGCTAATTTATTCGAAGAAGTAATAATTCTCAATGATAGCAGCATTGCCTTAAAAGACGAAGTGAGTAACCTTAAGGAGCGAGCTTGCTTCTTATCTGGAAATGAAGCTGCCATTAATGAAATAATTATAAATAAACAAGTTATATATCAAGAAACTTTAGGAAATACCAAAATAGTAGGGATATACGAAGAAGTTTCCGACAAAGAAAAGCAGGGAATAAAAGCTCAAAATATTGAGATTAGCAGTATCCCCCTTCAGAAACTATTCATATATCTTACAGAAAATATGTTCAAGGAGGCTATATAAATGGATGCCATAAACAGAGTTTTTAAATTTCAGCTTTTTAACCTCAAAAAAGCCATAGGGAGTTTTTTACTGATAATATTAATAGTTAATGTTATAGGCTATAGCGCTACTATATACTATTATCCCCGAGTGCAATTCGGCATCTACTATAATAACCAGCTCGCCTCTATTGCCGGAGCAACCATGATAGCAATAATCATTTTCCTAATAGTATACGGAATAATTATGTATCACGAAAATTACCGGCTAGCATTAAGCTTCACCGCCACCAGAAAAGACTTTTATAAGTCAACAATTATAATTAATATAATTGCGGCCCTTATATTTGCCACTTTTCAATCACTATTGCAGCTTATAGACAAAATAATTATAAAATATATCGGGCTTACCCCTTGGTTAGGTATGCAAATATATAATAATCCTCTAGCTAATTTTATAATAACCTTAATAACGATTTTTACCATCTTTTTATTTATATCATCACTTATGAATATAATAGGAATACTTCAATATAGGTTCACTTATAAGTTTTGGATAGGGTTTGGTATTGTTATTTTTGTAGCTTCAACTTTATTTGGCAATACTTTAACGCATTTGTTATTAAAAACTACAGATTTTTATTTATTTTTGGTGCCTATATTTGGTATCTACAGTATATCTGTAATATCGATTTTAATAGCTATTCCTTCATATATAATTGCTTATTTCTTATTAAGAAAAACAACTTGTTAAAAAGAAGCAAGGGTAATAATAACAAATTATATCTAATGTAACAGGGGCTTAGGAAAGCGAATTAATAAGGGGATGCCTTAATTATCAACCTGATAAAAAGGGAATCCCTTTATTATTAAGAATGTTATCTAGTTAAAATGTATTATACTAGAAATATAATGAGGACGAACAATATCATATCTGTTAACATCACAATTTCTTCTACTTAAAAGCTAATTTTGGTGATATAAATAATATGGTATGTAATTAGGAGAGGGTAACAAATTGTCTAATAAATTGTTAAAATTGGGGCTAGCAGCTGTAGTTATAGGGTTATTGTTTATAATACTGTTGCCTACAAATGTATTTGCAGAAGACGATGTTTTTTCTAAAGAAGAAAGAGATTACATAATGTCTAAGCGTGTAATAAAAGCAGCCTCTGTTGATGGAGCAGCACCTATTCAATATTTGGATGCGAATGGGGAACCACAAGGTATATCGAAACTTGTTATGGAAAAAATAGCATTATTAACAGGTCTGACTTTTGAATATAAAATTTATGCTACTAGTGGGGAAATCTATACCAGTGATGCGGATATTATTTTAGGGGTGCCTCCTAATTATGCAATACCTGGGAGGATTTTGTCTCATCCATATCTTAAGAGTGAAACAATTTTATATTTAAATTCCTCTGTAAAAAGGAGTGATTTACATAATAAAAAGTATGCTGCTGTCGTAGGTGGTGAACTTCCCGCTGGAATTAAACAAGAAAATGCTATTTATTATGATACTAGAGAAGATGCCATAGATGCGGTAGATAGGGGTGAGGCTGATTATGGCTATGGAAATGCCTATTCGGTTGCCTTCTACACTTTGCAAAATCAATATAAAAATATTGTAACAATACCAAAAGGTATGGAGTCCAGGGAATATTGCATAGCTTTTATAAATGAAGATGATTTATTAATATCGATAATTAACAAATCAATTAAGCAAATTGATGAAAATGAAATGACTAATATTATTTTAAATATAGCTGCCAATGTCCAACCTAGTATTAGTTTTACTATGGTCATGAATGCTTACGGCAAAGAAATAGCTGGAGTGACAGTAGTCATTATTGCGATATTGTTATCTAGTGTTATTATTAATGTTAAAACTAATAAACAGCTTAGAATTCAAAATAAGAGATATGAAAAGTTAGCGGAGATTTCTAATGAACACTTTTTTGAATATTTCACTAAAGGTAATAAATTGCAATTATCTAATAAATGTATTCAGTTATTTGAAAATGATGATACTTTAAAGGAAGCTATTGATGTTTTGCAAAAAGCATTATCAAATAGGGAAGAAGGGGAACAAATCACTAAGGTAAGACTGCCGTTACCTAATAAAGAGATGGGCACTTTTAAAATTGTTAATCTGAGTGTTAATGATGATAACAATAATTTAGAATATATTATGGGTAAACTAGTTGATATTAGTGAAGAAACAGCTGAAAAAGAAAGATTGTTAAATAAAGCCCAGCTTGATGGTTTAACAGGCATATATAATCCTAGTACAACTAAAGAACTTATAATTAACCGGATAAATAATAAGGATAACAGTACCATAGATGCTTTAATATTCATTGACATTGATTATTTTAAAGATATTAATGATAATTATGGACATCTGTTAGGTAATGAAGTATTAATACACTTGGCTAATGGTCTTAAGCAGACATTTAGAAACACGGATATTATTGGAAGGGTAGGCGGTGATGAATTTTCTATATACATGAAAGACATACCATCTATAGATTTTGTTAAAAATAAATGCCAACAGATCAGTAATATTTACCGTGATACTCCAGAAGATATTTTATTGTCGGTAAGTATAGGTGTAGCCCTTGTCAATGAGGAAAAGGATTATGAATTGATTTTTAAAAAAGCTGATGATGCCCTATATCAAGCTAAACGTAATGGTAAGTCCCAAGTAGTAATTTATGGTCACGCTTAATTATTTGATATTTAATAAATGCAACTAAATGCGATTAAAATGATATATTGAATATAACTATTGGAGGAAAATTTGTGGCAACTAATCAAGCTCTACATAAAGAAGAACTCTTATGGTCCAGGGATTTTATACTGATAACTGTTATAAGTATGTTTACCTTTTTAGGTTTTCAAATGTTATTTCCGACCCTGCCGATTTACGCCAAGATATTAGGAGGAAACGACACTCATGCTGGTCTAGTAATTGGGTTTTTTACATTTTCGGCGGTATTAGTTCGACCTTTGGCAGGATATGCTTTAGATGCTTATGGACGTAAAGCATTATTCTTTTTAGGTCTTTTTATTTTTCTTATTGCGGTTGTTGCCTATATGTGGACACCTACTATTTTGGCTTTGCTATTAGTTAGGTTTATTCATGGTTTCGGTTGGGGGCTTACAAGTACAGCCTCAAGCACGGTAGCTGCTGATATTATCCCTAAATCACGTATGGGCGAAGGTATGGGTTATTACGGTTTATCTGCGACTTTATCTATGGCTTTGGCACCTGCTTTGGGTTTATACTTAATTAGCCATTATAGTTTTAAATTAATGTTTATATTATCTACTTTAATGGTTCTTATTGCGATAATATTAGCTTTTAGAATTAATTATCTGCCGGTCTCCTTGCCTAAGCAAAAGTTTAACATTATTGAGAAGGAGGCACTGCGCCCTAGTATTGTAATATTTTTTATTACTATGACTTATGGGGCGGTCGTTACCTTTTTAGCTTTATATAGTATAGAGCTAGGTATAAGCAATATCGGCATCTTTTTTACTGTTTATGCAGTAACATTAGCTTTAACTCGTCCGGTAGCGGGGCGTTTATCTGATAGGAGCAGTTTTAATATAGTAGTAATTCCGGGTATAATTCTAATAATGATAGCCATGTTGTTATTGTCTAATGCTACTAACTTGCTATGGTTTATTATTGCAGCTATTGTATATGGCGCTGGCTTTGGTGCAGTACAGCCTAGCCTGCAGGCATTAGCCATATTATCTACATCACCTGATAAAAGAGGGGGTGCTAATGCTACTTTTTTTACGGGTTTTGATTTAGGTATCGGGTTAAGTTCTATAATGTGGGGAATAATAGCCCAAGCTATTGGTTATAGTGCATTATATCTATGTGCAATCTTTCCGGCAGTGTTAGGGTTATTATTTTATATTTTTTATAAGCAATAAGGAGGAAGGTTATGAACTGGATGGGTATAGCAATCGGTCTTTGCGCATTTTTAATTATTGGTATTTTTCATCCTATTGTAATAAAAGGCGAATATTATTTTACTAAAAAGGTTTGGCCGGTATTTTTAGTTGTAGGGATTATATTACTTATAATATCTTTAAAAATACATAATCAGTTTTTTAGTGCCTTATTAGGTGTAACCGGTTTTGCTAGTCTGTGGTCAATTATTGAAAT
>CAZYLY010000150.1:0-4970 GCA_964648825.1 uncultured Syntrophomonadaceae bacterium
TTTAATTACAAATCGTATTATACAATAGTAAATCCAGCTATGTCAATTGACCTATCTCCACCTTCATTATACCTTATCTTGCTTCTCATTAGGGGTACTAATATTTTCTTCATTTAACGATGGTTTGAGTAATTCTATTTCATGCCAATTTAACATCTCCATACTATCTACTTGCAGTGATTTTACTTCTGCACCTATGAGTTTATTAGCCTGTTTTTGAAATAACCATAAGTAGGGCGCATCATCTACGATTATTTCTTCGGCGCGTTTTAATAATTTCATTCTTTCCTGCTGACTTTTAGTCTCGGCTCGGGCGGCATCTAGTATTTTATCTACTTGGGGATTATGATAAGCAGAGTAGTTGCTTATTCCTATTTTGGAGCTATGGTATAAGCTATATAGAAAGCTATCTCCATCGGGGTAATCGGCGGCCCAACCTAAGCGGAAGCAATCTACCTCCATTTTGCCTAACTGTTTTTTATAATAATCCCAATCCATCGCTTGTACTTGCACTTGTAAGCCTAAGTCCATAAGTTGGCCTGCGACTGCTTCTGCAACCATTTTATGCCCGGTATCATTATTATAAGTAATCACTAGAGGTTTTAAGTTTTCCCCTCCGGGGTATCCGGCTTCTTCCAGTAATTCTAGGGCTTTGGGTGGGTCGTAAGTATAGCCGCGCATCTGATTATTATAACTGTTAATTCCTAATGGAAGGGCGGCTTTAAGAGGGCGGTAAGCACCGCCTAATATATCTTCGGCAATAGCCTTGCGGTCGATAGCATAATTTAAGGCCCGCCTTAATATGTAATCACCTATATAGGGCTCCTTATGCATATTAAAGCCTAAAGCGTATATTTCCAGCAAGGGCTTTTCAATATAATAGGGTTTATATTTATCACTGGCCTTTATATTTTTAATCTCTTTAAAGGGAACTGCGTCTAGGTAATCAAGTTTATTATTTTGATAATCACCGAAAGCTTCCATTTCATCTTTATAACACTTAACATTAATAGCGGCGAGGCGCGGTTTGCCCAGATGGTATTTTTCGTTTCTTAATAAAATAATCTGATTAGCTTCTTTTCTTTCTTTGAAAGTAAAAGCCCCGGTTCCAGGCGCTACTTCAACTTGATCTGCTGTATCATATACCCAAAAGATAGGATTAGACAGCATATATATAAAACTGGCATTAGGCTCTGCAAATTCTATTTTAAGGGTACTTTTATCCACAACTTGTATACCGCTAATATCAGCATTTTTCCCTTCTAAGCGTTCACTCGTCCCATTAATAGACATAAATAAGCTTATATTAGCCCAATCTTTAGTAGTAGAAAAATTGTTTTCGAAAGCAGCTTTAACATCGTGAGCATTCAAAACCTTGCCATTATGAAATCTAACATTGCTTTTAAGGTTTAGAATTAAACTGCGGCCATCCGGGGAGTATTTCCAGCTCTTCGCTAGGGCTGGTTTAATGGTTTTTTCTGCTTCATCATATATGACTAATCCTTCATACATGGCTGAAGCGACTAATCTTTCCTCATGATTAGTAAGTAATGCTGGCGCTAAGGATTTCACTTCCCCCACTAGCCCTATATTAAATGGTCTGGTATCTAAACTAGCAGTATAACTAGCCAAATTCTTCGTATAGATAATACTCCCTAATAGCACCACAATTCCAATTAGGGAAATAATTAATGCTATTCTTTTCATTTTCACATACAAAATAATGCCCTCCTTAACTTGGACTAGTCTTAAGGACATTATATTAGACAATTAGCTATTGTATTCCTTTATTTACTTTTTATAGTAATTGTTTTTCGTGATTAAAGCAGGTTTGCTAACCCGTCATTCTGAACGGTAGTGAAGAAGCTTAGATCCTTCGGCTGGCCTCAGGGTGATACGGGCAGAATTGGCAGGGTGACAGAACTTCCGGTTAATTATATATAGCTTGATAGGCGGCATAATTTTTCAATACATTCTCCACATACTTCCTCGTTTCCGGAAAAGGTATTTTATCTAGTTCCTCCGGGTTACCTTCCCAGGTTTTATCTTTTATCCAGCCCCCGACTTTACCCCGCCCAGCATTATAGGCGGCTATTACTAAGGGCAGCTCCTTATATTCTTGCATTAAGTTGGCTATATACCAACTGCCAAATTGAATATTAATTTCGGGGTCATGTAAATCTTCTAAATTAAACTCTTCGATATTATTTTGCTGGGCAATCCACTCGGCTGTTTCCGGCATAATCTGCATAAGCCCTCTAGCGCCTACGTGAGACTTAGCAGTAGTCTGATATTTACTTTCAGCTCTTATTATGGCAAATACTAAGTAAGGGTCGATATTATGTTCATCAGCAGCCTCGAATACTAAATCCCGATGGGGCTCAGGATAAAACATTGTAATCCATTGGGGAAAAGTTAAGACAATGGCTAAAAAGACTATTATTGTTAGCCATATTACGACAGATAGTCTGTTCTTCTTATGCCTTTTCATGCCATACCCCCGGATAAAGTGTCATTATTATTATATTTAAGCATTGCGATTAATTTCGTTGTAATATTTGGTGGCAATCTCTATTGTTTCCTCTTTAGTTTTACGGTTATCAATAACATAATCTGCTTTTTTAGCTTTTTCATCTAAATCCATCTGCGAGTCGATGCGCTTAATAGCCGCCTCTTCACTAATATTATCCCTGCCCATTAGCCTTTTAATTTGGATTTCCCGGTCAACCCATACTACTACTACTTGGTCACATAATCTTTCCAAATGAGTTTCATACAGCAATGGCACTTCCATAATTACGATGGCATCGGGATTATTAGTCTTAATACATTGTAATTCGTCCTTAAACCTTTCCATTACCCGCGGATGCGTTATTTTATTTAGGTCATCTAATAATTCGGGATTACCGAAAACCATATCACCCAGCATTTCTCGGTTAATCGTGGAATCTTGGTTTAAAATCTTATCCCCAAAATGCTTAATCACATCACGCCAAGCCGGATTACCAGGCTCCACTATCTGATGTGCCACCTTATCTGCATCTATTATGTATGCGCCTAACCCCTTAAATACCTGTGCTACTGTACTTTTTCCGCTGGCTATGCCCCCCGTCAAACCAATTATTTTCATAAAAACCACCCATCTTTATATATATTTTAATAGACCAATGGTTATAAATATTAGTCCCGGAATTAATGCTGATACTACTTTAAGCCTAGAATCTGTAACTATACCGCCTAGAAAAAGACCACTATTGACTAATATAAATTTTAACACACCTACGGTCATAGCTGTAAACCAAATATTAAATCCCGACATAGCTAGACCAATTCCTGCCCCCAGTGCATCTAACGCTAAAGCCAAACCCAGAAAAAAGGCTTCTTTAACGCTTATTACCCCCGAAGCATCAAAATCCGCTTGAGAGGGTTCTTTTATAATTTCCACTATTATGCCTAATGAACGAATATTTAAGCTTATAAGCGGCTTTTCTTCTTCCATAACCAGGCTAGCCAGTTTCTCTTTAAAGGCTCCTAAAATAAAGTAAACACCAATGGCTATTAGTATTATTGAGCCGAGGGTAGAAGTCCATATAGTAGGGATTAAAGCTGCTAACCCTTTACCGCATACCATAGATACTGTAACAGCCAGAGATGAGGCTAAAGCAATTACTAGTAAAGAAAAAACAGGAATGTGTATTCTTTTCATTCCATAAGCTAAACCTACCATAAATCCATCAGCACTTACTGCTAAAGCGAAAAACATTATGGCTATAATCTCCACTCTTAGCACTCCTATTAGTAATAGCTATATATCACTATATGGATAGGAATGATAAAATGTGAAAACTTAAGGGTTAGTGTTGGCAATTATTGCAATAATGACTGCTGCGCCCCCCGATAACTTGGCGTATTAATATAGTGCCGCACAAAGGACATTTTTCATTAGTCTTCCCATAAACCTGCAGGAAGTTTTGAAAATTACCACTATTATTGTAACTATCCCGAAAATCCCTAAAAGTTGTGCCCTGTTCCTTGATACTAGAAGCTAAAACTTCTTTTACCGCCGTACATAGCCGCCTGCTTTCCTCATATGTTAATATCCCCGCACATTTATCTGGTCTTATTCCAGCTTTAAATAAGGCCTCATCCGCATAAATATTTCCGATACCAGCAATTAACTGTTGATTAAGTAATAAAGATTTTATAGCAATTTTACGCTTACGGGTAATATTAAATAGGTATTCAGGGGAAAAATTCTCCCCTAACGGTTCTACCCCCATATGCCCAAAAAACAACTCTAGGTCTTTAGTCAGCCACACCCCCCCGAATCTACGCGCATCTTGATATAATAGCCGTCTTTCATTATCTAGATAGATTATAACATGAATATGCGGCTCTAATACCATATCTTCCGCTCTTATCATATAAAATCTGCCGCTCATCCCCAGATGAAATATGAGATAATATTTTTTAGCTACTACAAAAATTAAATATTTGCCTCGCCGTCTTACATCAGTTATAGCTTTATTTATTATAGCCCGGGGTTGATAATCTTGCCCCTTTATTATGTCATCTCTTTTAAAATCAATACTAATTATTTTAGCCCCTACATTAACTTCCATACCTGTTCTAATCGTTTCTATTTCCGGTAATTCAGGCAAATACTTACCCTCCCTCTTATAAACTTTCCCATGACAATGGTTTCAAATCATACCAATTACTACCGCTTTTAAGTGATACTTCTAAAGGCACTTTAAGGGTAATTGCATTTTCCATATTTTCTTTTAAAATAAAAGCTATTTCTGCTAGTTCATGGCGGGGTAATTCTAAAATTAAATCATCATGCACTTGTAATAGCATTTTCGCTTTCAGATTACGTTTCCCTAACTCATTAAAAATATTAACCATAGCTATTTTAATTATATCGGCCGAGGTGCCTTGAATCGGAGTATTAAGCGCCATACGCCGGG
>CAZYLY010000151.1:0-387 GCA_964648825.1 uncultured Syntrophomonadaceae bacterium
TGGTATTGCTATGGGACATGAGGGTATGAGATATTCTCTTGCTACGCGTGAGATAATTGCGGACTCTATAGAATGTATGGTTAAGGCGCATGCCTTTGATGCTATAGTACTTATTCCTAATTGTGATAAAGTGGTCCCAGGGATGTTAATGGCAGCAGCTAGGCTTAATTTGCCCGCTATTTTCGTAAGTGGCGGACCTATGTTAGCTGGTAGATTTAAAGATGAAGCAGTGGGGCTTACTCAAGTCTTTGAAGGGGTTGGTTCGGCAGCCGCAGGCAATATGAATACTAATGAATTATTTGATTTAGAAGAAGATGCCTGCCCTACTTGCGGTTCTTGTGCGGGGATGTTTACAGCTAATTCCATGAATTGCTTAACGGAAGCTTT
>CAZYLY010000151.1:397-4970 GCA_964648825.1 uncultured Syntrophomonadaceae bacterium
GATGGGTTTACCAGGGAATGGAACTATTCCAGCAGTTTATTCAGAACGCATAAGATTAGCTAAAAAAGCTGGGATGCAAGTAATGGAATTACTAAAAGCAAACATTAGACCCTTAGATATTATGACTTTACCCGCATTTTGTAATGCTATTCATGCGGATATGGCAATAGGTTGTTCTACTAACTCAGTGTTACATCTTATGGCAATAGCTTATGAAGCAGGAGTGGAAATTGATCTTAATCTTTTTAATGAAATTAGCGCCATTACTCCGCATTTATGTAAATTAAGTCCTTCTGGTAATCATTATATGGAAGATTTATATAGAGCCGGGGGCGTACAGGCCATTTACAATGAAATTAATAAAAAGGCGTTACTTGATACTAGTTGTATAACAGTAACTGGTAAGACAGTCGGAGAAAATATAGCTAATTACCCGGTGCGTGATTATGAAGTAATTAGACCACTGGAAAATCCCCATAGCGAAAGTGGCGGTTTAGCTATGCTTTTTGGTAATTTAGCGGTTGAAGGCGCGGTAGTTAAAAAAGGAGCTGTAGCTCCTGAAATGATGGTGCACGAAGGACCGGCCAGGGTTTTTGACTCGGAAGAAGCCGCTGTCGAAGCTATTTTAACTAAGCAAATTGTAAAAGGTGATGTAATTGTTATCCGCTATGAAGGACCCCGAGGGGGGCCGGGGATGCGGGAAATGCTAACCCCGACTTCGGCCATAGCCGGAATGGGCTTAGATAAAGATGTAGCATTAATAACTGATGGTCGTTTTTCCGGTGCTACTAGGGGAGCATCTATAGGACACGTTTCTCCTGAAGCGGCTGCTGGTGGACTTATTGCTTTAGTCGAGGAAAATGACCTTATACGAATAGATATTCCGGCTTGTAAGCTGGAACTCGTTGTAGATGAAGAAGTCTTAGCAACTAGAAGAAGTGTTTTAAAAATACCCGAACCCAAAATTAAAACTGGATATATGAATAGATACGCCCGCCTAGTACAGTCAGCAAGTACTGGAGCCATATTTGCGAAATAAAGATTAAGTTACAAAAGCGGGCTGATTGCAAAAAAAAGCCCGCTGTTCTTTTTGTGAGGCGTAAGGGGTGAGGGTTAAGGAGTAAGATGCCCCCACCGTTCCGAAAATCTATTATCACTGTAAAAATTATTAAAAATTAAGAATGAGTAATTAGAATTAGCAAATAAGAATTAAAAATTAGTAATTAAAAATTAGAAATTAAACCTGGAGGTGATGATATGAAGTTGAAAGGTGCCGAAATTCTACTTCATTGTCTAAAGGAAGAAGGAGTAGATACGATATTTGGTTATCCGGGAGGAGCCGTTTTACCTATTTATGATGCTTTATATAATTCTGATATTAGACACGTTTTAGCCCGACATGAACAGGGAGCTGGACATGCGGCTGATGGATATGCTCGTGCTACAGGTAAAGTAGGAGTTTGCTTAGTAACTTCTGGCCCTGGTGCGACTAATTTAGTTACGGCTATTGCCACAGCCTATATGGATTCTATTCCTATGGTATGCTTCACTGGGCAAGTTGGAGCCGCTTTAATTGGTAAAGATGCCTTCCAGGAAGCGGATATAACCGGGATTACTCTTCCTATTACTAAACATAATTATTTAGTGGAAAGAACTGAAGATTTAGCCGCTATTATTAAGGAAGCTTTTTACATAGCGAGAACTAATCGTCCGGGACCAGTAGTAGTTGATTTACCGAAAAATGTAATGGAAAATGTTATAGAGTTTAAATCGCTGAAAGAGGAAGTCAATATTCGTGGATATCGGGTAATGAAAGGCTTTAATGCCGGGCAAATTATTAGTGCCGTCGAGCTAATTAAAAAGGCTGCTCGTCCGGTTTTTTACGTTGGGGGAGGCACAATAGCTTCAGAAGCAGCCGAAGAATTACGAGAATTAGCCGAAAAAAGACGGATTCCGGTCACGACAACTTTAATGGCCATGGGGGCTTTCCCCGCTACTAATTATTTATCTTTAGGTATGTTAGGTATGCACGGTACCAGGTACGCCAATTATGCAGTAAGTGAAAGTGATTTATTGATTGCGGTAGGGGCTAGGTTTGATGACCGGGTTACTAGTAAAATAGATACTTTTGCGCCCCATGCCAAAGTAATTCATATTGATATAGATGCGGCTGAAATCGGGAAAAATGTAGCCGTTGATGTGCCTATAGTCGGTCAGGTTAAAGAAGTCTTGCAAGCAATTAACTCTAAACTAGAGGCTGTAGAAGAAGATTATAATGCTGATTGGTTCGAGATGATAGATAGGTGGAAGGATGAATATCCCCTGCGTTATGGCAGTAGTTCTAATGATGAACGTATTAAGCCGCAGCATATTATTGAGAAAATCAATGAATTAACCCAAGGTGAAGCTATTATAACTACCGAAGTAGGGCAAAACCAAATGTGGGCAGCTCATTATTATAAGTTTAAGCATCCGCGTACCTTCCTAACCTCAGGTGGTTTAGGGACTATGGGTTACGGGTTTCCAGCGGCTATTGGGGCTAAAGTTGCTTGTCCAGATAAAACTGTTATCGATATAGCAGGTGATGGCAGCATTCAGATGAATATTCAGGAATTAGCCGTAGCAGTGGAAAATAAGTTACCAGTTATCATTTGTATATTAAATAATCATTTCTTAGGCATGGTAAGACAATGGCAAGGTTTATTTTATGAAAAAAGATACTCCTATACTGATATGAGCCACCAGCCTGATTTTGTTAAACTAGCCGAAGCATACGGAGCTATAGGCATTAGGGTTAAGGAATATTCGCAAGTAGAACCCGCCTTAAAACAAGCTTTAGCTAGTACCGATAAACCCGTATTGATTGATTTTTGGGTAGAAAGAGAAGCAGATGTATTTCCTATGGTTCCCTCGGGGGCCTCGATTATGGATATGTTGGGGGGTGACTAATATGAAAAAACATACTTTAGCCGTTACCGTAGAAAATAAGCCGGGGGTTTTAACTAGGGTGGCAACACTTTTTCGCCGCCGTGGTTATAATATTGAAAGCCTAGCCGTGGGAGCTACTGAAAATCCAAGTATATCCCGTATGACTATTGAAGTTGATGGAGATAACCTGGTAATCGAGCAAGTTACAAAACAGCTGCATAAATTAGTTGATGTAATTAAGATAGTAGATATAACTGAAGAACGTTCAGTAGATAGAGAATTAGTTCTAATTAAGGTTAAGGCTGATAATAATGTACGAGCCGAAATCGTGCAGATTGTGGAAATCTTCCGGGCGCGTATCGTAGATATTGGTCGCAGTACTTTGATTATAGAAGCCACCGGTGATTCCGGAAAAATAGATGCCATCGAAGATGCCTTAAAACCATTCGGAATTGTCGAATTAGTACGTACTGGCAAAGTTGCTATGGTGCGTGGTGCTCTTAAACAATAATTTGAAGGAGGAAAATTATAATGGCAAAAATGTATTACGATGTTGATGCTAATCTGGACTTTTTGAAGGGGAAAACCATAGCGGTGATGGGATTTGGTTCCCAGGGTCATGCCCAAGCCCAAAATCTTAAGGAAAGCGGGCTTAATGTGGTAGTAGGACTTAGAAAGCCCTTTGATGAAGCTACCCAAACTGAATGGGATGCAGTAATTGCGGCTGGTATTACTCCGATGACGGTAGCCGAAGCTTCCCAAGCGGCGGATGTAATTCAAATATTGCTCCCTGATGAAAATCAAGCAGCAGTCTACAATAATGAAATAAAACCTCATCTAAAAGAAGGGGATGCCCTGGGATTTTCCCATGGATTTAATATTCATTTTGGGCAAATAGTACCACCGGCTAATATTGATGTATTTATGATAGCTCCGAAAAGCCCCGGACATTTAGTCAGAAGAATGTATGAACAAGGCGCTGGTGTTCCTGGTTTAATCGCTATTGAACAAGATTTTACTGGTAAGGCTTATGATATTGCTCTGGCTTATGCTTGCGGTATCGGTTGTACTAGAGCTGGGGTTATTGAAACTTCTTTTCAAGAAGAAACCGAAACTGATTTATTCGGAGAACAAGCCGTTTTATGCGGAGGAGCTACTGAATTAATTAAAGCTGGCTTTGAAACTCTGGTGGAAGCAGGATATCAACCGGAAATAGCTTATTTTGAGTGTCTGCATGAACTAAAACTTATTGTAGATTTAATGTATGAAGGCGGCATGAGCATGATGCGTTATTCCATCAGTAACACAGCCGAATGGGGTGACTACATTTCTGGCCCTCGAGTAATTGGCGAAGAATCCAGATATGCTATGTACGAAATTCTAAAAGAAATCCAAGAAGGTAAATTCGCTAAAGAATGGTTACTGGAAAACCAAGTAGGTCGTCCGCAATTTAATGCCTTAAAACGCATTAATAGTGAACACCTAATTGAGGAAGTAGGCAGTGAATTAAGAGCTATGATGCCTTGGCTGAAAGCGACGAAATAGATTAACTGTAACTATTGCATGTTGAATGGATAAATATTCCGTCGCCTGGCCTGCGCATGGGGAAACACCAACTACTCGTCTTGTGATAAAAGGAGTACGG
>CAZYLY010000152.1:0-209 GCA_964648825.1 uncultured Syntrophomonadaceae bacterium
AATGAGAATTAGTGATCCTAATAAATTAGTAGGAAAAATTATGAATATTAAAGAAGGGCATGAGATGACCGAAGTAGTAATTGATATAGGCGACCAACCAGTTTATGCTACCATTACTGCCCAGGCAGCTAGAGCCCTAGACTTAGGCGAAGGGGATGAAGTTTTCGCTATGTTTAATTCGACTAATGTTACCATAATAAAAGATAGTA
>CAZYLY010000152.1:219-3603 GCA_964648825.1 uncultured Syntrophomonadaceae bacterium
TTACAACTCCTCATGAGGGGAGTTGCAGCGCTCTTTAAAGTAAATGTTTGTTTGAATTGCAAAATTTCAAAATAAATTTAAAAATAAATATAGAAAATATGGGAGGGGTAATTATGAAAAAAGAATATTATATATTTCTAATTTTAATTGTTGCAGCTGCAGTAATTACCGGCTCTACTATAGGCTTGGCTAGTAATTTTGACCTTATAATGAAAAATAGTCCCCTACAAGCGGAGCAGATGCAAGCTGAACAAGCCCAATCGGGTCAAACACAAACTGAACAATTATCAACTGAGCATCTTCAGATAGCTAGTATAGATAAACCAATGGAAGATAATTCAATGGATACTACAGCTGAACTTGCGGCGACACCAAACTCGCCATCAAGGGGTGGAAATTCTCCTTACTTTAAGGATGATTTAATAATTAGTCCTCATGACCGACGGCAAATATTAGGTTTGTTGGTAGTGCTAGGAATGATTGATACTAATAATTATGATACTTTCCTTAAAGAGTTTCAGACCCAACACGAACTTAATCCTAGTGGTAATTTAGATACTGACACTTTAAACCATATTATTGAACAGGTAAGGTCTGAAAAATTTAACCGCTAACTTCAATACATTTATTTAGGCAAGATAAAAGGGGCCTCTCTATTATGCTTACAACATAACTGAGTTGCCCCCTAATAGTTTAAAAATCAATTTTTATCCCCATTTATCATACGATTAATATGTTCATCTAATTGTTCAGCACTTACATCTAAAAGCTTTAAAAACAATTCTACTAAATAGGGATCAAACTGGGTACCGCTACAGCGTAAAAGTTCCGCTTTAGCTTCTTCAGCTGTCATTGCTTTACGATAAGGGCGATCATTAGTCATAGCATCATATGCATCAGCTATAGCTAAAACTCGACATTCTAAAGGTATGTCTTCACCAGCAATTCCTAACGGATAACCTTCTCCATTCCACCATTCATGGTGTTTAAGAATTAGATCTGCCAAACTGCTTAGTTCCGGTGAAGCCATGGCAATACGTTGTCCAATTTCAGCATGACGTTTCATTTCCTGGTATTCCTCCGGGGTTAAGCGCCCCTCTTTAAACAGAATCCTATCTGGAACTCCTACTTTACCTATATCATGGAATTGGGCAAATAAACGTAAAGTAGTGAGGATATTATGGCTAAGCCCCATGCCTTTACCTAGCAGGACGGCTAATTCTTGCATTCTATCCCCATGACCTTCGGTAATAAAATCCCGTTCTTCCAAAGCCTTAAGTAAAGTTGATACTACTGCACTGCGAGCACTGCGGCTGCGATGCAGCTTAAGCTGCCCCATGTATGCTTCTGCCTCCTTAGCAGTATCCCACAATGATTTATCAGGCTCTTCTTTACAAGCAATACCGATAGATAAGCTTAAGGGTATCTCCGCTGTATCTTCATTAAAACTTGCGGTTTTTACCTGAATAATAGCCGGTTTTTCTTCCAGCTGCTCTTTGTTCGTATTAGGGAGTAAGATGGCAAATTCATCCCCCCCTACCCTGGCTATTATTCCGTTGGGGCAAGCCGCTTTTAATATTTCTGCCGTTTTTATTAATAACCGGTTACCAGCTTCAACTCCCACCGTATCATTAACTAATTTTAGTCCATCTAAATCAAATACCATAAACCCAACCGGGCAGATACCCTCGGCATCTATGCGCGCCATTTCTTCTTCAAAATAAGTGCGGTTATATAAATTAGTAAGTGGATCATGCACACTTAAATAACTTAGTTCCCGTTCCAAACGCTTACGCTCATTAATATCACGACTGCTTAATACTATTCCAGTTAATATTCCATTTTGCATAATAGGGTTGCCTAAGGTTTCTGTCCATATATAATAACCATCAGCGTGCAGACAACGATGCTGGCTAATAGCGGGTTTGCCGGTAATCATTATTTCTTTTAATTTGTTCAAAGCTAAGGGTAAATCATCTGGGTGTACAAAATCTACAAACGTCATTTTCATCATAACATCAACTGGATAGCCTAATACTTTAAAATGTGACGGGCTCACATATACTATATTACCCTTAGCATCCAATTCACTTACTAAATCTAGCATATTATCAGCAATACGCCGCATATTCTTTTCGTTTTCGTATAGGGCTTCATGCACCTTTAGATATTCGGTAATATCATCAGCTAAGACCATCGCACCCACAATAGTTCCATCTTCCCATAAAGGAGACGAATTAATCTTCAGATACTTCTTAGTTCCATCCCTATGTCTGGCCGGCAAAATATAGGTTGATTGTTCTCCAGTGGAAAGCCTTTTAACCACCTCTTTTTTTATCCATTCCCAATCTTCATCAGGGAAAATTTCCTTAGTGCGGAAAGTACCAATTAACTCCTCGGGGTGATAACCTATAACCTCAAGTGACTTCTTATTAATAAAAGTTAAACGAACGTCTTTGTCAAAAGTATAAAAAAGCTCGTTCATATTCTCTAACATAGTTTGCTTAAATTGTAATTCTTTACGCAGCTGTTGTTCCGTAACCTGCAGGGATTCGTATTGCTGGCGCAGCTCCTCCTCAGTGGCTAGCAATTGTTGCATAGCAGCTTCGGCTTGCTCATTAGCCGCCTGGGAGGTGTAGTTTAATTCGACAATAGAACTATTATCGCGTAATATCTCCATGGCACCAATAATATTACCCTCATCATCAAAAATCGGCGAGGCTTTGCACCAATAGTAGGCCTCCCGTCCGAGGACTGCAACTTTTATATATCCTTCCATATATAAATCCCGACCCTCATAATGAACATCTTTTATAAAATCACTTTTCTTAGCCGGGTCTATAATCAAATCAGCCAATACTATGCTAGGGGTTCCATAGAAAATAGCACCGCAAATGTTGCTATCCTGCCCCAATATTTCGGCCCGAGGAATATGAGAAATATTTTCTATAGCTTTATTCCATACTACAACCTTATTATTGTCATCAATAATAAAAGCAGCATCCGGTATAGAATCCAAAATATTTTCTAAAAATGGTATATCTAATTTTTTCATAGCTCCTCCTGAAAATCGAACCCCGGGGTTAAAAAATTCCGCACCAAAAATTTAGGTAATAATAGCATTCTACTTATTACTACATAATTCCTTTTTAAGATACTTTTTCCCTAATTATATTATAATAATATTATCCAATTAATTAAACACATATAACAAAATTATTAAAACGCTAAAAATTAATAACCCCCCTTATGTGGCTTCCAATTTACGACTTATTTTCCGGCACTCTATGTGATATTATTAGTAGAGGGTTAATAAACAGCTAAAAAATAGCATAAACTATATAACTGGCTTACCTTTAATTAATTAATTTCTGTTTATATACT
>CAZYLY010000152.1:3703-4954 GCA_964648825.1 uncultured Syntrophomonadaceae bacterium
AGCATAAACTATATAACTGGCTTACCTTTAATTAATTAATTTCTGTTTATATACTATATAAAATTTTAGAAAACGTGAAAAATAGTTTTTATTATTAATAACTTTAAAAAACTTATGAAGGAAATAAGGCTAAGACTGCCGAAGTTCTTAATATAATTCGTTCAGTTTATCGCAAACTAATAATACATGAAATTATGCTAATAAAATTAATATTCTAAAGCTGCCATATAAAATTTATTCGGACAGGCTTTTATGTCTTGGTGCATTATACCTTATTATTATGCCGCAATACTGCTACACCATAATGAATGCATTATTTGCCAAACTTTTATTAACAAATTTTGCTTTTATTTAACTTCGGCTAATAAATCGGAATGATTACTGCACACAATGATACCAAGCATTGATAGTAAAAACTTTTTAGGGGGGTGATAAAAACTACGGGGGATTAAGTACCGAAATAATTACATTATTAGTTGCAAAAATATTATTAATATTAAGGGGGTTTCTTGCATTGGAAATTAACAGAATTGCTGTATTAGGTGCAGGTACTATGGGAATGGGGATTGCATGGGCCGTTGCTGGCGCAGGCAAAAAAGTAGTTATTTATGATATTAAACAAGAAATTGTGGATGCTACTTTAGCTAGAATTGAAAAAGGCTTAGCTAAAGCCGAAGAAAAAGGTCAAGCTCCGGCTGGTGCTAAAGATTTCGTATTAGGAAATCCTACCGGAACTGCAAATTTAGCGGATATTGCCGATGTAGATTTCGTTATTGAAACTGTAGTAGAAAATATGAATATCAAAAAAGAAGTTTATGGTAAATTAGCAGAAATTCTTAAACCTGAAGTAATTGTTGCTACTAATACTTCTTCCCTTTCGATAACAGAAATTGCTGCTAAATACGTAAGACCCGAGCAAGTAGTAGGAATGCACTTCTTCAATCCTGCCATGGTTATGGCTCTTATTGAAGTTATTCCGGCACTACAAACTTCTGATGAAACTGTAGAAGTTGTTATGGAACTTTCCAAAGAAATCGGTAAAAAACCTATTAAGGTTAAAGAAGGTCCTGGCTTTGTAGTTAACAGAATTCTTATTCCTGGTATGAATGAAGCGGCTTTCATTGCTATGGAAGGCTTAGCAACTTATGAAGATATTGATAAAGCTATGAAGCTCGGGGCAGGATGGCCAATGGGACCATTTACCCTTTGCGACTTAGTAGGTGTAGACATCGGTCTGGCTGTATGTGAAGT
>CAZYLY010000153.1:0-3181 GCA_964648825.1 uncultured Syntrophomonadaceae bacterium
CGAAGAAGATAGTGAAGAAAATTTTGAAGAAGAAGAAATTGCTGGGGAAGAAGACCCGGAAGCTGCCGTAGATATACTTAAAAATACAGCTCAATTAGAATTTTGGGATAAGGAAGGTAACGTATTAGTTACCGGTAAAAATCTTAAAGAGGCTCAGGCTCGCATGACCCAAGATGGGCAAACTGCGGAAGTAATGATTGAATTTGACAAAGAGGGAACTAGCCTTTTTGCTAAAGCTACTACCGAAAATGTAAATCAGCCAATAGCTATAGTGCTGGATAATGAAATTATTAGCGCCCCTAATGTTAATGAACCTATAACTTCTGGAAGTGCAGTAATAACCGGGAACTTTACCGCTAAAGAAGCGCAAGATTTAGCTGTTTTACTTAGATCGGGGGCTTTACCAGTTAGTTTTGAAGTTATGGAAAAAAGATCCGTAGGTCCTACCTTAGGGGCTGATTCCTTAGCGAAAAGTATTAAAGCCGGTATCGTTGGGCTTATTGCTATTTTAATATTTATGATAGGTTATTATCGTTTGCCAGGTTTAGTGGCTGACTTATCTTTAGTATTATATTCACTACTAGTATTAGGGGCGATGTGGTTCTTAGGCGCGGTATTAACTTTACCTGGTATTGCAGGGTTTGCTTTATCGATAGGTATGGCAGTAGATGCCAATATTATTATTTATGAGAGAATTAAAGAAGAATTAAGATTTGGCAAAACGCTACAAGCTTCGATAGATGCAGGTTTTAAACGAGCCTTTTGGACTATTTTTGATGCTAATATAACTACCTTAATTACTGCATTAGTTTTAATGTATTTCGGAACTGGTCCTATAAAAGGATTTGCAGTTACCCTTTCTATAGGGATAGTAGCTAGTCTGTTAGTAGCATTGACATTTACCCGTTATATGTTAGTTCTTTTTGCTAATATTACGAAGAACAACAAACTATACGGGGTTTAAGGAGGGGTTATTATGCAAATTATTCAAAATAGAAAGTGGTTCTACCTAATCTCACTAATCGTAATAATACCCGGGATAATTTCCTTATTTGTTCAAGGGCTTAACTTAAGTATAGACTTTCAAGGAGGCTCTATGCTCCACGTGAAAATGGAGCAGTCGGTGCAATCGGCTGAAATTAGGACTGTTTTACAAGAGTTGAACCTGAATAAATCTGAGGTACAAAAAAGCGGGGATGAATTTTTCATTAGAACTGTAGAATTAACCCAAGATGAAGCTAACAATCTTCAAACCGCTTTAAAAGAGAAGTTCGGTAAGGCTGAATTTATGGGGGCAGAAAGTGTCGGGGGTACTATAGGTGGTGAATTAACTAGGAATGCCTTTTTCGCATTATTCATTGCCACCTTGCTAATGCTAGTTTATATTACCTTTAGGTTTGAATGGACTTTCGGCGTGGCAGCTGTAATACCGATTATCCATAATGTGCTTATAGTTATAGGGATATTTTCTATATTCCAGTGGGAGGTCAGTAGTTCATTTATCGCAGCTATTCTTACCGTTATCGGTTATTCAATTAATGATACTATAGTTATATTTGATCGGGTGAGAGAAAATATCCGTTTAAAACTAAAAGCAGATCGAGCGACATTACTTAACACAAGTATTATGCAAACGCTAAATCGCTCGATTAATACTGTATTAACATCAACTTTTGCTTTAATTGCCCTCCTATTATTCGGGGGTATGACGATTAAACTATTTATTTTAGCTATGTTAATTGGATTTGTTAGTGGTGCTTATTCTTCACTCTTTATTGCTAGCCCCATTTGGTACGAAATTAAGAGTAAGACGGCGTAATAGCGATAATTGTTTTTGAAAAAATAAAAATCTAAAGCCCTTGAAAACAATTAATTTTCAAGGGCTTTGCTTTTTGTTTACTTTAAGGTACTAATAATATGAGAACGCTTTGTTTAGTTGCTTAAGTTTTTATTTTTCTACATAGCAAAATTTATAGCCTACTCCCCAAACGGTTAAAATATATTTTGGTCTTGAAGGATCTGTTTCAATTTTTTCTCTCATTTTCCGAATAAAAACTGTGATAGTTCCTGCATCTCCTAAAGACTTCTCCCCCCAAACATTATCAAAAAGCTGTTCTCTGGTAAAAACTTGCCCAGGATGGCTGGACATGAACCATAATAGTTCAAACTCTCTGGAAGTTAAATCAGCTTTTTTACCCTTAACGTAAACTTCAAACCCCATGGGGTTTATCGTCAAATCGCCAAAAGTAACAGTGTCCTTAGCTTCAGATATTTGCATTTTATTTTCTTTTGCAGAAGCCCTACGGATAATGGCTTTAATGCGTAAAGCTAGTTCTACAGGGCTAAAAGGCTTAGTTATATAATCATCTGCCCCAGCATTAAAGCCGACACTTTTATCTACGATATCTCCCTTGGCAGAAAGCATAATAATAGGAATATTATTAGTTGTTCGAATGCTACGGCAAATTTCAAAACCGTCAATTTCCGGAAGCATTACATCCAAAATAATTAAGTCAGGGTTACCTGTGGCAACCTTATCTAATACTTCATCTCCACTAGCGACATAAGAAAAACTATAACCTTCTTTTTCAGCTAATTTTTCTACTATTTTTCTCACATTATCATCATCATCAACGAGTAAAACCTTTAATGGCTCTTCCATATTGCCACCTCACTTTTTATTAATCTATGCTCTGTATGGGTAAGCCAACGATGAAAGTGCTTCCTCCACCTAAACTGCTTTCTACTCTAATCCAACCCTGATGTAATTCTATTAACTCTTTAGCTAATGATAAACCTAGACCAGAACCTCCATATTTTCTAGAAGAAGAGCCATCTGCTTGGGTAAACTTTTCGAAAATATAGTTTTGTTGGCCTTCCTTAATTCCAATTCCATTATCACTTACTTTTATCAAAATTTCATTATTACTCTTATCCCAATCTACCAAAACCTTTATCCAACCTCCATTGGGAGTAAACTTAACTGCATTACCAGCCAGGTTTTCCACAATTCGTCTTATTTTTTCCGGGTCTGCCTTAGTTAGAGGAACATCAGGCACAATTTTAACTTTAAAATCTAGATTTTTATTTTTAACTAGGGGAAGGATAACACTTTCTACTGAGGAAATTATGTCAGCCATATCAATTACTTCAAGTAGTAACTGGTCCTTACTGGCCTCGA
>CAZYLY010000153.1:3191-4953 GCA_964648825.1 uncultured Syntrophomonadaceae bacterium
TCGATTTTGGCTAAATCTAAAATATTATTTATTAATCTTAATAAATTCTGACTATTTAATAAAACTTCCTGTAAATATTGCTCTTCCTCGGCATCATCTAAGGCGGAATCGAAGAGAATTAGCTCCGCAAAAGCAATAATTGAAGTTAAGGGGGTTCTGAGTTCATGGCTCATAACAGCTAAAAAATCCGATTTATAAGCATTAGTCTCCTTTAACCTAAGATTCATTTCTTCCAATTCTTGTTGATGCTTTTTTAGGATTAAATTTGCTTTTTCTAACTCCGTTGTTCTTATTTCCACCTTTAACTCTAGATTATAATATAAATCAGCTAATTGTTCTGTCATGTTTTTAAAATGAGATACTAACCTTTTGATTTCCCCTTCGGCTTTAATATCTTCTAGTTCAATATCCCAATCACCTTCTCCAATTCTGGCAACGGCAACTTCAAGTTTACCCAAAGACTTAGTAACCATTTTAGTCATTAAGAAGTAAATACTAATTACGGATAACAAAATTAAGACTAGGGAGAAAAAGGCATTACTTAATAAGCTTTGTTTAATATCTTCATAATAAAAGCCCATAGGCATAATCAAGCTAAAGGCTCCGGCAAAATCCCCAACTTTCCAGCCTTCCTTGGGATAACCTGCCATGTCTATTTCCCCTATGGGAAAACCATGACATTCCAAACAGCTTTCTTCTACCCATAAAGGCATCATATAACGGAAAACTTTTTTATTATCTAATTCAGTAGATGCCCAATACTCTTTGGCGGATGGGTTTTCTTTAAACCATGCAATCCCGTCAATTTCAAACTCATCCGGGGCGTTTAATATATTTCGATATTCGATATTAGTGGGCTTTATTACATACTCGGTTCTAGAGGCTAGCATTGCTCCTACTCCCATCACCGTTGTTGAACAAGTTAGAAACTTATACTCAAAGCCACCCGCTGAATCATAATTAATTTTATCTTGATTCCACACCATGAAGTCCCAAACAGCCTTCTGTTGTTCGGTAATAACCTGGGCTTTTTCTAATAAATTATTGGCGGTTCTATTAGTCATTTTGTTTAAATCCCAAATGAATTTGGCACCCATAACTAAAACGATTATTAAAACAATAGCTAACATAAAGCGAAATATTAAATTATCCTTAAGTCTAGCGATACCAAATTTCTTATTCATGTTTTCCCTCCACATTCATTCGGTATTTTTATCAATTGGCAAAGTTTAATATTGTGTGTTGTATATTCTTCCTACCCACTTCCTTAAGAAATATTTCACAAGATTTAATTTTAGATTAATATTTTGTTAATATTTAACGAATTTTATCTTAATATGTTTGTGATACGCTTATAAAGCACATATACTAAGTTTTTTTAACCCTTTGCAATTTATTATACCAAAGATAAAAAGGAGGGAATTAAAAAAATACTGTCAGTTTTTGTTACATTTCATTATTACTATAGTTAAAGGAGGCATTACCTTAATGGCTAATTTACTTGAGAAGGTTAACGGGCTAAGCATAAGTAGAAGAAACTTTATAAAGGCAAGTGCGGCTGCCACAGCTAGCATTTCCTTAGTCGGCTGTGGAAACTCATTAGTGAATACCAGTTCTAGCAACGCCATTGATGCTGGAGGGGAGTGGATTACCGCAGCCTGCTGGCATAACTGCGGCGGACGTTGTTTAAACAAAGCCCTTGTAGTTGATGGTGTTGTTGTTCGCCAGAAGACTGATGATACCCATCCAGATACTCTTGATT
>CAZYLY010000154.1:0-4943 GCA_964648825.1 uncultured Syntrophomonadaceae bacterium
GTAGCTTTATTAAATCCTACTTTGGTAGGCAAATGGGAAACCCATAAAATTTTAATGAAAAATAGTAATTTGCACAGCTATTTACCGGAAACAAGATTAGTAAAAAGTTTTAATGAGATTGAACAAATGCTTAAAATATATAATGCTATTTACTTAAAACCCGTGGCTGGTTCTCAAGGACGCAATATTGTTCGGGTAATAAAAAGAAAACAATATGGACTATACGAATATCGCTATATGTTTGAAGGGCGAATAGTAAAAGGGTCAGCCTCAAATATGATTAATTTACAAAAATCATTGAAAAATATTATGAGAAACAGAAGTTATATTGTCCAAAAGCAAATTAATCTCTTAAAATGCCAAGGAAATATTTTAGATGTAAGGGTTTTAGTACAAAAAGATCATACTGGGGAATGGGATGTAACTGGAATGGCATGTAGGATAGGAAGTGAAGGCTCAATTACGAGCAATATTTCATCTGGAGGCAGCGGACGCAAAATTGAAGAAGTATTACAACAAAACTTTTCATCCTCCCAAAAACAAATGCAAATTATGGAGGATATACGCTTTGTTTCTATAACCGCTACTAAAACTTTAGAAAACATTATTGGGCAATGTGGAGAAATGGGGGTAGACATAGGTATTGATGTAGATGGTAAAGTCTGGTTTATTGAAGCAAATATTAGACCGGCACGCCACGTGTTTAATCTCATAGGTGAAACGGAAACTAGACTTAGATCGGTAGAAAGACCTATGTTGTATGCTAGATACCTATCAGGCTTTTAAAGAAATGGGGTTTTAATTTTATGGAAACTACCGGAAAAATATTTATTTCTCAGCCACTTTTGAATAAACTTAATATTCAGCCACAACCACACATAAAAATAAGAGCTGGTAACAAAGCAGTTACTTGTGCACTAGAAATCACTAATTATAGCCAGGAATCTTATACACTTTCACCTAGTTTAGCTAATGCATTGTTTATTAAGAAAAAACCTTTGTTAATTCGTTATGATAAGGTCAATCATATGATTCATTTGGGCCCTATCATTGGTATATTAGCAGCATCACTGCCTAATAGTAGCAATTATGATCCCAAAAGCACCCAAGCGGAACTAATATACTTGAGTAATATGGGTAAGAAAATGGATGGTTATGTGTTTTTCTTTACCCCTACTTGCGTTAATTTTGAAAACAATACTATTAGAGGTTATGTGTATAATCATAATCCCGGTAGGGGCGTATGGGTTCCTTCTACTTATCCTTTTCCAGATGTAATTTATGACCGTATATCAAGTAGAAGAACTGAGTTAAGACATGATGAAATTAAAAACAACTTAATGCAACAACCGTATTTAAAATATTTTAACCCTTCATTTTTAAATAAATGGAAAGTGCATCAATTATTAATAACTAATCCTTCCCTAAAGAACAACTTACCGAATACTATGGAATTAACTAAAGATAACTTAAGCTTAATGTTAAATTTATATAATATTGTATTTGTAAAACCAAGTGATGGAAGTTTAGGTCAGGGAATAATTAGGGTAGTTAAAGATGAAAAGGGTAGTTTACATTACACCATTTATCGTAAAAAACGCTCCAAAAAATTAGCAGCTAATATTGATGATTTTATGGGTAAAACTAAAAAGGTTAGAGGAGAAAAACCTTATATAGTCCAACAAGGATTAGATTTAGCTACTTATAAAGGTTCTCCTTTTGATTTGCGTATAATTTATCAAAAAAATGGCTTAGGGGAATGGGTTATTACTAAGAAATTTGTTAGAGTAGCTGCCAAAGGAAGTAATGTATCTAATCTCAGCATTGGCGGAAAGGCAGAAGTAAGTAAAAAAGTATTAAGATTTTTATTTAAAAAAGCTGAATTAATAGAAATGAAAAATGAAGAAATTAAAAATCTATGCTTTACAATTGCCACAACTTTAGAAATGGTTAGTAACCAGACTTATGGTGAGTTAGGCCTAGATATTGGCATTGATAAAAAGGGCAATCCCTGGTTGATAGAAGTAAATTCAAAACCGCGTAAAACTACAGAAACTGATTTTTCTATGGTAATTGTAAAAAATACTTTTATCAGACCGCTTGAATATGCCAATTATTTAGCCGGTTTTGTTCACCAATAGTTCACCAATATTTAATTTATTCTCCCTTTCCTCTGCTCTCGGTACATGTTAAAATTCTAAACATAGCAAGATAGTAAAAAGGAGTGGGAACTATGAATTCTAACAATAGCAGGTTATCTAGCTTTTTAAAACTATTAATAATAATTATTTTAGCTATGGTTGTAGGAGGGATTTTGTTAATAGGCTTTAATTATACTCCTAATCTAGTAACTACACCCCAGGAGCAGGATAACATATTACCATCACAATCAGCCGATCCCATAGTTATTGTAGGGCCTACCAATATTGCTGATATGGTAGAAAAGGTTAGCCCTGCGGTCGTTAACATTGAAACAAGTGTATCAAGTAGTTATGGGAATGACTATTTTTTAAATGACCCTTTCTTCCGTCAGTTTTTTGGGGATGTTTTTACTCCTAAAACTAACATTCAACAAGGAATAGGAACTGGATTTATAATTAGTGATGAAGGATATGTTGTCACCAATCAGCATGTAATCGATAAAGCTGATAAGATAATAGTAAATATTAATGATGAGGAGCAATATTCAGCTAAAGTAGTAGGACAAGATTATGAACTTGATTTAGCCGTGCTCAAAATTGATGCTAACAAGAAGTTTTCTACTTTAAGTATGGGTGATTCGGATAATTTAAGAGTAGGAGAATGGGTTATAGCTATCGGTAATCCTTATGGTTTAGATCATACTGTTACAGCGGGGTTAGTTAGTGCTAAAGGCAGGCCTATGAATATTGAGGATAGAGTTTATAAAAATCTTATCCAAACTGATGCGGCTATTAATCCTGGTAATAGCGGAGGGCCTCTGCTTAGCACTAATGGGGAAGTAATAGGAATAAATACTGCAGTTAATGCCCAAGCCCAAGGAATAGGTTTTGCTATACCTATAAATACGGCTAAGCAAGTACTAAATGAATTAATCCAAAAGGGGAAAGTTATAAGGCCATATATAGGTGTATGGTTACAAACAGTTGATGAAGAAATAGCAGATTATCTAAAAATTCCTGCTCAAGGTGCTATAGTAGTTAACGTAGCCTCCGATAGTCCTGCAAGTAAAGCAGGAATAAAAAAATACGATATTATTTTGGCCATTGATGAACAAAAAATTAATGATGCTGAGGAAGTTAATAAAATAGTGGCCAGTAAAAATATTAATGATCGGATTGTGCTGGAAATCCTAAGAGAGGGAAGCCGCTCTTTTGTAACAGTGCAACTAGCTGAAAAACCGTAAGTTACACATATAATATATATTCTCAATATGGTGGGTTATTCCCACCATATTTTATATGTTATTATATAATTAATAATAAATGGTTCGTATAGGAAGTTCCATTCACAGAAGGAGGATGAACATGAATAGTAAAAAACGAATTGGCATATTAACCGGAGGCGGAGATTGTCCGGGGTTAAATGCGGTAATTCGTGCAGCAACTAAATGTGCGGTGTCAGTACACAATATGGAAGTAGTTGGCTTTATAGATGGCTTCAAAGGCTTGATGGAAAATCGCTTTATACAATTAGATGCTAAAGCTGTTTCGGGGATATCTCATAGGGGTGGCACTATCCTAGGCACAACCAATCGTGATAATCCTTTTAGATATCTAGTAGGAGGTACTCAAGATAACCCCATCTTTAGTGACGAATCTGATCGTGCCATAGATAATTTAAATAAATTAGGAATTGATGGGTTAATAGTAATAGGCGGAGATGGTAGTTTAAATATAGCACAACTATTTCATAATAAAGGTGTTTCTATAGTTGGGGTGCCCAAAACTATAGATAATGATTTATCTGCCACTGAAGTTACTTTTGGTTTTAATACTGCTGTAAATACTGCATCGGAAGCTCTAGACAGATTACATACTACTGCTGAATCACATCATCGGGTAATGATACTAGAAGTAATGGGGAGATATGCCGGATGGATTGCACTTCATGCTGGTATTGCTGGTGGAGCCCATGTAATTTTAATTCCAGAAATACCTTATGATATTCAACGCATTAAAGCTAAAGTTGCAGACCGGTATATTCAAGGCAAGAAATTCAGCATAATGGTGGTTGCAGAAGGTGCTAAGCCTAAAGATGGAGAAATGGTAGTACAAAAGTTAATACCTGCCAGCCATGACCCAGTGAGATTGGGAGGAATAGGCAATAAGGTAGCCCAGGATGTTGAGGAAGTAGTGGGAGTGGAAACTAGAGTTACAGTTCTAGGACATCTTCAGCGAGGCGGTTCCCCTATCCCTTATGATAGGATATTAGCTACTCGTTATGGTGTGGCTGCAGTAGATAATTATGCTAAAGGGAATTTTGGCAGTATGGTTAGCTTAAAAGATAATCATATTATTTCTGTTCCTTTACAGGATGCTATTCAAGAATTAAAATTAGTACCTCCTGATAGTGATATGATTAGAGCCGCTAAGGCGGTAGGAATAAGTTTTGGCGATTAACTAGAAGAGGGTATTTTTATGTTAGTTAAAGAAATAATGCGTCAGGATATTTTAACTTTCAACCTAGATGATACTATACAAAAAGCGGCATTATTAATGGAAGCCCATAAATCATATGGAGGCCCGGTAGTCGATAAACATAATTGTTTACAAGGCATTTTTACTAGACCCCATTTAATTAAGGCTTTTATAAATCAATATGAATTAACAACTTCCGTTAGCAAGTTGATGCAACAGTCAGTAGTTACCCTTAAACCAGAAGAGCATTTTAATGCTGCTATTAAGGTATTTATCGATACTAATTATTCCTATTTTCCTGTAATTAATGAAGAAAAAGAAGTT
>CAZYLY010000155.1:0-4922 GCA_964648825.1 uncultured Syntrophomonadaceae bacterium
TAAAATTCTTGCCCCTGCCAAAATATCACCTCAATAACTTAAACTTATTATTGCTGCCATTCTTCCGGTTTTACCTTTATCACGACGATAAGAATAAAAATCGTTATTTTGGCAGCTAGTACAAAGATTACACCCAATTATATGATTTTCTTTTATACCATTTTCAATTAATACTTGACGATTAGTTTTCTCTAAATCCCAGAAGAATCCCTTTTCATTGGCGGATAAAATATTATTTAACCCTGCAAATTCCCCTTTAACTTCAGCAGCTAATTTTTCATCTATCTCAAAACAACACTTTCCGATACCTGGTCCGATAAACACTAATATATCTTCTTTTTTCACCTTATATTCATCACCCATAGCTTGTATAGTTTTTACTCCAATCTTCCCCATAGTTCCTTTCCAACCACTATGGGCCAGCCCTATTACCCTTTTATTAGGTTCAAAAAAATATAAAGGATAACAATCTGCATAAAAAGTAGTTAAGAAAACCCCTGGCACATTCGTCACCATCGCATCTACGCCTTTTAATACCGTAGAATAATCATAAGCTCCACAACCCATATTATCATTATTAATAATAGCAACTTTGGTACTATGAACTTGCTCACTACAAACCATATTGTCTACTGATGCTTCTAGGGAGTTCATAATTAAAGTCCGATTTTCAATAACATCTTCCTGCACATCCCCTACATGCAGCCCCATATTTAAGCTAGTAAATTCATTCTTACTAACTCCCCCCATTTTTGCTGTAAAGGCAGTAACTACCCCCATTTGTTCCCAAAAAGGAATACTTATATAGCTAATTTGGTTATAATTATTCCATTTCCACTCAACCATGTATTAAATCCTCCCTAATTCGTATAAAATAGATTAAAGGAGTTGAAGTATATGAACTGTCCTAAATGTAATGCGAAAATAACATCCAACTATATTGAAGCATGTCTTAATTGCGGTTTCAAGCTAAACCACTCTAATTGGGTTACTATTACTAGAGAATATCCGCCTAATGACTTAATTATTGAGGGTCTATTGAAATCTGCCGATATACCTGTACAGGTAAATAGAAGAGAAATAGCTGGATTTCCAATGGCAATCGGGCCATTAGCTGAAGTAGAAATATTAGTACCGGATTTTTTCGAAGCAGAAGCCCGGAAAATTATTTCTGAATACGATATCGCCCTTAATCACGAGGAATTCCCCCCCGAAGATTACTAGCCTTATCTTTTATGTATCACATCTTACTTTTTTAGCTGCTCAATAGTCTTAATGAAACTATTGAGATCAGTAAACTGGCGATAGACGGAGGCAAATCTTACATAAGCTACTTCGTCTAATTCCTGTAGCTTGTCCATAACTTTTTCCCCTACAATTATACTGCTTACTTCCCGTTCAAAAGAATCCCTTAACTCCCTTTCTATATCAACTACTACTTTTTCGATTTTTTCCATACTAACAGGACGTTTTTCACAAGCTTTAGTAATCCCGCCGATTAATTTTTCACGGTCGAATTGCTCCCGTTCCCCGCTTTTTTTAATTATTAATAAAGGTCTTTCTTCTAACCTTTCATAAGTAGTAAACCTTTTTTTACAGGAATTACATTCCCTTCTCCTTCTTATAGCAGAACCATCCTCACTAGAACGGGAATCTAGTACTCTACTCTCAAATTCACTGCAATAAGGGCACTTCATTCATTTTCCCCCTCAAATTCATTTAACACTACTATATTTTATTATGAACAAAGTCCCCAATCAATTCAACTAGCTAATAATTTTCTTCATCTAATAAATAATCGCGCCGATATAATTCCATATCGTTGGCAACTGGCACTTCCACTAAAACTACATCCCGCCCAATTCTTACTATTTTATTCCAGGGTACTACTATATCTTCCCGTTTAGAAAAAATACTAAACCCCCTAGTCCGCCCAGGTAGAACAAGTGAAATAACTCGTCCGTTCTCCAAATCTAAATCAATATCTATAATATTGCCTAATTTTTTCCCATCTAAAATATTAACTACATCCCTAGCCCGCAAATCCGAAATTTTTATCATAATATCACCTCTTTCACCATTACATAAAGAGCCTATTTCAAAATATATGATTCATAAATGCAAAACTTGCCTGAAATATTAATGTAGCTTAGTACCCCTTTTACCTCGAGACAAGCAGTTGGGTGTTTCCCCATAAGGAGGCTAAGCACCGGAATATTTATCAATTCAACTGACGCAGTATTGATTTCATGCATAAAATACAATTGGGTTAAATGAGTAGTATTAGCTAGTAAAAGCAACAAAATTTCCCCTGTTCCCTAATTTTGCATTAATTTACCCTTAAACTTTAAATGAAGTAATTGCGATAAGAATAGTATGTTATGGGCTGGACTCACATGAGAGGCCCACTTGGTACTGACTGATTGAAGTATCACTATAAAAACGTCCTAATTAAGGGGGATATATTTATTATGATGAGGTCTCTTTATACTGCGAGTACTGGTATGTATGCCCAGCAATTAAATGTTGACACTATAGCTCACAATATGGCTAATGTTAATACTACCGGTTTCAAAAAACAACGCATAGAATTCCAAGATTTGCTTTACCAAACTATTAGGCGGCCGGCAACTAACATGGATACTATGCAACCTGTCGGATTAGATGTAGGCTTAGGAGTAAGACCTGCGGCTACTAACACCTTATTCACCCAAGGTAACCTTCAAGAAACTCAAAATCCTCTAGATGTTGCTATCCAAGGGCAAGCTTTTTTCTGTGTGGAAGTACCAGGACGCAGCGAACCGCTATTTACTAGGGAAGGTGCCTTTAAAATAGATGTTGAAGGCCAACTAGTAACATCTGATGGCAATATCCTAGTAGGAGTAGAAACAATTCCCGAAGGAGCTTATGATATTACTATCGAAAGAGATGGTCGAGTTACATACAAGCTACCCGATAATGATGAAATAGAAGAAGCCGGTCAATTAGAATTAGTTAAATTCATCAACCCGGCTGGTTTGCAAAAATTAGGGCGTAATTTATACGACTATACACCTAATTCCGGTGAACCGATAACTTGGGATCCAGAAGAAGATAGTACCGTATATTTGGAAGCAGGATATTTAGAAATGTCTAATGTGCAAATAGTAGAAGAAATGGTATCATTAATTACAGCCCAAAGGGCTTATGAAATTAATTCCAAAGTAATTCAATCTTCAGATGAAATGTTGCAGACTGCTACTAATTTACGCAGATAGTGAGGTAATATGATGAAAGTTGATAGTGCAGTTAATAATTTAGCTGCTAATCATATGATGACTACTTTAACTAAAAATCAGGATACCAAAGACTTTAATCAAGAATTAGAAAAAGCCTTACAAGCTAAAGATGATAAAAAATTGTATGATGCTTGTGTAGAACTAGAAAGCGTTTTTATTAATAAAGTTTTTGATGCTATGCGCTCTAGTATATCTCGAAGTGATTTAGTTCCGCGGGGATTTGCAACTGAAGCCTTCGAATCAATGTTATATGATGAATATGCTAAAGAAATAAGTAAATCAAAAACAATGGGCATATCTGAGATATTATATAATCAGCTCAAAAATAGATAAACTTTAAAATATATTTTATTTCTTCGGAATTAAAATATATTTTTTTTATTAATAAATATTATAGGTGTGGTAAATTAATGTTTTTTACTTATTTCTTATTGCCATTATTAATAATAATTCTTTTATTATTTTTATTATTATGGATACCGGTAAAATACAATTTTAAGTTGCAATATGATAACTGTATAAATTGTATCTTATCTATTAATTGGCTCTTATTTCATATAACATATAAATTGAGCCCCCATCCCCTACTCCAAATAAACTTAGGAAAAAGAAAAATATATTCGCCAAGCCCCATTAAAAAAAATACTAAGCCTAGCAATAAAAGCCGAACTAAAAAAAACCGAAATCCTTTTAAGCATGGAATATTTAGTTGGCATAAATACTATAAAATCGCCATTAATTTAATTGCGGAATTATTTAAGCATATTAAACCTAGAAAGTTTAAATTATACGGCAATATAGGCTTAACAGAACCGCATCAGACTGCTTTTATTTTTGCTGCTCTTTCCCCCTTACAACCATTTTTAAGCTTAGGGGATTTTAATTTACAACCATTATGGAACGAAGAATATATTGATTTAGATATGCAGATAGTCGGCAAATTTATCCCGGTAATTATACTTTTAATACTAGTTAAATTTATATTTAGTCAAGAAATCCGCGTCCTGTGGATAAATTCATTAAAAAACAATTTACGCTTTAACACTGCAGGTATATATTTATAATTAAGAATAATATTGTGGGAGGTCTAAAATAATATGAACATAGCAGAAAATATGAACAGCCTATTTGAACAATTACGTAATTTTTTCACTTCCGAAACTGTAATCGGTGAGCCCATACAAGTAGGAACTACTACCATAATCCCGGTAATTAGCGTTTCTTTTGGAGTTGGTAATGGCATCGGCGGTGGCAAAGACGAAAAAGGCAATGATGCTCAAGGCGGCGGTGCAGGCGCTGGAGGTAAAATAACTCCTACAGCGATTGTAGTCGTAAAAGAAGATTCCGTAAGTGTCTTACCCTTAAGCGGCAGAAATACTACCGATAAAGTAGTAGAACTAATCCCCCAAATAATCGATAAAGTACAAAATATCAAAAAAGACGAATAGTTATGTCACGGGGACGGGGGTATTGACACACTTTTTTGAAGTCAGGAGTGGGGAGTTAGGAGTGAGGCGTTAAAGGAAAGATAGCTTTACCGTAGCACACACCTTACCCCTAACGCCTCACACCTCACAGAAAAAAAATAAATCCTGGCGACGACCTACTCTCCCACAGAATACTGCAGTACCATCAGCGCTGGAG
>CAZYLY010000156.1:0-907 GCA_964648825.1 uncultured Syntrophomonadaceae bacterium
TGCCCGAGGTCTGCTTGGCACGTGAATTAGGCATGTGTTATGGCAATATTTCTATCGTTACTAATTACGCGGCCGGCATTTCACCTAGTATCTTAACTCATAGTGAAGTGGTTGAAATGATGAAAACTTCGATTGCTGATGTTAGAGTTTTAATTATGCAGGCGATTAAATACTTAGATAATGAAGTAAGTTGTGATTGTGCCAAGATATTAGACGAAGTAGGGATGCAAGGGTGATTGAAAATATTTACTTTGACCAAGGTGATGTAGTAGTTCTAGACCAGAGCCGTCTGCCGGCGGAAGTTATCCATGTAAAGCTTACTACCCCCCATGAAGTAGCAGAGGCGATTGTTAGGCTGAAAGTGCGGGGAGCACCCTTAATCGGGGTAACAGCCGCGTACGGGCTAGCGATGGCGATAGCTAAATATAGCGGTTCTAAAGAGGGGCTGGCAAGTTATTTTCAAGAAATTAAGGATTTACTAGCTGGAACTAGGCCTACGGCAGTAAATCTGTTTTGGGCTTTACAAAGGATGGAAAGAGTTTTTAATCATAATATAGATAAGGATTTTGCTACTATTATTGAAGTCCTGAAAAATGAAGCCCTAGCTATGTTTGCTCAAGATGTAGCGACTAACCGGGCGATGGGGGAATACGGGCAAGAATTAATAGTTAAACCTAGCCAGGTGATGACTATTTGTAATGCCGGGCATTTAGCTACTTGTGGCTATGGAACAGCCTTAGGAGTAATTCGCTCCGCAGCCTCAAAAGGTAATATTAAGGGGGTCTGGGCCTGTGAAACTAGGCCTGTATTACAAGGCTCACGCTTAACTGTTTGGGAATTAAATGAGGATAATATTCCGGTAACCTTAATAACAGATAGTATGGCTGGGTATGTAATGTCGAAGGGC
>CAZYLY010000156.1:917-2945 GCA_964648825.1 uncultured Syntrophomonadaceae bacterium
GTAGTCGGAGCCGATAGGATTGCGGCTAATGGAGATACGGCGAATAAAATTGGTACTTATGCTTTAGCGGTTCTAGCCAAACATCATAAGATTCCCTTTTATATTGCCGCCCCTGTTTCAACGATTGATTTTAGCATAAATTCAGGTATTGAAATCCCTATTGAACAGCGCAATGCGGATGAAGTAAGGCAGGTAATGGGGACTAAGCTTACTATTCCGCAAGTAGAAGTATTTAACCCTGCTTTTGATGTGACCCCCCATGAACTTATTCAAGGAATTATTACGGAAAAAGGTATAATAAAGCCTCCCTATACTAATGGAATTTTAGCCTTAAAGGATTGATGAAATGAATAAAAGTGAGATAAAACAACAAGTATATGCTACTGCGCTGGCAATTTATAAAAGTAATTTAGTCACTGGCACTTGGGGCAATGTTAGTGCCCGCTGCGGGGAGCATTATGTTATTACCCCCAGTGGCATGGATTATAATACTCTAACTGCGGAAGATATGATAATAGTAGATGAAATCGGTAATATAATAGAGGGTAATTATAAACCATCTATAGAAACGCCTATGCATATTAGCATTTATAAAACTAGACCTGATATTAAGGCAATTGTCCATGTGCATAGCCCTTATGCAACTGCTTTTGCCGTAGCGAATAAACCTATTCCGGTTATTTTAGAGGAAACGGCTCAAGTAATCGGTCATCCAGTTAAAGTAGCCGGTTATGCCATTTGCGGCAGTGAAGAATTAGCTGATGAAGTAACAGCGTGTATAACCGGAAATGAAAAGGCGGTTTTACTAGCTAATCATGGTTTAGTCGCTTTAGGGGCCAGTACCGCTGAAGCCCTTAAGATTTGCTTTATAGCTGAGAAAACGGCCATGATTGCCTTATATGCTAATCAATTAGGAGCGGTAAATAGCTTAAACGCAGAGGATACTGCGATTTTAAATGAAAAATTTAAATCTTATGGACAGCAAAAATAGGAGGGGATTAAATGAGTTTATTACTAGATAATATTAGTATTTTGCCCATGGGGGACGAGCCTGCTACTATAGAAAAAGGCTATGTAATTATTGAAAATAATATTATTAAAGCAGTCGGGGAAGGTTTAGCGCCAGCCGGTGATTATGATAAAATAATTGACGGCACGAACCGAGTAGTAATACCTGGATTTATTAATACTCATACTCATGCGGCTATGACTTTGCTTAGAGGTTATGCTGATGATTTGCCTTTGATGGAATGGTTAGAACAAAAAATATGGCCGCTAGAAGCTAAATTAACTCCTGAAGATATATATTGGGGAACTATGTTAGCTATTACGGAAATGATTAAATCAGGGACTAGCTCCTTTACTGATATGTACTTTTTTATGGATGAAGTCGCCCAAGCTGTAGAAAAAAGCGGTATGCGCGGTTTTCTAGCTCGGGGCATGGTAGGAGTAGGCCCGGAGCGTGACCAAGCTATAACTGACAGTATTAATTTACATAAAAAATGGCAGGGACAGGCTAAGGGCAGGATTACTTTCATGTTAGGACCTCATGCACCTTATACTTGTCCCCCCGAATATTTAACTAAAGTAATTAATTTAGCTAAAGAATTAGATTCTTATATTCATATTCATGTAAGTGAAACTTTAACCGAGTTTAATGATATTAAAAACCAATATGGCAAAACTCCGGTACAGCATTTAGCTAGTTTAGGTCTATTCGAGCAAAAGGTAATTGCGGCTCATTGTGTGCATTTAACTGATGATGATAGGCAAATATTATATGATAATCAGGTAGGGGTTGCCCATAATCCAGAAAGTAACATGAAGTTAGCTAGCGGGATTGCCCCGGTACCTCAATTACTTGCTATGGGTATACCAGTCAGCTTAGGGACTGACGGAGCTTCGAGTAATAATAACTTAGATATGTTACAAGAAATGCGCACTTGTGCCTTATTACATAAAGTTAATACTATGGATCCTACCGTATTACCAGCCCATGAAGCCCTGGCGATGGCTACTCGAAATGGG
>CAZYLY010000156.1:2955-4895 GCA_964648825.1 uncultured Syntrophomonadaceae bacterium
TCGGGCACCTGTGAAAAATCAGCATATCCTATCAAGGCGTTTTTTTTATTTTCAACTTTTTCATCATCAACACTTAGGCTCATAACCTTCGCGAACAAATCGGACAAATCAAAGCCGGCATGAAGGCTGACTTAGCTATCATAAGCTTAGCCACAGCTAACATGACCCCTAGATACGATATAATGGCGAACGTAGTCTATGCGGCCCAAGCTAGTGATGTAGAAACCGTAATTATAGATGGTAAAATAGTTATGGAAAATCGCATAATTACAATGTTTGATGAGGAAGAAGTCTTGAATAAAGTGCGCAGCATCGGAAAAAGGTTAGTAGGGCGATTATAATGGTTCCTATAATATCATTTGTGGGTAAACATGATTCAGGTAAAACTACCTTATTAACTAAAGTAGTAAATCATCTTAATAACCAAAATGTGAAAGTGGGCATAATAAAACATGCCCACCATGATTTAGAAATTCCTGATTCTAAAGATAGTGAAAAACTTTTTAATGCTGGGGCCAGGGTAGTTTATACTAATAGCCCTAATATGCAAATCACCTATACCCGCGCCGAACTTAAAGCCTTACCGGAAATAATTAATGCTATCGCAAGCGATGTTGATATAATAATTTTGGAAGGTTATAAAGATGAATTATACCCCAAGATTGAAGTAAGCAGAGAAGCTATTAGTAGGGAGTTTTTACCTATAACTAATGTGGTAGCCCGAGTTATAGATTTTAAACTCGAAATTGATCCTGGGGTACCAGTATTTAATTTCGCCGATATTAATGAGATTGGTGATTTTATTTTGGATTATAAATACTAATTATGTTATCGATATACTTTTACCTTAAATATATTAAATATTTCGTCGCCAGACTTCGCATGGGCAACATAATCTGCTTGTCTTGTAGCTACAGGGGGACGCTCCTATTCACCATCCATGGTTCAAAAGTCGCTCACGCCTCATCCTTGAGGCGTTGCCCCCTTTCGCTACTTCGTCTTCGCAGTATGTTGGCACCATGCTTCGTCAAACGGCTCCGATATATTTATATATTTACTAGTAAATTATAATATTTGCAGTAAAATGGATAGATTTTTATGGTGGTGAAATATTAAGATGGAACGACTAACCTTGGAACAGGCAGTAGATATTTTATTAGAACAAGTTAATACTGTAGGGGTAAGTAGGGGAGAATTAAATAAGGCTACTGGGCAAGTAAGTGCGCAAGACTTGATTGCGGCTATCGATGTACCACACTTTAAAAGGTCTAGAGTAGATGGGTATGTTATAAATGAACAAGATTTACTACAAGCTGCTCCGCTAACTTTACAAAAAACTCATATAACAGCGGCGGGAAATAGCATTGAAGAACAAGTTTTGCCTGGAACCACGATAAAAGTAATGACTGGTGCCCCTATTCCTTTAAATACAGGTGCAGTAATTAAACAAGAAACGGTAGAGGAGCAGGATGATGCCATTATTATTCCTGATATACCTACTATAGAAACTAATATAGAACCAATTGGGGCTATGACTAAAAAAGGCTATCCCCTCGCCCGGCAAGGAGATGTGTTTAACCCGGAAATAATTGAACTTATTGCGACTACCGGGCTTAGAGAAGTGCCTGTATATAAAGCGCCCACTGTTTATGTTATTAATTCCGGCAGTGAACTAGAATTGCCGGGGGGGAATCTTGAATACGGGCAGATTTTCAATAGTAACCAAAGTCTTTTTTTAAGCCTGCTGCAATTAGCCAGGTGCAAAGTTATTACTGGGTTAGGAAAAGTTAATGATAACCTGGACTTAATATGTGAAGAAATAAAAAAAGGTCTAGAATTAAGCGATTTATTAATAATTACGGGCGGTAATTCCGAAGGTGATTATGACCTTATCCCCCCCGCACTCGAAAAAATAGGAGCGACCTTATTAGTTAATGGTA
>CAZYLY010000157.1:0-4884 GCA_964648825.1 uncultured Syntrophomonadaceae bacterium
GAATATGATCACCGGAAAATAGAATTTTTTTATCAGCATCATAAAGGCACATATGTCCTTCAGTATGACCAGGTGTATAGAAGCAAGTTAAGTTATAATTTCCCACCCGGATTACATCCTGATCCTTAACATAAGTGAAATTATTAAAATCTAAGTTGCGGTATTTGAAACCGGGATGTTGCCCTATAGCATCTTCTTCCTCAGGGAAACCATTTAATCTGGCTCCCTTAAGTAAACCATCCCAATCATCACCTGCACTAATAATAATGGCATCATTTACATGACAATATACCTTACTATTAGGGGAAATTAAATTAGAAATGTTTCCTGAATGATCAGAATGCATATGAGTAATAAATATATCGGTTTGGTTTAAATCAATTTCTAAAGCTTTTAAACCATCTAGCATAGCTTTTAAACATTCGGGTCTATTCATTCCCGTATCAATTATAAGGTTCCTGTCATCGGACTTTATGATATAAGAGTTTAGAGCCCTTAAGGGGTTGTCAGGTAAGGGTATTTCTAGTTTGTATAAATCTGTAAAAACTTGTTCGATAATTGCAATGACCTCCATCCGGTAAATAATATTTTAATAGATTATATCATATTGCAGTAAATATTAAAGTGTTTAAAAATCGGTGTTTGTAACTCCAAGGCGTAAATTTTTAATATTGTTTCATAGTGTAACAGTGTATCATTACAAGTCATTATTCCAAAACATTAGTGTAGGGCTACTCTGGTTTTTAATCGTAATGAAGTAGCACATAAGCTTATAAAACCGCCCTGACGAGCTATAAACCCAAGTTGTTAAGTGCCTATATAACCTGGTTTATTATAATACTATTTTATTGGCATTAAACTTGCATCAAGTAATATATAGCTTGAATTTTATTATTATCATATCTATAGCTGTTTTATTATTTAGTTTTATCGATTTTTAAAATGCAATGCAATAAATACCTAAATAATATTATGTACTACACTTAGTGATTTTTATCACTAAGGTATTTTAAATTGAGCTATCTCTATGATAATTAAACGTATTTCAAAAGGAGGAATAATATGGATATCAAAAAGATTGGTGTTTTAGGAGCTGGCACTATGGGTGCCGGGATTGTTCAGGTTTGTGTTCAGGCAGGCTATCAAGTAATTATGGTAGACATTGATAAAGCCATGGTAGAACAAGGTATGAAAAATATTAAAAAGACTTGGGACAGGGCTGTAGATAGAGGCAGATTAACTGAAGATGCTGTAAACGGAATGTTGAAGTTAATTGCTTTTGATACTAATCTAAATGCATTTAAGGATTGTGATCTGGTAATTGAGGCCATTGTTGAAAATATTGATATTAAGAAAAAGGTGTTTTCCGAATTAGGGGAGATAACCTCTGCGGAAACCATTTTGGCTACTAATACCTCGGCTTTAAGTGTAACTGAAATTGCTGTTGCTAGTAAAAGGGTCAACAATGTAATAGGTATGCATTTCTTCAATCCGGTTCCAGTTATGAAATTAGTAGAAATAATTCCAGGTGCGGAGACGAGCCAAAACACAATAGATGTAATTACAGAATTATGCACCAAAATTGGCAAAGAGGGTGTCTTAGCTAAAGAAACACCTGGCTTTATAGTTAACCGTCTTCTATTACCTTATATAAATGAAGCAGCACATTTACTCCAAGAAGGGGTACCTGCAGAGGAAATTGATAAAGCAATGATGTTAGGGGCTAATATGCCTATGGGCCCCCTAGCCTTAGCCGACCTAGTTGGTCTAGATGTCTGCCTAATGATATGTGAATATTTCTGGCACGAATTTGGCGATTCCAAGTATCGTCCTGCAATTATACTAAGGAATAAAGTAAGAGCTGGACACTTAGGACGTAAAACCGGTAAAGGTATTTTTGACTATTCCAAATAACAAGGAAAAATAATTAATAGGAGGTTTTATAATATGGATTTCAAACTTAGCAGTGATCATGAAATGATTCAAAAAACTATCCGGGATTTTGCCATTAATGAGGTAGAACCGGGCGCAGCCGAACGTGATGAAGAAGAAAGATTTGACATTGAAATCTTTCATAAAATGGGCGAATTAGGCTTAACCGGTTTACCTTGGGAAGAAAAATACGGAGGAGCAGGATTCGACTTTTTAGCTTATGCTATTGCGGTAGAAGAATTATCTAAAGTGTGTGCTTCCACAGGGGTAACATTATCTGCTCACGTATCCCTTTGCTCTTGGCCTATTTGGAAATTTGGCACCGAGGAACAAAAAGAAAAATTTCTAATACCATTGGCGGAAGGTACTAAACTAGGTGCTTTTGCAATTACCGAAACTATGGCTGGTTCGGATGCTAGCGGAACTAAAACCACAGCCGTTTTAGATGGTGATGCTTATATACTAAATGGTTCGAAGATTTTTATAACCAATGGTTATTACGCTGATACCTATATAGTAATTGCTCGGACTGGACCCAAAGAATTAGGCTATAAAAGCATAAGCGCTTTCATCGTGGAAAAAGATACCCCCGGTTTTACTTTTGGTAAAAAAGAGAAGAAGATGGGGATTAGATCATCTGCTACTTACGAATTAATTTTTGAAGATTGTAGAGTTCCTAAAGAAAACCTGCTAGGTAAAGAAGGTGAAGGTTTTAAAATCGGCATGATGATTCTAGATGGTGGTCGTAATGGAATTGCAGCACAAGCTTTAGGTATTGCCGGCGGTGCTTATGAATACGCCTTAGAATACGCCAAACAAAGAGTACAGTTTGGTAAACCAATAGCCGACTTACAAGCCATAAGATTTAAGCTAGCAGATATGGCTACTAAAATTGAATGTGCTAAGCTTCTTACCTATAAAGCCGCTTGGTTGGAAGGATTACAAGAACCTTATGGGCTAGCTAGTGCTATGGCCAAGGTATTTGCTGGTGATACTGCCATGTACGTAACTACAGAAGCAGTACAAATTCTGGGGGGATATGGTTATTGTCGTGAATATCCAGTAGAACGTATGATGAGAGATGCTAAGATAACTCAGATTTATGAAGGAACTAATGAAATTCAAAGAGTAGTTATTGCAAATCTCTTGTTAAAATAAGTAAAGATAATAATATGCCAGGGAGGATTTAGAATTGAAAGAAGTTGTTATAGTAAGTGCGTGTAGAACTCCAGTAGGAAGTTTTGGTGGAACCCTGAAGGATGTGAATGCTCGTGAATTAGGCTCATTAACTATTGCGGAATCTATCCGCAGAGCCGGCATTAAACCCGAGATGGTTGATGAAGTTATTTTTGGTTGTGTACTCCAGGGTGGATTAGGCCAAAATATAAGTCGCCAGTGCGCTGTTGATGCTGGTATACCTGTTGAAGTTCCATCTTTTACTGTTAACAAGGTATGTGGTTCAGGTTTAAAAACAGTAGAATTAGCCGCCCAAGCGATTAGAGCTGGCGATGCAGATATAATTGTAGCTGGTGGTACCGAAAATATGTCGGCAAGTTATTTCGCTTTGGAAAAGGCTCGCTATGGTTACCGGATGGGTGATGGCCAGTTAACGGATTTAATGATAAAAGATGGCTTGTGGTGTGCATTTAATAATTATCACATGGGTATTACTGCCGAGAATATTAATGACCAGTGGAAAAATACCCGAGAAGAACAAGATGAATTTGCCTTAAATAGCCAAACGAAAGCAACGGCAGCCTTAGAAGCAGGGAAATTTAAGGATGAAATTGTCCCTGTTACTATCAAAACTAGAAAAGGCGAAACCGTTTTTGAACATGATGAATTTATTAAAACTGATGCTAGTGCGGAAGGATTAGCAAGATTAAGAGGAGCCTTTAAGAAGGACGGAACAGTAACAGCCGGTAACGCATCAGGCATAAATGATGCAGCAGCGGCAGTAGTAGTAATGTCCGCTGATAAGGCTAAAGAATTAGGTATAGAACCTATAGCTAAAATCCTTAGCTATGCTTCTGCAGGAGTTGACCCTAGTATTATGGGTATGGGACCTTGGCCTGCATCCTTGCGTGCTCTAGAAAAAGCGAACTTAACTGTTGACGACATGGATTTAATTGAAGCTAATGAAGCCTTTGCTGCACAATCTCTTGCAGTTGGTAAGGAACTTAATTTTGATTCAACTAAATTAAATGTTAATGGTGGTGCCATAGCAATTGGTCATCCTATAGGAGCTTCTGGTTGCCGCATATTAGTAACCTTGTTGTATGAAATGAAACGTCGAGCTGCCAAACGTGGCTTAGCAACGCTTTGCATAGGTGGAGGTATGGGTACGGCTCTAGTTGTAGAACTAGTTTAACTAACCCCCAGTTCTTGTTCTAACTTGACTAGACTTATACAACACTTTAAGCAAAACTATTATGAAATAGATAGTCTGTGGGTACTTCCTGTTTAGACTATCTATTTCTATAAAATAAGGAGGTAATGCATGATATGAATTTAGCCCATTTGTACAATAGTAAATTGACTACTCCTGAAAAAGCTGTAGAGTTAGTTAAATCTGGTGATTGGGTAGAATATAGCCATTTTGGCATGGCACCTCAAGTTTTAGATGCTGCTTTAGCTGACAGGGCATCAGAATTAATGGATGTTAAAATAAGAGCATGCACAACTTTATTTGTTCCGAAGGTAGTGGAAGTTGATCCAGAACGCAAACATTTTGTTTATAGTAGTTGGCATTTTTCAGGTGTTGAAAGGAGATTACATGATAGGGGGTTATGTAATTATGTCCCATTCCTTTTTCATGAGGCTCCCCGTTTATATAGAGAGTATGCCCAGCCTGATGTCGCATTTATCGCTGTAGCGCCGATGGACGAATACGGATATTTTAATGTAGGCGTGGCTAATGATTTTACTAAGGCTATTGCAGATAAATCTAAA
>CAZYLY010000158.1:0-4871 GCA_964648825.1 uncultured Syntrophomonadaceae bacterium
CCCCTTACCAGCCTCTCCAGCCCGGGCTGCTTCAATAGCTGCATTTAAACCTAACATTTTAGTCTGGTCAGCAATAGTTTTTATCGCATCTAAAATTTGCACAATCTGGGTAGAAGTAGTTCCTATTTCTTCGATATCTTTATTAAGCTGTTGTTCACTCTCATTAATACTACTAGCACTAGCGGCAGTTTCTTCTACAGCTGAAGAAATCTCCGTTAGCCCATTTAAAAATAAACTTGAAATATTAATAATTTCTTCCGCTTTTTCCCGGGTATTTACAATGCCAAAAGTACCGATAGCTTCTCCAGTATCATCATCAAAAATAGGCATGGTAGCAACTCTAAGTGGTACCCCGTAAACTTCCGCCCCTAATTCCACTGCAATATGTTTACCACTTTGCATTATATAATCAGCCGGTCCCCCCTTAGCAAACATTACCCCTGGTTTTACGAAATTTACTTTATTAGTAGGGTCGATTTTCATAATAAACTTTTCATGGTCGGTAGCATAAAACCCTAAAGTCCGGTCAGTTAATAAAGCGGACATAATTGGTGCAAATTTAAGCATTTCCATATATAGCTTGCTGTTTAGTTTTACCCCAATTTCATCTACAGGTAACACATCATTAATTGTTGGCTTACTCATGATAAACTTCCCCTTATTATTCAAATTTACTTTTATGTTAAAAGTTTAGTTAGATATAAATTGGTATTTATTAATATTCTCCATAGATTTTACTTTTTCCTGCAAAAAATATAGGATACGACATCATTTTTCGAAAATTCTCACTATACAACTTACAATTTTCGAAAAATAGTCCTAGATTAAAAAGCTCGCATGTATAAAGCTGGCTTTAGTTCAAACAATATAGTTAAGAAATAATAAGGGGGTAAAACTTTTGCAGGCTTGGCAAGATTTTAATTTAGGCCGCTGGAACCACGATATTGAGGTCAGGGATTTTATCCAAAAAAACTATATTCCCTATGAAGGGGGCTTTAATTTTTTAGCTGCTCCCACTAAAAAAACTAAGCTCTTATGGCAAAAATGCCAAACCCTTCTACAGGAAGAATTAAATAAAGGCGGCATTCTTAAGGTAGATGCCGATACACCCATTCAGACTACTAGCCATCCTCCTGGGTATATTGATAAAGACTTAGAAATAATTGTAGGCTTACAAACTGACGAACCTCTTAAAAGAGCTATTAATGTATATGGCGGCCTTAAGCATGTAGAGGTAGCTTGTGATGCTTATGGATATAAGCTTAAGCCAGCTATTAAAGACTTTTTCTTAAAATATCGCCGCACTCATAATGACGGAGTTTTTGCCGCTTACACTCCGGAAATGAAATTAGCTAGAAAAGTAGGTATTATCACGGGATTACCTGATTCTTACGGACGCGGCCGAATAATCGGCGATTACCGCCGGGTCAGCCTCTATGGAGTAGACATACTTATTGCCGCCAAACATAAGGATCTTATTTTAATCGATAAGCAGATGAATGATGATAATATCCGTTTGCGCGAAGAGCTGTTTGATCAGATTCAGGCTTTAGAGGAATTAAAAAGCATGGCGGCTAGCTATGGTTTTGATATATCTAGACCTGCCTATACGGCTACCGAGGCGGTACAATGGCTATATTTCGGATTCTTAGGCGCTATTAAGGAGCAAAATGGAGCCGCCATGAGTATTGGCCGTATCTCAACTTTTTTAGATATTTATATAGAAAGAGATTTGCAGGCGGGAATAATAAATGAAGCAGAAGCTCAAGAGTTAATTGACCAGTTGGTTATTAAGCTAAGACTAGTTAGACATCTTAGAACCCCAGGCTATAGCGAAATATTTGCCGGAGACCCGAATTGGGTTACCGAAGCTATAGGCGGCATGGGCGTAGATGGGCGCACCTTAGTTACTAAAACTAGTTATAGAATGCTCCATACCTTATCTAATTTAGGTGCAGCTCCCGAGCCTAATATGACAGTTTTATGGTCTTCAAACTTACCCACTGCTTTTATTAATTATGTAGCTAAATTATCTATTGAAACTAGTGCTATCCAATATGAAAATGATGACTTAATGCGGCCTGATTTCGGCGACGATTACGCTATCGCCTGTTGTGTATCAGCTATGCGTTTAGGTCGTGAAACCCAATATTTTGGGGCCAGATGCAATTTAGCTAAGCTGCTGCTTTATGCCTTAAATGGCGGTATTGACGAACTTACCGGTCAGCAGGTAGGTCTAGAAATGCCGGTTTATGATGGTGAGTATTTAGATTATGAGCAGGTAATGCATAATTTCCATTTACAGATGGATTGGTTAGCCGCTCTTTACGTAAATACGATGAATATTATTCATTACATGCATGACAAATATGATTATGAAAAGCTCGAATTAGCTTTGCATGATACCTCCTTGACTAGATTTATAGCCTTCGGTATAGCCGGTTTATCCGTCGTGGCCGATTCCTTAAGTGCTATAAAATATGCACAAGTTAAAGTTATTAAAAATGAAAAAGGCCTAATTACAGATTTTGAAACTAGCGGAGATTATCCTAAGTATGGCAATGATGATGACCGGGTAGATATGATTGCGGTAAACCTAGTCAAAGACTTTATGTCCCGGCTTAGAAAATATCCAGTATATAAAAACGCCGTTCATACTTTATCCGTTCTGACTATTACCTCTAATGTCATGTATGGCAAGCATACCGGCACGACCCCTGATGGCCGTAAAGTTGGCGAACCATTGGCACCAGGGGCCAATCCCCTTCACGGAAGGGAAGAACATGGCGCTATAGCAGCATGTAATTCAGTTGCTAAATTACCCTATGCTTATGCTAAAGACGGTATTTCCTTTACCTTTTCTATCGTTCCTTCAGCTTTAGGCACTAATCCCGAGGAGCGCATCTCTAATTTAAGTGCTTTATTAAAAGGTTATTTTGCCCAAGATGCTCACCATATTAATATTAATGTACTTAATATAGAAACATTGAAAGAAGCTATGGAGCACCCCGAACGGTATCCTGATTTAACTATTCGCGTTTCCGGCTATGCGGTCCATTTTATTAAGCTGTCCCGGGAACAGCAGGAAGAGATAATCGCCCGTACCTTCTATAAAACTATGTAATCAGCTAAAGGTGGTATTAAATTGTACGGATTAATTCACTCTATAGATACCTTCAGTACCTTAGACGGGCCAGGTATCAGAACCGTCATATTTATGCAGGGATGTCACCTGCGCTGTAAGTATTGTCATAATCCTGATGCTTGGGATAGACAGTCTAATAAAGCACAGGAATATACTATCGAAGACTTGATACGTATTATTAAGAGGGGTAAGCCCTACTTTGCCGCTTCCAATGGCGGTATTACCTTTTCGGGGGGCGAACCCTTATTACAGTATCAGTTTATAAAAGAGGTTCTTAAAAAGTGTCAGCAGATAGGTATCCATACGGCTATAGATACTTCCTTATATGTAAAAAGCCAATTTGTAGAAGCAATAATGCCTTACACGAATTTATTTTTAGCTGACATAAAACATATAGAGCCTCTAAAAAGTAAAAATCTAACTGGTATGTCTAATGAGCTTAATATTACCAATCTACAGCTCCTAGCCAAGGCTAAAATTCCTATTTGGATAAGATATGTCCTAGTACCCGGGTTGACTGATGATGATAAAGACCTGATTGATTTAGGCCATTTTATTAATAATCTGAACACCGTAGCCAGAATAGATTTACTTCCTTATCATACCTTAGGTAAGCACAAATGGAATCTATTGGGAATTAAATATGAGTTAGGCGACATCAAGCCACCTTCCGCAGAAGATATAAAGCACAGACAAAAGATGTTAGCTAATATTACTAATATAGAAGTCCATGCCAATGTGTAGAAAGAGCAGCCGGTATCTTATAAGATTAGTTATTCTAAATATCCCATACCGATGGAAATGTTTTTAGCGGCGTCACATACATCCCGGATACAGGCTAAGCAAGTATTTTCTTCGGTAATAATATCGGCTACCCCAGAAACGCTGATAGCCCCAATTATGTGATTGGAAAAACCAAAAATAGGAGCAGCTACACAGGCAATACCAGTTACGGTTTCTTCCATATCAAAAGCATAACCTTGCTTTTTAATTAATTGCAATTCTTCCCTTAGTTTATTCACATCAGTAATAGTATTCTTAGTAAATGGCACTAAAGTTTCAGTTTTTAAATAGTCTTCAATATGGTCTTCTGCTTGCCAAGCTAACAGAGCTTTGCCCACACCAGTGCAATAAGCGGCAATACCTGCACCAATGCGAGGGAAAATAACATGGCTAGTCCCCGATTTATTTCCGATTACGAAAACTGCCATTCTTCCTGCATATATAGCAATATGTACTGATTGGCGATATTTTTCCGCTAGCATTTTCACCCATGGGGCAGCTACCGTAGTTAGTTTTACATTAGCTTGATATGACAGTCCTAATTCGTACACCTTAATTCCTAACCGGTATTTACTGTTTTCCGTAATCTCTAGGAACCTATGAGCCTCTAAAGTTTTGACTAGCCCATGTACCGTGCTTTTTGATAAGTCAAGTTCTTGGCTAATTGCTGTAATTCCCCATTCTGATTGTTTACTATTATATAATTCTAATATAGAAAGAGCTCTTGATAATGACCTGCTCATTTATATCCCCCTATTTTTAATAATTATTCACTCCACTTAACTAGTTATCTAGTAAACGGGTTATCTCACATGCAAAAGGAACCGTCCCCTTTGCATTTTATCTGTAGATAACATGTTCCAGGAGTAATGATATTACTACACCCATAACAAAGCCATTAGCTAAAATAGGTTGCAGAGTTGCGGGAAAAGTAGCCGTTACA
>CAZYLY010000159.1:0-4820 GCA_964648825.1 uncultured Syntrophomonadaceae bacterium
ACGTAGGGCTAGGGCCGGACTTAAGAATCCTAAACGGCCGATTGGCTCCTTCGTTTTCTTAGGCCCGACTGGAGTAGGCAAAACCGAATTAGCCAGGGCTTTAGCGGAGGCTATGTTTGGCAGTGAAGAAGCTATTATTCGTTTGGATATGTCTGAATATATGGAGAAACATGCGGTAGCCAGAATAATCGGGTCACCTCCGGGATATGTCGGTTATGATGAAGGCGGACAATTAACCGAAAAAGTAAGGAGGAAACCATATTCGGTAGTTTTACTTGATGAGATTGAAAAAGCGCATCCAGAAGTATTTAACATCTTATTACAAGTGCTGGAAGATGGCAGGCTTACTGACGGGCAGGGACGGACTGTAGATTTTCGTAATACTGTTATCATTATGACGTCTAATGTCGGTGCCGATACGATTAAAAGCGGGAAAAAAGTTGGTTTTAACAGTGTACAAGATGAAGCGGAAAATTATGCGCAAATGAAAGATAGGGTAATGGAAAAGATGAAGCATACTTTCCGACCCGAGTTTATTAACCGTATCGATGAAATAATCGTGTTCCATAGCCTAGTTAAAGAACAATTAAAACAAATTATCGATTTATTAGTCAAGGACTTAAACGAAAGAATTAAGGAAAATGGCTATGAATTAGAAGTTACGGATAAGGCGAAAGATTTTATCCTTAAAGAAGGGGTAGACTTAGAATTCGGGGCTAGACCATTAAAGCGGGCTATTCAAAAGTTTGTAGAAGATGAAGTAGCCGAGGAAATATTAAAACGTAATTTAGTTGAAGGAGATAAAATAGTAGTCGATGTCGAGGCAGATAAGATTGTCGTTAAAAAAGGCTAATGTTTTTTGGGGGGCGTTGCTACAGCCCCCCTTTTTTGTCGATAACCGATTTCATCATGAAAATTACCCCAAAATCTACTTAGGCTTGTTGAATATATAAATATTCAACTAACGTAGAACACTTTCAAAGGCAGGATGATAATTAAATTTCTGTTAATTTTTCATTTAACTTGTTAAAATAAGGTATAATTAAATATTATAATAGTCTTAACAGGAGTGTATATGAGTAAAGCTACTACTAAGTATATTTGTAATGAGTGTGGGTATGAAGCATATAAATGGTTGGGGCGTTGTCCAGGGTGTGGTAATTGGAATACCCTTATTGAAGAACTAATCGAGAAAAAGATGGTGCGGGGTAAATTAACTAAAGCCGAAGCCCTACCATTAAGTTCGATAAATAATGAGGAAGTCTACCGTTTTTCTTCGGGAATTGCAGAACTAGACCGGGTACTAGGTGGTGGCATCGTGCCGGGTTCTTTAGTTTTATTAGGCGGAGACCCTGGCATAGGTAAGTCTACCATCTTACTACAAGTATCTAATCATATTGCTAACTCGCAGCAAAAAGTTTTATATATTTCAGGCGAAGAAAGTATGAAGCAGATTCGACTACGCTCACTTAGGCTAAACATTGATAATCCAGATATTTATTTAAGTAATGAACAAAATATTGATTTATTAAAGGAATATGTGGAAGAAATTAATCCCCATCTAATAATTATTGATTCTATTCAGACGGTTTTTACCCCTAATTTAAATTCTATTCCCGGCAGTGTATCACAGCTGCGAGAATCTACAGCTAAGATTATGGAAATAGCTAAAAAGATGGAAAAAGCCGTTTTCCTAATCGGCCATGTAACTAAGGAAGGAACTATTGCCGGGCCTAAGGTTTTGGAACATATGGTTGATGTCGTCGTCTATTTTGAAGGGGAAAAGAATTATGCTTTTCGTTTACTAAGGGGGATTAAGAATAGATTTGGCTCCACCGATGAAATTGGTATTATGGAAATGACGGCTTTAGGGCTTATTGAAGTGCCCGACCCTTCTTTCTTATTCTTGTCTTCACGGGAAGCTACTGTTTCGGGGGTAGCTATCGGGGCCAGTTTTGAAGGTTCCAGACCTCTATTAATTGAAGTGCAATCGCTAGTAACTTATGCGGGGGCTGGATATGCCAGAAGAATGGCATCAGGCATTGACCAGAATAGATTATCGCTTATTATTGCGGTGTTAGAAAAGAAAAAAGGCTATCAGTTATCTCACTATGATGTTTATCTAAAAGTTGCCGGGGGAGTATTTCTAAGAGATCCGAGTATGGATTTAGCGATTGCCGCAGCTATTATTTCCAGTTATGCGGATATATATATATCTGGTGATACCCTTTTTATCGGAGAGATTGGCTTATCTGGTCAGATTAGAGCCGTACCGAATATGGAGATGCGCTTAAAGGAAGCGGAAAAGCTAGGCTTTAAAAAAGCTATAGTCCCGCCCTTGACTGGTAGGGTTAGCCTGGGGGTTAATCTGGAAGTAATTGAAGTAAATACTATAGAAAAATTTATTAGTATTTTAACGGAGGGATGATGGGGTGGAAGACATTTATCAAGGTAAATTCAAGGATTCTTTACAAAGGCTAGCACCAGGCAGTATGTTTAGAATCGGGGTGGAAAATGTTATCCAAGCTAATACGGGGGGCTTGATTGTGGTCGGTGATTCACCAGAGTTAATGAAGTTAGTAAGCGGCGGTTTTCATATTGATTGTGAATACACTCCGGCCAGGCTCTACGAATTAGCTAAAATGGATGGAGCTATAATTATGAATGCTAATGCCAGCCGTATTCTAATCGCTAATGCTCAGTTAGACCCTGATCCCGGAATTATTTCACGTGAAACCGGAATTAGACATCGTACTGCGGAAAGGGTGGCTCGTCAAACGGGGGAGTTAGTTGTAGCTATTTCCCAAAGGCGTTTAGTAGTTACGCTTTATCAAGGCAATATTATTTACCGTTTGCGTGAGTTACCTGCTATCTTAGTTAAGGCTAACCAAGCCTTACAAACATTAGAAAAATATCGTAATGTTATGAATCGTGAATTGCAGCGCCTGGGAGGGCTGGAATTTGAGGATATGGTAAATGTTTCCGAGGTATGTGAAGTATTAAGAAGAATTATTCGAGTTTTACATATAGCAGATGAAATCGAAAATTATATAATTGAGTTAGGTACCGAAGGTCGCCTAGTTAAAATGCAGTTAGATGAAATGATTATTAATGTGTATGATGAAGCGATTTATATAATTCAAGATTATTCTAAGAATGAGGAAAAAACCGCGCAGGAATTATTAAATATTATGTTAAAGGCTTTTGAAGAAGATATTTCTGATTTAGTATATATGGCTAAGCTTTTAGGCTTGGGAACTACCGCTAGTCACCTGGAACAACAGGTGTCACCTAAAGGTTACCGTATGCTGCAAAAATTACCGCGTATTCCGGTGCCGATAATAGAAAACTTAGTTGAAAGGTTTGCCTTGTTAGGTCATATTCTTAGGGCTACTATCGAAGAACTCGATGAGGTAGAAGGTATCGGTGAAGTTAGAGCTAGGTCTATTAAGAATGGGCTAAAAAGAATGCGCGAACAGCTGTTACTTGATTTTATGGTTTAGCGTTCTTAATTCCTAAAATTTATATTCTTAATTATAAAAGGGAAAGCTGCGGCTTTCCCTTCCGTCATTCAAAAAAATTAAGCATTAAAAATTAAGAATTTACTTAAATCTAGGTCATATTAAAAACGCCTAAAGCGCTCGCCTTTTTGTATTCTTTTATAAATACATCATATAAGCTAATATCTAAAGCATTGCATAGCGCGGCCGTATAAAACAGAAGTTTACCTAGTTCTTCGCTGACCACCTCGTCACAATGGCTGCATAGTTTCCCCCGCAGATGATTGTCTAGCATATTTTTCAGTTCTGCAAAGGAATTTATATCTTCAGGTATTTGTATTTTTCCTGCCTGTATAGTCATGCAACCACAGTCAGTTACAGTTTTCGTAACCGCACGGTTTACTTTAGAGGAAGATTCGGAAAGCTTGGAAAGTATATCTAAAATACTATGATGACGGATGAGTAAATCATCAACTACATTTTGAAACTCATCACAAATCAAGTCCCGCATAAAGACTTACCCCCTTTTTAACGAGTTTTTTAAATTATAGCCTGTGCCTGGGTGCTTGTCAATTTGCCTAGGGGCCTAACCGGGCTAGTTTTTTAATAGAAATTTCTTATTATATCCTTTTATTTCTATATATAATAAGAATATCTGACAAGATGGTGCATCTTACCAAAATAGAATTATTTTTTATCGCGCTTGGTATAATTATCCACCTCTATTAGAAGAATAATAATGGAGGTGTTATATATATGTTTAAAAAATTTACTATTTCTAAATCACGCTTAATGTTAGCGTTCTTATTGGGCATTGGGATTATGTCATCTATCAAGGTTTTGCTTAATTTTGATTGGCTCTATTATTTGTTAATAGGCCTCGGAATCGCAGTTAGTATTTATATAGCCCTTAGTTATGCGAAGTTCCTTTGGCAAAAGGGAGTAACCAGGGTTAACCGCCTTTTAGATGCTTTGGCGGTGGAAGTTATTTTAGGCGCGGGTGCGGGCTTATTATTAGGTATAATAATTAGTGTTTTGAGTAGTTTCCCGCTTGCTTTGATAAGAGGGTTAGGGGCTTACCTAACTATTATTGTTTTTATGCTATGCGGATATCTAGGTATAAAAATAGGTTCACGCCGGGCTATGGATTTTTTTAAGTTGTTTAAAAATAATAATTTAACTGTAGCTGCCGAGGTTAACTATGATTATTCTAAAGTTTTGGATACTAGTGCTATTATTGATGGGCGCATATATGATGTATGTTTAAGTAAATTTATCGACGGAAAATTAATTGTACCTACTTTTGTCATCGAGGAATTG
>CAZYLY010000160.1:0-4780 GCA_964648825.1 uncultured Syntrophomonadaceae bacterium
CCTCAAAATCTGTGAAAATCAGTGTTGAATTAAGTTTTCCACCCAAACTTAGTGCACATTCTCCTACAAATGTGAAATTTCTTCAAAAAACCTAAACAAATCGGTTAACTTACCCCGCCAATCTGGCTTTAAATCAATACCTTTATCAATTAGGCGGTCTTCGACTAGAAAAGTTTTCATTCCGATTTTACCCGCAATTAAATCTTCTCCTACATCATTACCTACCATTAAGCATTTTTCCGGTTTTATTCCAATATAATCGGCAATTTCTAGATAATAATCAGGTTGCGGCTTACAGGCGTGCATGACTTCATACGATGTTATAAGGCTATAATCATAGTTTTTAACTCCGGCCCATTCCATCCGATGTTCGATGGCAGTGCGGGGAAAAACAGAATTAGTAGCAATAACTACCTTAAAACCTCGGCTAAAAATCTTATCCATCATTGCCGGCACCCCCGGAAAGGGTTTAGAGTGTTTTTCCAGCTTAGGAAAACCATTAGTATAAAAATGGTCGAAAAAGTTAATTGCCTGGGCCTTATCTAAAGGGAATTTACCCAGAAAATCTAACATAAAAATTTCCTCATTAGTAAACTCAGGATTAGCATCGGCAATCATGGCTCCGGTAGATTTATAAATCTGTTTCGCCATAGCTTCAACTTCGTCAATACCAAAATCTTTCGCCATCAGCATCATTTTTTCAAAATACTTAGGGATAAAATAATTCATATCAATATCTAATAAAGTTCCATCCAAATCAAATAATATTGCTTCAAACATAAAAAACCTCCTAGCATATTTCTAATTATACGGGATTAAATAAATTTTCCAATAGTTGAAATTTTCTTCTTAATAAAAAAGGATTTTTTGGTAATACGTGGAAATATAATTCCATGACTAATTTTGGAAAATATATAAGGGGGAAGAGATAATGTTTTTTACTTTTCTTGATAAGGAGAATGTTCACGGGGTAGATATAGAGGTGCTAAAAAAGTATCCTCCCGAAAAGGTACTTTTTTATTTCTATAACTCCAAATTAACCTTAACAGTAAGAACGTGTGCTGAATTAACACTTATGGTAGAAGGTGAACAAGCTAACAAGCATATTAAAAAGTGGCATCAACTCTTGGGTGAATGTGAGCTTTTAAGCGATTATACCCATTTTGAACAAAATGATTTTCTTACTATTATTGGACCTTATTATTATCCTAATACCAATACCCGCCTTTATTTGACTAAAGCTTATATTCCTACTTCCGATTCTTTGACTTTAGAAGATATGGAAACACTAACCCAATTACAAAATACTCCTGAAGATAATAAGGAATTAGTAGCTTATTATAAAAATCGGCGCAATTCCAAAAAGACTTCTAAGAACCGGGAAGAGTTAATTAAAGATATAGAAATGTGTATTAAAGCTCTTCAGGAAACAGAAAAAGTAAATAAGCATATTAATTATATTAATAAATTATTGGAAGCACGGCTAGCTCAAGTTGAACATTTTGACTTGCAGCCGCTTAAACCTGATAATATTCCAGAAAAGCCCTTAAATAATATTGATAATTATTTAAAGCCAGATAATATTATTCCATTTGCAAAAATAAAGATTAGAAAAAAGAGTGAGAAGGCTAATAACGCATCTTTTAATTATGATACTAAAGTGTATTTTATTCGGTACCGGGAATATGAAAAAGCTTGTGATAGGTATAAGAATCTTTTGGGTATTTGGGCAGATTTTTATCCTAATATCTTAGATAAGTATTATAAAGATATTGATATGGCAGAAGGTAAGCTAAAAAAGGCTAATTCTACTTTAGATATTCATAATACCATTATCTTAAAATCTTATGTGCATCCCGATTATCAGGATGTATCAATTTTAGAAAAGTTTTTGCATTTTCTTACTACTGGCCGAGCCCAAGATTTACAAGAATGCATGAATATTTTCGAGGAGGAAAAATGTTGGCACGATATTAAGGCTAGTCAAAACCGTATTGAAAATACTATCTACTTTTTACAAAGTGAAACTGATTTGACTAGATTTGCCGATGAAAATCTAAGCCAGTACCTGCAGCAATTTAACGAATCTGCGGCTAGTTTAGATAGAAGTAATACCATGTAGACTAATATGCAGTTTATTTATATTTATAACTCAGATTAGTAATGCCTTTAAGTTCATGGTGAATGATAAGGTTAATAATGCGATAAGCAATATATCTTATTTGTTCAATTTCGTCTTCATTTTGTAATTCTAGTAGGGAATTTTTTAAGGGATGGATATATTTATTTCTAAACTTATGGGCTATAAGTAAAAGCCCGATTAAAATATATAGATTTTCATTACTTTCTTGTTCAATTAGACCTAAAAATAAAGACCAGGCAGCCGTATTCAGGTTATCTGGTTTTTTCTTAACATAAGGGCTATTACAAAAAGAATAAAAATCCGCGGGGAATATATCATCTAAATAATCTTGTAACCCTGGCTTATCTGCTTCAACTAAAGTTTTAATTTGCTTAAACATAGTATCAAATTCCCCGTTTTTTGCCCTTCTGCGTACATCTTTGCGCATTCTAATACCTTGTTCATTTAACCTAATACTACTATTGGCTAACATTTCTATATTGTAAATAAAGAGTAATAGAACTTGGGCTCCCTCATTATTTATATTTCCTAGGGATTTGCTGATATATACTTGATAGGTTAGCTCCGCATCTAAAAGGTTTTTATAAAATAAAGCCCCTTCGGCTGGTTTAATCATATAAGACATGCCGGTAATTTCTTTATCCACGAGTTCTTTTATAAATTTATGTACACTTTCTTCGGTATTATGCTGGACAAATTCTTTAATTATATACAGCTTGCTTTTAATCTCCTGCCAACGTTTTTCTACTAATATTTCTTGCCAAGCTAAAGACAATAATATTTCATTAGCTTTTTCTTGAGATTTAAGATTTTTTTCGATTAGTTCATCAATTCGGTTTAATAATAAATGGCTCTCGCCGCGACATTCGTAATTAAATCTTTCTAAAATAGTCTGGTTATCCCGGAAAACATTTAATAGGCGGGTAACATTCTTCTGCATCTTACCCACTACATCAGAAGAAAAATCCTCCAAGTGTCCTATCGCCTTTTCGTGAAAATCAGGCAGCCTTGCTTGTAAGGATTTTTCCATAATACCTGCAAATTGCTCCCCTAGTTTATAGATATCAAAATGCTCTGCGGGATTAAAATCTTCTACGGTCTGGCTTTGTTCAATTAATAGTTTGTTAACATAATCATAAAATATTTCTCTTTCTTTCCCTAAGCTTTCCCATAATTCATCCCTTTGCTCATCAATACTGGCAGTTAAATGGGAGAAGTCTTCCCCCTTGCCAGTTCTTAAATGCATAATAGCCTCATTTATACTCCCTACACTATTTCGCAAATCTGCAATTAGATTATATTTTTCTTCCGTCATAGAACGGAATAGCCGGACAATAGTATCAACATCACTCATATTATGTTCGATACTGTTGATATATTCTTCGTTATTTTCCCATAACCAGGTTAATCCCTTCAGAAAATCTTTGCGTAAATCATCTATAACCGGGTCAACAGTAGTATTTACCACCTTATCAAATATTTCATCACATAAAGGCTTTATTTCCTCCATAGTTTCATTAACTGTCGCTATTATTTGCGGTGGTATTTCGATTTTCACTTCTTCAGCATCAACTTGGGCAAATATTTTCAAAATACCGGCCCCTAATAAGCCTAATAGAATAAAACAAATCAGAACCCACCAAGAAAAGCCCCAGCTTAAGGTAAAGGAAGTAAAAATATTTATCAGAATAAGTACCCATAAGGCTATCCACAGGTTAGTATTGCGCTTTATATTAGCTTTAAGTCTTAATAGAAAATCCAATTTTTTTCACCCCAAAAGCAAGGATATTAATTATATCGAATTTAAGGGTCGAGGGCTTGATACGTCATAAAAGTCCTAGAAAAGAATAGGTAATAGATAGGAAATAGCTAGATAAAGAAATACTAGACTAAAAAGGGCTTTAAGTATATAAGGATTTATTAAGCTACTAATTTTAACTCCTACTTGAGCACCGACTATACTGCCTAAACCAATAATTAAACCGGCATTAACATTTACAAAACCCTGTCCCAGCTTTATTATCGTCCCAACTATGGCGATAAACATCATCGCTAATAAACTAGTGCCGACTGCTTCTAGCGGTTCTACTCCAAATAGCCAAATCATAACTGGAACCATAATAAACCCGCCGCCTAGACCTATCATACCAGTCAATAATCCGATAAAAACACCTAAAAGCATAAGCCCTAATGGTGAATTAACTTTAGCTGCGGGTGGATTTATTTCTTGGGATTTTATATTAGTATATAATTCCCGGGTCATTTTATAAGCCATATATAGAAACATTAAGGCTAATAAAAATTGAATAATATCTGTATTAGTAGCTAAATATTTTTTAAATATATAGGATCCGCTTAATACCCCTATAATACCCCCGCTCCCAATTAGTAAAGCATAATTAACTTTAACATGGCCTTGAAGGTAGTGTCCTAAAGCTCCAGAAGCAGAGGTTAAGACTATGGCAAAAAGGGTTGTAGCTACTGCTGCAGTAGGACTAAATTTAAGTAATAATTGCGATGCGGGCAGCATAACTATCCCTCCGCCAATGCCTAAAAGGGCACTTAAGGTACCCGCTACTAGACCAGTTAATATCATTATAACTATCGTCAAGATAAAGACTCCTTTGGACTACGAAT
>CAZYLY010000161.1:0-4725 GCA_964648825.1 uncultured Syntrophomonadaceae bacterium
TCCGGCAAAGCGACTGCTATTCTCAATATGTCCGGTGCCTGTCCCCAGACTTTCCACCGGTTATCTCATCTCCGACACAGAAATCATGCTTCTTTTGGGCAGCCTTACCGATACCTATTGAGAATTCCCGCTCATCATCGTCAACCAATCCTCTTATGACCAGTGCATACCCCAGATAGTTATGGGACCGCTCATCAAATGAACGTATCAGCCTTATTCTGGGTTGAACTGATACAATTATCCCCTGGAATGATACCTTACCATCACTCATAATCGCTCACCTCAATAGACGGATAATAGGCATTTTGTTTTTTTTGGACATCGGAACATTGAAAGCCAGTCATCTTGTAGATATGTCTAATTTTATTCCTAATAATGCACCTGATAAATATAAATTTTCCAGGAAGGACATACACATATTCCGCTTTAAAAAGCCTATCTTAAATTCCTTTTTCAGAACAATGGAAATTTTTTTATTATAAAATAAACGAAATACTTCCCCTGCTACCCTATTATTAGCCAACTTATAATCTTTCATAAGAACATTTGCAATCAGCGCATCAGTATAAAATTCTTTAAAAAATAAATCCTTATCCAGTGTATTGCCAATGATATTTCTTTTTGGGTGTGTCATAAGCACTTCATGATACATGAAACCTAAGTAAAATGTTTGGTCAATAATATCGCTTAATCTCATACATTTTTGGGGGGATAATTCAAATATTGATTCTTTATCTAAAAACCTCTTAGGAAAGCACATTGACGACATTTGAGCTATTCCAATCTTTGTCCCAGGTTGCACTCCTTTTATTACATCCAACAACAAATCAACATCAGCTTTCGTTAAATCGTAAATCCTTTTTGCAGTAATCTTATTTTTCACGAATTCATCAGTAGCAGAATAATCTTTATTCACCATATCTTTTAGAACATCAACAAGGTTATTTACATAAGTTTCAAAAGGCGTAGCATTACTTTGGAGTCTGCTCCGAAACAAGGTTACCAAATCATCATTATATATCTTGGGCACGCTAATTCTCCTCTCTTATTTCGATTCTACCATAACCTTATTGTTTTCTATTGACATCAGTATTGGCTAAACAATTAATATAAGGATTTTTGCATAATAGTAAAATTGCGTTCTTTGAAACTACAATATAGTTTGTCACACAATTACCAATAAAAATTTAAAGGTAATTATGTTCTCTGGACTAATAAAAACTTGATTCACCTAAAAATGAGCAAACTAACTTCTTCCCCTTGGATTTTTTTATGACTGCTTACTTTATGCAGCTTTAGAATCGATCATCTTATCTTTGTTTACGGCAATAACTGGTTCAACCATTAATTGTCACTATATACAGATAATATGAATGAGCTGAATAAAACTAGAATCCATACTGCTAGATAGAGAACCAAAATAAATATGTAACTGTTCCAAAAATAACCTGAATACACATAAGACTTCCATGCCCAGAAAGCCTCTCCTACGACAGGCAACATAAATGTAATGAACGCGCTAATAAATCCTCCGTATACAAAAGCTATTATCGCTGTCCAAAGATGAATACCAATGCCGCCGAGCCATAGCACAATGCCAGACAAGCCCATTATTGTATATGCTATTCCAACAATAACCGCACGCAAGCCATTACTTTGGTTATAATTATTTATTACCTCTGACTGATACGGTTTATTATCCACTAAAAGATCGGCATTATATAATTCTTTGTCAATTTCCTCAGTATCTTGTAAACCCTCCTGATAGTTCACTGGATCAACTCCCCTCCTAACACAAAAATTGCATCTGCATAAGTAGCCCACAAAAAAAGCCGGCTATCCAGGCAATAGAACTCTAATTGTTTTTACTATCCATGGTAATCCTTAAAGTAGCGTTCGAAATTATTTCTTAGACGAAATCCAGGATTCTCCATCTTTATACTATTAGTTTGCAGCTTACCATATATGTCAATTAATTACTAGAGCTTTTGGCACTGCGGCAGGACTAACCAGCAACCCCTACCCCAACCTGGGAGTATGTAAAACAGCATATCTTAAGTTCTATGATTATAGATTGTCTCCAATATTTTTTTGTGTATTGTAATTTTCAAGAAAAGCATTGAAAGCCGCATAGATACTGTTATGTGAAAATTCGAACAATCAAGAGGCTTGACAAAATCCCGAAATAGGGCACATATAATAATGGGAGTTTGTTGATTTTTTTAAATATCCAGTGTAATATCATTTATAAAGTTATTTAAAAAGTAACATTTTATTTTATCCGAGAATTGTTATTACTAATCGTTGTTTTGCAATCGAATTAAACCAAACAATAATCGAGGATTCATTATTCCAATATTAAAATTGCTCATCTATAATTGGCATATTTATCACGAGGAGGTGATGTTATGAGAGGAAGAAAGTATATTGCTGCAGTCGTTCTTACTTTATTATTTGTAACAGTATTTGCCAACTTTGCTTATGCTACGCAATATGTTAGTGGTTATTACAGAAGTAATGGAACATATGTACAACCATATTACCGCAGTAATCCAGACGGATATTTTTACAATAACTATAGTACTTACGCCAATATTAATCCATATACCGGTACTTTAGGAACCAAGCGTTATCCTTCTTATAGTAGTGGCTATACCAGAAGCTATTATAGTTCATACTATAATCTCCCGTCATATAGCAATACATATAGTAGAAGTTATTATAAGTCATCGTATAGTTCTTCAAATCTTTGGGACTGGTAACATAAATTTCTAATAATACCGCCATTATATTATAGATGAGCATTTATATAATCATTTCGCGGTAAAGAAATATGGTCAGCTTTTAAATTTTTCAAGTTGATTACAACATATAATTTAACAGACGGGAGAGGAGACAACTGATTTGATTGATGTAATCGGTAAGACCTGCCCATATTGTCAAACTCCAATTAAACCTGGAGAGGCTGTGGCATTTTGCTCAGCCTGCAGCATACCTCATCACCGGGAATGTTGGAACGAAGGGGGAGGATGTACCACTTTTGGCTGTAACGGCAATCCCACTGCCGAACCATTTAGTCGGCACGGCAGAAATACTATTGATATTGATATAAATGAACTTGACTCCAGCTCTATACCTGCCGGAGCGGAATTTAGACCTGATTATTATGAGATTTTGCAAGTCGATAGACACGCCAGTCCTGAAGTTATAACGGCTGCTTACCGGCAATTATTATCAATTTATAACTCTGAACAAGATGGAAATAAGCAAATGATTAAATTAATTCAGGAGGCATATGGTGTTCTGGGAGATTCCCAAGACAGATGGCTTTATGATTCATGGCTGGATAATAACAGCCCACTTGTAGAAAATGCGCTTTCTACCATGCAACCCAATATTATGGGAACAGATATGCATATAACCAAAAAGCGGTTGTCAGTCATTGCTATATTAAAATTCGGTTTTGAAATACTTATAAAACACTGGTTTATTCTATTATTTATACTCGTACTAACGTTGTTGTCTAGCATAATAAATTTACCATTTACTGGTTATATTTATGCTAATCCAGAATCAGCAATTAGAACATTATTGCTAATGCTAATAATAAGCTTACCCATTATCTCTCTCGTTCTCTCTGTTTTTGTTAGAATAATCCTCAATATGCTTGATAACCGGACAATTGAATTTCGCAACTTAACATCTGTTAGGATAATAATCAATGTTTTAATTTATTCTGTTATGTATTTAATAATAACTATGGTCGGATATATCTTGTTAATTGTTCCAGGAGTCATTTTTTCCATCAGACTTTTACTTGGATTCTATTTAATTGTTGATGAAAACCTACACGCATTTGAAGCAATGAAAAAAAGTTGGGCTATTACCCGCGGCTATTCATGGAAAATATTCTGGTATCTAGTTTTAATATGCATATTTTCGCTCATCCTGGAATTAACGTTAAAACATTGGTTTGTATACATATGTGCAGCATCAATATTCTCTGTAATTTATTGGTTCGCAACTGTTTTTTTATATCGCACTATATTAAGCCAATGGCAGTCAAATGTGGGACCTATCGAGGATATGAGGTACAATGCATTAAATTATAATTTTCCCATGTTGAACAACTTTATCATAGCAGTTATGGTAATTATAATAATCGTAAGTTCAATTATTTATGCTAAGATCGGAAAACCATCGTTTGAAGATATGTATCAGCCGGATTTCCAATACTCCTCCATTAACCACAATGATTACTTATCATATTTGGATACCTATTCGGATACCCAAATACCTTTGCCACTCCCCCCAGTATCCACTGATATGAATCGAATTTCTATACCAGAAATAGGGAACATTGATATACCTGATAGTATGGAAATTCAAAATCAGGCAGATAGGCAATCAGTAGAAGCCTATCGAAAAGCTGTTGACCTTCCACCATCTAATTATAAAGGAGTTATTTTCAGGCAAAAAGACAAAGATAAATATAGCTGCATTCTTGTTAATACCTATCCAGGAGAGCCGGGCGATTTTTTCAAATTATCCGAACATTTTACGTTATCGGAAAAAGAGCTTTCCGTATTATCACAACAAATGCGTAATTTCATCCAAAAGCAGATTGAAGAAAATCCAGGAATGAAAATGTTAGAATGGTATCCCCCTAAAGTTGAGATAATCAATGGTATGACCGCTGTAATATTTAGTTACCGTCGGCAACTG
>CAZYLY010000162.1:0-4720 GCA_964648825.1 uncultured Syntrophomonadaceae bacterium
CAAGAGAGCAATCTTTGGGTGAAAACAACATGGATTGGCTATATCAAAATCAATAATTTTGGGGAGAAAACCATGGATGAGTATAAAGAAGCTTTTGCCAAACTGAGGAAAAAAGGTTTGAAGAGCCTGATACTCAACTTGCAAGGTAATGGTGGAGGATATATGACTGCGGCTATTGCTTTGGCTGATGAGTTTTTAGAAAGAAATCAGTTGAATCTTTAGAAAATGACTTGGATGCTTTAATCGCAGTAATGGTAGGGGATTGTAGTAATACCCAAGCCTTAATGGAAACCTTACAATTAAAAGGAGTTAATACAATTCCTTTTGCTTTTCCTTTCGATCGGGATAAGGACATGCTTAAAGCTCATATCGGCAAACTTATGAATTGTTTAGGGGTAAACATAGAAGCAGTTGAACAGATAAAACGAGATTTAGCGCCGCTAAGGGAATTGCTGAAAAAATTAGATGAAATGACCTGGCGGGATAATAAAATTAAAGGTAGTGAAAATCATTATTATTTAGTATCATCTAGTGATTTTAACGGTAATCCGGCTACCTTTGCCCAAGAATTAGCTGCGTTCATTGAGGAAGCTAAGAATAGAAAACCGTTTACTGATGAAATTAGATTAGCATTTATCGGTGTGCCGCCTATATTTACCGATTTATATGATGTATTAGAGGGCCTGGGGGCCAGGGTAGTATTTAATGAAGTGCAGCGCCAGTTTTCTATGCCTTATGACACCGAAGATATTTATGAGCAATATATAAAATACACTTATCCTTATGGAGTTTTTGCCCGTTTAGAAGATATTGAACACGAAATAGCGAAGCGTAACATTGATGGGGTAATTCATTATACTCAGTCATTTTGTTACCGCCAAATTGAGGATTTAATTATACGGGAAAGAATTAAATTGCCTTTTATTACGTTAGAAGGGGATAATCCCGGACGGGTTGATGCTAGAAGCCGGATGCGCTTAGAAGCTTTTATCAATATGTTTAAGTATTAAGGATGAGGTCAAATGATAGGAATAGATTTAGGTTCGAGAAGTGTGAAAATTGTACAAATGCAGGACGGCGCTATAATTAATAGTAAAATATATGATACTATTCAGTTTTATCGTCAGTTTACGCAAAAAGGGGATAAAAGTTTATCGTTAGAGCCTGAAAAGTTAGGTTTTGAGCAGGATAAAATTGTGGCCACCGGTTATGGCAAAATTACAGTGCAAATCGAAAATGCTCACCATATACCTGAAATCCAAGCCCATGTAAAAGGGGCCGTTTTCCAAACTGGTTTAGACGATTTTACCTTAATCGATATTGGCGGACAAGATACTAAAGTTATAAAGGTGCGTAATAAAAGGGTAGTAGATTTTATGACTAATGATAGATGTGCCGCTAGTTCGGGGCGTTATATGGAAAATATGGCTAATGTTTTAGGCATTAGTTTAGAGGAATTATCTTCTCATAGTGATAATCCGGTTGAGCTTAGCTCTACTTGTGCTATTTTTGGGGAAACAGAAATTATAGCTAAAATTGTAGAAGGCTATGATACTAGCGAATTAGCTGCTGGTATTAATTACACTTTATATAAAAGATTTGCCGGTTTTATAAATCGTATGTCCAGTGAAATAATTGTTTTATCGGGTGGGGGTTCTATAAACCAAGCCTTAAAAACAATTATCGCCCAGGAAACGGGCTCGAAGGTAATTAGCCTAGCGAATCCTCAACTAAACGGCGCTATGGGTTGTTGTTTATATGGGGGAGAGAGGGACTAAACCTCCCTAAAAATAAAAATTATAAAAAAAATAAATAACATAATTATATGCACAGGAGATAGGAAACTATTATCCTGTGTTTTGCATTTTTAATAGTCAAACGGGAAATATATAATACAGTTTATTATTGAAAGGATGGTTTAGAGGTGACAAATTTCCCTTTTGGCTTAATTGCACTTGTGGTTGTATCTATTTTAATTTATTTTGGGGTAGCGCACCGGGTTTTAGATCGCTTAAGACTAAGTGATAAAGCAGCTTTAGCTGTAATTGCTGCAATTATTGTGGGTAGTTTTATTGATATTCCTATTACTAGTCGCATTACTATTAACCTGGGCGGTATTATTGCGGTAGGTTTAGCAGTTTATATTTTAATTGGTGCTGGTACTGCTTTAGAAAAAATAAGGGCAATAATTGCAGCCGCAGTGACGGCGTTAGTATTGTTTTTAGCCGGAAGATTTTTAGGTGCCCAGCCGGAACAGATTTTTATTGACCCTATTTATATTTATCCCCTAACTGCCGGGATTGTAGGATATTTAGCCGGACGTTCAAGGAGAGGGGCTTTTTTTGCCGCTGTTTTTGGGGTGCTGGCTCTGGATGTCGGTCAATATATTTATTTAGTTACTAATAATGTTAGGGGTACAGTAGCAATAGGGGGCGCTGGTGCTTTTGATTCACTTATTTTAGCAGGATTATTAGCGGTACTTTTAGCCGAACTTATTGGAGAAACTTTGGAAAGAATTCAAGGGGGGCCGGAGACTGAAGGTCGTCCCGAAGAATTAATTAGAAATTTACAAGAACCGGAACCAGCTCATAAGCCTTTAGATGATGAACAGGGAGAGCGAGGTGAAGGGGATGAGTAGGAAAAATTCATTAGTATTTCTTTTAGTCTTAATTTTAGTTATGGGCTTTACTGCTACTGTAGTAGCACACCTAGAAAAACCGGAGGGGGAATATGTTACTCTAGTCGATGAAAATAACAAAGTAATCCATTACACAGCCCATGAGGTTTATGTAGGGGATGAATATATTAGTCGGGATAATATACGTTATAAGGTAGTCGAGGTTAAGGGTGATACAGCTAAGTGTATTAATAAAGGTATAGAAAAGTTGCCGGAAATAGCGTTTAACCAGGAAAGCCAAAGTTATACGTTTGATGCTTTACCAGTGGTAAATACGGAGAATAAAACAGTCGCCGTATATGTAACCCATAGTGACGAATCATATGTGCCTACCGATGGTACGGAAAGCATTAAAGGTGAGGGGGGCATCTATGATGTTGCCGATGTTTTTGTTAAACAATTAGAAGCAAATGGTTTTAATGTTATTTATAGTGAGGATAATCATAACCCTCATGATATTAATGCTTATAACCGCTCGCGCAAAACAGCCGTAAATCTCTTAAAACAAAATCCGGTAGCGATTTTCGATGTGCATCGTGATGCTGTTCCTGCTGAGCAATATGAAACTGATGTAGAAGGTAAAGCTGCTACTAAAATTAAGTTAGTTATAGGCCGTACTAATCCTAATTCTAAAACTAATTTAGAATATGCTAAAAGGATTAAAGCAGTAATGGATAAGGAAAAACCAGGATTATCTAATGGGATTTTTATGGGCAAAGGCGATTATAATCAAGATTTAAGTCCGCGAGCTATATTAATCGAGGTAGGCAGTCATGAAAACAGCAAGGAAGAAGCCGTAAAAGGGGTTAAGGAATTTGCTGATGTAATACCGGCTGTATTAGGAGCCGCTAGTAGTGATAGTGCTACTGAACCGGCGAAAAAACCTGCACAGTCAGGCGATAATCAGGGGGCTGGAACAACCATCGCTATTATTTTAATCGTAGTAGCAGTAGCGGTGGGCGGATTTTATTTACTCAACAAAGGACCTGGCAATGGATAAGTATATGCAGGTCATATTAATAGGGGTTGTTGCAGGATTTACGGTTAGGTTGATTTTGCTGAAAACTGATTATCGTCATTATCCTGCTTACCCCCATGGTTATTTTACCCATTTAGCTTTGGGATTTATTGCTGCTTGCCTTGGTGCGGTAGCAATTCCGGCCATAGCGAAACCTGATTATGCAGCAGTTACTTTTCTAGTACTGGCCTCCCAGCAATTTAGAGAAATTAGAACTATGGAACGTGAAACTTTAGCTAATCTTGAGGAAACTAAACTTATACGGCGGGGAACAGATTATATTGAAGGGATTTCAAGGGTATTTGAAGCTAGAAATTATTTAGTTATTTTAACTGCTTTAGCTACTAGTGCCGCTATGCAATGGCTTGGTTGGCAATATGCGATTGTAATCGCACTATTATGTATTATAATATCGGCTAAATTAATGCGGGGTGCCGAAATAGGTGATATTGCCGAAGTTGTTGAAGCTAAACTGCATTTTAAAGGGGCCTTGCTTTATGTGGAAGATGTTGTGATGATGAATGTTGGTTTACCGGAAACCAGAGAAAAAATCTTAAGTGAAGGTATTGCGGTACTTATTAAGCCTTTTGATGATAATGGACGTTTAACTTTGCACAGTCCGGGGCAAAGGATGGCTATAATGCATGATGTTGTTTCTATTATAGGTACTAAAGTAGAGATTGGTGAAACTGAATTAGTACCGGTAGTAAGAAAAAATATTGATGTAGGTTATTTAGCTTTATATATTGTGCCTAATGAACCGGATTTGGAAATTTTGATAGATGTGATAAAAAGGGTACCTTTGTTAGAAACTTCTGCGGGTACTGCCTTGAAAAGCTTTTATGGGCGAAAGGCGGCTGATTAAATGGCTAATGAAGATACAGGAATGATTCTGGCAATATTCACTACTGATTATTCGAAAGTTAAAGGGGGTGGATGTCCAGTATTCTTAGCTAATGATGAGGAGGAAATGGGTAAACTGGCGCTTTTGGTAGCCCGTTGTACGGATGGTACTGTGCATGACC
>CAZYLY010000163.1:0-3374 GCA_964648825.1 uncultured Syntrophomonadaceae bacterium
TTTTATTTTTAGCCTTTAAATCCGGCAAATACCTGCGCCGTTTTAAGATGGTCTCTACATAACCATATTTTTGACCGAATAAGACTATATCTTCCATATATTTTTTCACCCCCGGATAACTATCTAAATACATAGCGATATATCTTTTCGCTTCGGCTCTGCTTACCCCGGTATCCCTAGCTAAACCAAAATCGCTGATGCCATAAATAATACCGAAATTAACCGCTTTAGCTCTACGCCTTAAGTCTTCATCTACCCCGTCTAAAGGCACATGAAATATCTCCGCAGCGGTGCGAGTATGAATATCAATTCCTTGATTAAAGGTTTCGATTAACACTTCATCTTCGCTAATATGGGCCAGGGCTCTTAAGTCTATCTGAGAATAATCGGCCGTCACTATGATACTATCTTCATCTTGGCTAATAAAAGCTTTCCTAATGCGCCGCCCCTCTTCCATTTTAATCGGAATGTTTTGGAGATTAGGCTCTACACTAGATAATCTGCCCGTAGCTGTTTGGGCTTGTTTAAATATGGTATGAATCCGCCTCGTATCAGGATGGATAAGCGGTACTAAGGCATCAACATAAGTTGATTTTAATTTAGCTAACTGCCGGTAATTCAAGATATAAGCGATTATTTCATGGTCGGCATAAAGCTCTTCTAATACTTCTACCCCAGTAGCATAGCCAGTTTTAGTTTTTTTAATAACTCTTAAGCCTAAATCTTCAAAAAGCACCTCGCCTAATTGTTTGGGGGAATTAATATTAAATTCTTTATCAGCAATTGCGTAAATATGTTTTTCCGCATTATTAAGACCCGTGCCTAAATCGATAGATAAATCAGCTAATATATTACTATCTACTTTCACCCCATGAAACTCCATATAAGCTAAGACATTAGAAAGAGGTAATTCTACTTCATAATATAATTTCTGTAATTCAGGCGCAGTCTTTTCCAGGATGCTTTCATGCAGCTTAAATAAACAATCAATCTTCGCTTCCATATTATCCAGCGGAATATTTAAATTAATAAATTTAGCTATTAAATCACTTAATTCTTCCCCCTGAATAGCTGGATCATTAACATAAGCTAATAATAAAGTATCACCTTTTATACCGGCTAACTTTATCCCATATCTTAGCAGGATTACTTGGGCAAACTTAGCATTATGGGTATACCTATTTACATCCTCTAATTCAAAAATTCTTCTTACCCACTCTAGTTGGTAGGTTGTTTTATCACCAATAGCTAAGCAATATACCTGGTCTGCCACCTTAAAATAAATAGCCTTTAATTTATTCCACATCGGATGATGGTAATCACAGTCTAGAAGAAAGGTGAATTCTTTAGCTTTCTCAATCTCATCTACTAACTTTTCAGCTACTGCTTCCGCATCAATAGGGATAATATTTACAATAGCAACTTCAGTAAGTTCCAAACTAGCTTCAGCGCTTTGGCTTTCTAGTAAAGGTTTTAACAGATTATTAAATTCTAATTTTCTATAAATAGTTATTGCCTCTTCTATATGAGCAGGCTTAACTATGAAATTTTCTATATCATTATCTAGTTTAATACCCCGGTCTATAGTAGCTAACTGGCGGCTTAGATAAGCTTTATCTTTATTTTCAAGCAAGTTTTCCTTAAGCTTTTTACCACTCACTTTCTCTACGTTAGCATATAGATTTTCCAGGTTGTCATATTCCTTGATTAGCTTAATTGCTGTTTTAGGTCCTACTCCGGGAACCCCAGGAATATTATCCGAACTATCGCCCATTAAGGCTTTTATTTCTATCATTTTATCAGGATTAACTTCCCACTTTTCCAGAACTTTAGCCGGATTATACAGCTCAATATCAGTAATACCTTTACGGGTCATCAGTACCGATACTTGGTCAGATACTAATTGCAAAGTATCTCCATCACCAGTAACTATAACCGTCTCCACCCCGTTATCTTCGGCTATTTGGCTAAACGTTCCGATTAAATCATCAGCTTCGTAGCCTTCCATTTCCAGATAATCGACATTTAAGGCTTTTAAGACCTCACGTAATAATTGGAATTGCCCCCTTAATTCATCTGGGGGTGATGAACGGTTAGCTTTATAGTCAGGGTAAATGTCAGTACGAAAAGTTTTTTTATCTTTATCAAATGCTACTAGCAGGTGGGTAGGATTTTGTTCTGCTACTATACGATTAAACATAGTTAAAAAACCATAAACCCCATTAGTATAAATTCCTTCACTATTATGCAGCAGGGGTAGAGCATAAAAGGCCCTAAATAAAAGACTATTACCATCTATAAGCATGAATTTTCCTTTTGCCACTTCTTCACCTCTTAATTTCCGTTTATTATCTATTATAATAGTATTCACCTTATAATAATAGAAAAACCGACCACTTTGGTCGGTTTTAAATTAACAATTACTATTTATAACTACTGGTGTATTACTTCTTCCTCTATAATTACTTTTATAGTTACTATATTTTCCTGGGCTAATAATTGTTCTTGTTTATCTTTACAACTAGCCAAGTGTTCTTTTAACTCCCCTAATTGCTGGTTACCAGCTTTACCCTTATCTTTCGCTTCTAATTCCTTGATTAGACGCTCCGTAACATTAATCTGCTCTTCTACATCGGCATATTCCTTAGTCAATTCTATCTGGTTAAATATAGCGGGGCTTATTTCCCCTACCCCCCCCAATTGTTTCAAGAGGTTTTGTGCCTTGTCCTTATCTGTTTGTATACTTATTTCCTTGGCATTAGCTGCTGATAATGCTTGCATAGTACTGCCGTTAGATACCGTGTACTTCGCTCCATTAGACTGGGCTATATCTATTACTTGGTTAGCAGCCTTATTTGCATCATTAACCACCATTTTAGTTGCATACTCATCTGTAAAACGAGGTGTCATATCTACTTGTTCATTAATCCCCGGATTAGGTTGATTTCCTTCCGGCTGTTCCGAATTAGGAGGAGCAGCTTCGTTATTTTTAGGCGTTCTTTCAACGTCACCCTGATTATTAGCAATATCTACCGGAGGCGTCTCATTTTTATCTGTACCCCAACCAGTAAAAGAACGCAGTATATCTTCTATCGCAACTTTAGGCTTTTCCGGTTGTTCCTTAGACTTATCCTGCCATGATGCTACTAGAGTACCCAAAGGCAAAACACTACTGGCATAAATACCTACCGATATAGCCAGACCCGCCGCTCCCGCAGCAATCCATCCAGAACGCTTAGGTCTTCTCGCCTCTTTAGCAACAAAAACTGTAGTCTTTTCTTCTAATAAGCGTTTATGCAAATCCTCACTAAACCTAGCCGGAATAGTCGGTGGCTCTAACTTACCTAGAAATACGCACATGGTTTTAATGCCTT
>CAZYLY010000163.1:3384-4675 GCA_964648825.1 uncultured Syntrophomonadaceae bacterium
TCCTGACGGCACTCGGGGCAATCCATAAGGTGAGCTGCGATAAGCTTATTTTCTTTTTCATCAGTCATATGGTCAATGTAAGGAGATAATAAATCTCTTATTTGCTCACATCTCATAGTACCGTCCCTCCTCATCTCCTTTGACGAGCAGACTAAGGCAAAAGTTCCCTCTCCTCAAACTTTTTTCTAAGCGCACTTCTAGCTCTGCTTAACCTGGACTTTACTGTACCTATAGAACAATCTAGCACTTCTGCCATTTCTTCATAAGTTAAATCCATGACATCTCTTAAAACAATGGCTGATTTATGTTCTGGTTTCATTTGGTCTAAAAGGTTTTGTATGTATGTACCTAATTCCTTATTTTCATATACTAAGTCAGGAGTTAAAGCAGAATCTCTTATCTCTTTCTCGACCTCGTCCCCTTCCCTAGTAGCTAGCGGCTCATCTAAAGAAAGGGCTACTATTCGTCGTTTCCTGCGGCGAAGTTCATCTAAACATACATTAGTCGCTACCCGGTATAACCAAGTACCAAAACTAGAGTCACCTTTAAAAGAGCGTAAGGAACGGTAAGCTTTCAAAAACGCCTCTTGAGACATATCATAAGCATCTTCTTCATTTCCCATATATCTATACGATAAGGCATATATTTTATTTTGATATTGAAAAACTAGCTCTTCAAAAGCTACAGTATCACCCTGCAAGCTTTTTTTTACCAGTTGTTCTTCCAAAGCCATATAATAAAACTCCTTTTGCTTCGAAAGTATTGGCTTGATTAGAATAACACATTTTCAGCCAAAAAACCAAATACTAAATACTTGTAAATTCGCCATACTTTTGGCTAATCCTCTTGTTAACCTTTACCTTTATATATTAAATCTGCATAATGGTATGTGAACAATTCACAATATACCCTTTAAATTACCTTTCTTGACATTTAAGTTGCAGCTAATTATAATTAGGAATGCATTATATGTAAATATAAGTTTTCCAATATGCCGATGTGGCGGAATAGGCAGACGCACCGCACTCAAAATGCGGCGGATTACTTCCATGCCGGTTCGACTCCGGCCATCGGCACCAGAAATAATCGCTCTTGAACCGCGATATAAGCGGATTTGAGAGCTTTTTTCTTTTCTGGCGGCACCTATAGTTTGCCGTCCAGCACACCGGCACATGAACCATTCCAGCGCATATTTGCAGTGCTCTCATCCCCCTATTTACCTGGCATTCCGCCCGCTTTGGAGGGATGTCAGGAGGGATATACGCCGATGATGGCGTTGGCCGAAGCGACC
>CAZYLY010000164.1:0-4667 GCA_964648825.1 uncultured Syntrophomonadaceae bacterium
CTTATCGCGCGGGCGCTTAGATGTTAAAGAACCCCAGGACTTGGCCCGGGTTTTTGGCAGTGAAGCCTGAGAAGTTATAGGTCGGAATAAGCTTTAACTATTTTCTCTAACTTAGCAATTGTTTGGGTGCGAGTTTTATGTAAAGATTTTTCCATTATAAAAGTATTCATATAATCCCAAAAGGCGGCGGTCGTATTACTTTCATTAAGGGCAAATATAGCAGAAGGCAGGGACGTTTTACCCACTAATACTCCTATATCCTCTTTAACATAAACCATGCTGCCGGCGAGCAGCTTTTTAGGGGTAATAATTACGTGGTAGTTTTCATTAGATTTAAGCAGCTTAATAATATTTTTAAGGTGTTTAAGATATTCACTAGGTGTATAAAATAAGGGGATATTATTTAACATATCGGAAAAATCAACCGGAACCTTTTCCGCTATAACATCCTCTAGCGGATGTATACTCATTATTTCAATTAAAGTTTCACTTTGTAGTTTTTTGTTAAATTTATCAATTCTTTTAAGGTGATAAGCAATTAATTTTTCTTGGTTAAGATTAGTAACCCGTAAAAAGATAGATTCAATTACTGCGGGAGGCATAGTAATACAGGAAAGAGCATCAGTTTTTATAATAGCATTACTTATTTCGCCTTCAAATTCCTCTAATAATGCAAGGTATTCAACTGAGCGGTTATAAGGGGTAAAAATATGCATTAATGGCCGGCATAAAGCTAAAAAGTCACTAAATTCTTCAATTAAAGACCTAACCATAGTTTTATCAGTTATAAGTAAGTTAGGGGTATTTTTATTATTATTACTAACCGAAGATGAAGTGATGGCAGCAGTTTCGCTAGCAATAAAAATAGTCTGCCTAAATAAACCATCGCGAGTTTTAGGATAATAGTAAGGTTCTATTACCCCCGTCATATAAAGAGGCAGCCATTCATTAATACCAGATAACATTTCGTCAAAGTTGCGGGCTACATTATGGATAATCTTAATGTGATGCCCCCCAGTTATTATTTGCACCATTAGGGCAGCCCATTTTACCCTAAATTGGGGATCGACTAGCCATTCTATATCTTCATCACTATATAGATATAAAGTTTGTGGTTGTGAACTTTCTAGCACTAAAGATAAAAAAGTTAAAACCGCTTTTTGTTTACCTTCTTTACCATAGAAAGCGTTTATTTCAGCAGGGGGATAATCTATTATTTTAATATCGCCTATCTCTGCTGCTGAGCTTTCCTTTTTAAATTGAAAATTAATAAAATTATGCATAAATTCGTCTAAGGAGTCGGAAGAATCTTTCTTATCCTCATTCAGCCATTCATATATGATGCTCTCCAAAGAATCGTTTTCCGTAAAAATGAAACCGGGGCAATCTAGTTTGATAGCTTCTTTTAAGGCTATTTTCTGATAATCACTTTTGCACATACGGGCAAAGGTTTGTGCCATAGGCTCAATATAGGTAGCCTTACGAGCCGGGTTACGAATCCCGCTGCGTAAGCGGCTAATAGCTGAAGCATCTACCGATATATAGCGGGCTAAAGTACTATTGCTAAGACTAGTAATATTCATCAGCAGTTCAAGTTTTTCCGCAAAATTCATTTCTAACACCTCATATTTATTTTATCACGGGAAGGATATTTACGGTAGATTTTTGTCATTTTTAATGACAAAGATTTGGCAATGACAAATAGGGGGGGAGAAGACATTTAGGCATTGAAAGTTGTTAAAATGAAAATGAGGTGATTTTATGACCTTTAAGATAAAGTTAAAAGTAGGATTTTTCAAAACCCAATTCTATAATCTCGCTATTAATGATGGCAAGCTGATTTTGACCCCTTTTGATAATAAGGAAAACGATTTAGTTATAAATGATAACCAATTAAAATCAGTAAATTTTATTCAATGGGAATCTCGAGAAGGGGAACTAGAAATTATAACTCATGATGCAGTTTATCTGGGCAGTTTAGCAGAAAAAGACGATTTCGCTAAGCTATTTCCTATCTTATCTAAAGAATTAGGCAGCAAATTTCTTATACATAAAGGGGCTCTGGATTAGAAGATTTCTAAAAGCAACTTAAAGTAAAGGGGAAATGATTTTATGAATATGGCGGCAGCTATAGAAGTACCACGGTGGAAAACGGCGCTTAACATGATAATTAATCCTGGGGAAGTACTGAAAACTCAAATGCATAAAATATCATGGCCTTATTCTCTGCTTATTTCGGGTCTTTCGTTTACGCTATTTTTTCTGCAAACTGGTTTAGATTTATTTAGAAATGGGCAGATAGGCATGAGTATCGTTATTTTAATAACTATGTTAGGTCTGCTCTATGGCACTGCTGGGGTAGCCCTTCTGGCCGTAATGGTTTGGGCATTAGCACAAGGAAGTGAGCGGGGTATTACTATGGGGTGGGCTATTTCTTCTTTTGCCTTAGGTTATTCGGCTACTTTAATTTACGCCTTAACGGGTCTAATCTTTTCCTTGGCCTTCGGCTGGAAAACGGCTGTAGCATTTGGGGTGACTGGTTTATTATGGGCGCTTAGACCGACTATGTTTACCATTAAGGTCATGTCAGGGGAGCGAACTGCTTTTTCTATTGCTTTGACAACTCTATGCGGGGCTATTTTATTAATCGGCTGGAGTTTTTTAGGCAGGTTCGGCGGTTAATTATGTTTATATTTAACTTTTAGGAGGCGAATTTATGGAAATGCAATTGGGTTATAAAGATGGAGGAGCGGATGGCCCTAAGTTTTGGCCTATATACTTATGTTTTATAACTTTTGGAATTTTAATCCCCTTTACTAAAGGTGAATTTAGTATTGTTAGCTTATTAGTCTCCATTATAGTTTCCCTAGTGGTTGGCTTGATGGCGGTTAATATGTTAATAATTGCTTTTAATAGTGGTAATGCAGCTTTAACTGCGGTTAATGGACAGTTTGCCCGGGAAGCGGTGGCCAGCGGCATGTTATTTATGATTCCTTTTACGGTTTTGGCCATTCTGGCTCAAGTGGTATTGGGTTGGGATGCGGTTATGCCTTTTGCTTCCGCAGCGGTTATGACGGCTGCGACTAGTGCGGGTAGTGAAGTGATGAAGATGGGGGCTCAGGGAATAAAGAATGTCATGATTCCTTCGGGTCTGGCTTTTTTATTGTCAACCGGTTGGATGCTCTTAATCGGAATTTTACCTTAATGGCTTAGGAGGTGGCTTTTTTGTCAATACTAGCTTGGTCTAATCATTATAATAAATATTCAAAAACCAGCTTAAAAATAGCTTTTATTAGTCTAGGACTGCTTTTTCTTATTATCTTTATGCCGACAGTAGCTTGGGCTGCAGGGGTAGGGGATGTGGTAACCGGAGTTGCTAATTCCCGCTATGCTTCACCAGATTATGAATTTGGAACGGAACCAGCTACAGGTCTTAGTATTAAGATGCACGCCGGATATGGCGGATATGCCAACGGATATAGCGGAGTTAGCGTTTTAGGGCCGACTGATAATAGAGGAATGCAGGCTTTACTTAATTATGTTGATGGGCAGACTAACCAAACAGTTATTTCAGCGAAACAGTTAAAAGGTTGTGAGGTAAGAGAATATACTATGTCTGATGGGGTGGGGATTGGAGTAGTATTGCCTGATTACTTTATTACCGTAGAGTTTTATGAAACAGGTAATAGTCAAGGCAGTGATTTAGCTATGGGTAAACAAATTGCCCAAGAAACTTTAGATGCTTTAGAAAAAGCAGGCTTATTAAGCCAAAAAGCACCGGATATAGAAGCAAGTGAGCCTACAGAAGCAGAACCGCCAGCAGTTCAGACCGAAGGGGCCTCTGTAACTGGCAATCCCTTGGATGAATCAATTCGGATATCCGAGACTATGAATATTGCCGGAGTTTATAATCATCCGACGGTTCCTACAATTTTTAGTATAAATAGCCCTCATTTAATTACAGAAATCATGAATTACCATTGGAATGATGCCCAGGGCTCCACCCCGGGAACCATTAGCCTAGTTGATCAAAATGGTTCTACTTATGGACCCTGGCAGGCTAAGGGAACTCCGGGGCAAGGTGGGGTGCCTAATGCTAACTGGCATGTCTATCCTAATATAGTAGTACCAGCAGGTACTTATACGATTATTGATTCAGAACCGGGAACTTGGGCTCAAAATGACAACTCTGGGGGACGGGGCATGGGATATGTAAATGCAACCCCCCATTTTGAAGTTACAGGGGGAAGCAGTGGCTCCAGTGGCAGCAGTGATTATTTTCCCGGGGAAAAAATACCGGATTTTTGCGGATGTGATAGTCCAGCGGGGGTTGGTAGTGTAGGTAATATTCCGGCTCCTAGTAATACTACTGAAGCGGTAACCGGAGTAGTGGTACCAGGTTTAATTGCTACCTCTTTGGGAGCCTTAGCCGGCTTAGGCGGTGGGGGTGGCTTTACTCCTACAGGCGGGAGTCCGGTATATCCTACGGGCGGAAGTCCGGGGCCTGGACCTATAAGAGGTCCTGAAGCGGGGCGGGGGGCTAATGGTATGGCTCAAGGGGCGACTAATCAAATCGGTCGCCGCCGAGGTGAGGAAATAATGGTGTCACCATCTGATTATGCGGATGGTTTTCAGCCTATTGAACCTATTCCTGTTCCTGCAGCGAG
>CAZYLY010000165.1:0-4626 GCA_964648825.1 uncultured Syntrophomonadaceae bacterium
CCGGCAGATATTATAGATGAAATATGGCAACCATATAAAAAAGCTGATATTTCTCGTAGTAATGCTAAAGGTTCAGGTCTGGGGCTGGCGATTGCAAGTAATATTTTAGATAGATATAAGTTTACTTACGGGGTAAAAAATGTTGATGAGGGGGTAATCTTCTGGTTTAAATTCGTCTAAAAAAACTCGGGGGCAGGTAATATCTGCAATTATCTGACCCCGAAATTATTTATAATGGAATCACATTAGCTGCTTGTTGCCCTTTAGCGCCATTTTCGATCTCAAACTCTACTGATTGTCCTTCTTGTAAAGTCTTAAATCCATCACCTTGAATAGCGGAAAAATGTACAAACACATCTTCACCACTTTCACTCTGGATGAAGCCAAAGCCTTTCTCGGAATTAAACCATTTCACTGTACCATTCATGTAAATACCTCCAAAATGTTGTTGATAAAAAACCATGGATTTTAAGCTATTAAACTGCTGTTTTGCTACTATATAGTATGTATTGAAAGTCTTATTGTTATTCTAATAATTTAACTTATTATTGTCGTACGACTTTTTTGTAAAAGGAATAAGTATTGGTAAAAAAGGGAAGCTTGTTAGGTGATAATAGATAATGTATAATTTTAAATGGAATATTTGAGAAATAAATTATTAAGCTTAAGGGTCTAGGAGGGAGTATCGTATGAATTTTAAAAGATGGGTGATTTTTTTAATCATGATAGTTGGTTTAGGTATAGTCGGTTGTAGTCATAATTCTACTCCCACCAGCCATAGTGATAATAATGATTCCCCCCAATTAATAGTAGCAGTGAGTATTTTACCCCAAGCCGATTTAGTGCGGATGATTGGGGGCGAGCAGGTGGAAGTAATAGTTATGATACCTCCTGGTTCTAGTCCTGATAGTTTTGAACCTTCGACTAAGGATTTAAGGAGCTTAAGCAAAGCCGATTTATATATTAAGGTGGGACACTTGCCTTTTGAAGATGCCTGGATGGATAGGATGTTAGCCGCTAACAAGGACTTAACAGTGGTTGATACCTCGAAGGGTATCGAAATTATTGAACATGACCCGCATATTTGGCTATCACCCCGTCTAGCGCAAAAGCAAGCGCAAACTATTGCTGCCGCTTTATCGGAGGTGGATGCAGCCCATAAGGAATATTACCAGGCTAACCTAAATACTACGATAGAAACATTGGAAAAGATGGATTTAAGTATAAGTGCCATGCTGGAAAATGTTCAGGGTCGGAGTTTCTTAGTCTATCACCCGGCGTGGGGATATTTAGCTCGGGATTATGGTTTAACTGAAATGGCGATAGAAGACCACGGCAAGGAGCCGGCCCCGGCGGAAATGGCGCAAATAATTGCTAATGCTAAGGAACAGGGGATTAAAACCGTGTTTGCTTCTCCCCAACATAGTACTCGCAGTGCCGAGGCTATAGCTGCTGAATTAGGGGCGCAAGTAGTCACCATAGACCCTTTGCCGGGTAAATATGAGGATATTTTGCATTCGGTAGAATTAATAAGTACAGCACTAGGGGATAAATAATGAGGGATAAGAGTTTGGCGATTGAAATAAATAATTTACAAGTTAGTTTAAGCGGGATTACTGTTTTACAAGATATTGATTTAAGGGTTCCCGCCGGTGACTTTTTAGGAATAATCGGGCCTAATGGCGGCGGAAAATCCACTTTGCTTAAAACAATGTTAGGTTTAATTACTCCTGATCGGGGAATGGTGAAGATTTTTGGGCAAGAGGTTAAAAAAGGGCGTAAGTTTATGGGTTATGTTCCCCAATATGCCTATTTTGACCGTGATTTCCCCATTAGTGTTAAGGAAGTTGTGAGTTTAGGCCGGTTAGGTAAGCAGAAAGGTTTTAGATATTCTTTATTAGATAAAACTATAGTAGATGGGGTACTGCAAAAGGTGGAAATGTCTAGTCTGCGCGACAGACAAATCGGGGAATTATCGGGTGGAGAAAGGCAAAGGGTCTTGGTAGCTAGAGCCTTAGCTTCACAGCCCCAAATATTACTGTTAGATGAACCTACCGCTAGCGTGGACGAAAGGTTTGAAGCCGATTTTTATGAATTATTAAAGGAGTTAAATCAGGAAATGACTATAATCCTAGTTTCCCATGATATAAGTGCCGTATCCCGATATGTAAAAAATATTGCCTGTCTTAACCATACTTTGCATTATCAAGGTACAAAGGAACTTACCCCCGATATAATAGATAATTTATATGGTTGTCCGGTTGATTTAATTGCCCACGGAGTTCCCCATCGGGTATTAGAACCGCATGATGGAGTAGTAGGATAATGAGAGAAATATTAAGCTATGAATTTATGCAACATGCCCTATTAGCAGGTATTCTAGTCAGTATCGCCTGCGGTATTGTCGGTACCTATGTAGTAGTAAAAGGGATTACCTTTATAAGCGGGAGTATTTCACATACTGCCTATGGTGGTATTGGTTTAGGTTATTATTTAGGTATTAATCCTATGATAGGGGCGACGATTTTTACCATTATTTCCGCCTTAAGCATGGGTATAGTCAGCCATAGAACTAAGCAAAGGGAAGATACTATCATCGGAATGATGTGGGCGGTAGGCATGGCGTTGGGGATAGTCTTTATCAATATGACCCCTGGCTATACAGCCGACTTGATGAGTTATTTGTTCGGCAGTATCCTAACTGTACCTACGCAGGATTTAACCCTTATGCTGCTATTAGACATCATCATTATGGGAGTAGTATTTTTTTGTTATGAAAAATTCAAGGCCGTGGCTTTTGACGAAGAATATGCTGAAACTATCGGGCTTAATACTTTAGGTATAAATTTATTATTGCTATTCTTAATTGCTTTAACGGTAGTAGTAATGATAAGAGCAGTAGGGATTATTTTAGTTATTGCCCTCTTAACTATGCCGGCTGCTATTGCCAGACAACTTACTAAAAGCTTGCCTATAATGATGCTCTATTCTATTTTACTAGGTATTATTTTTACAGTGGGGGGACTTTTGCTTTCTTACTTAGGGGACTTACCTTCTGGAGCTACCATAATATTATGCGCTGCAGTCGGATTTATTATTTCTTCCCTTTTAACTAATAATAAAAGATTTATTCAAGTATTAGATAAAGGTCAAGGAATAGCCCGGTAGAAGGTTAATCTGTGTTATAATTATTATTAATAAATATATTCTTAATAAAGGGAGGTCTAAGCATGGAAGCACTAGAAGCGATTATGACTAGACGCAGTATTAGAAAATTTACTGATGAACCAGTTACTGAGGAAATTTTACAGCAACTTTTAGATGCGATTCGATGGGCACCTTCTTGGGCTAATACCCAAGCAGTCGAAGTTGTAGTAATACGTGATAATGCTGCCAAAGAAAAAATAGTAGAAATACTTTCACCTAATAATCCTTCAACAAAAGGGGTAATGCAAGCACCAGTTGTTTTAGTAATGTGTGCCAGAGTAGGCAAAGCTGGTTATAAGGATGGGGCAGCAGTTACCGATAAGGGTGATTGGTATATGTTTGATACTGGCATTGCCTGCCAGAATTTAGCCCTAGCTGCTCATGCCCTAGGCTTAGGAACCGTTCATGTAGGCTACATAGACCACCAGGCTCTAGATAAATATTTAGGCTTACCCGAAGATGTTAAGAGCATCGAGGTATTACCTATCGGCTATCCGGCTAAAGTAGGCAATGCCCCCCCCAGAAGGGAACTAAGTGAGTTTGTTTTTAACGGGAAGTACGGGGAAAAGTTATAGGGAATTATTATTAAGTAAATAGAAGTTTGGGAAAGGAAGGCTGTGGCTTTCCTTTTTTATTAAGGTAAATTTCCTATGTGAAGCCCAACACTCTTTTTCAAAATCATTTCTTCACTACAGCATGTTTTCTACTAGCATATCTAACTTTATAATCTTCACCAGATACATATTGTATTAAATTAATTTTGATTATCGCAGGTTTTGCATATAATGAAGGTAGGACAGATGATTACGCGGGGGTGATAAGATGGTGGGGATTTTCGATGTGATTGGGCCGATTATGGTGGGGCCTTCGAGTTCGCATACGGCCGGAGCGGCTCGTTTAGCTAATATTGCGGCTCGAATTTGCGGGCAGGAAATAATAAAAGTAGATTTTTATTTACACGGTTCTTTTGCTAAAACTTATCAAGGGCACGGTACCGATAGGGCCTTACTAGGCGGAATTCTAGGGATGCTGCCTTCTGATGAAAGGATTCGCGATTCGGCTAGCTATGCTAGTGATAAGGGAATAACCTACACTTACCAACCTATCGATTTATGCATACTAAAGAGGGTAAGGAATGTGAGGTAGTCGGTTCTTCTGTAGGGGGGGGCAATATTTTAATAACTTCAGTAAATGGTATAGATATGCAGTTTAGTGCTAATTATCCGACCATTATTATTAGACATTTAGATAAGCCGGGAATGATAGCTAAAGCCGCTTCTATCTTCGCTAAACATAATATTAATATTGCTTTTCTTAAAGTATTTCGGCAATCTAGGGGAAGTGAGGCTTCTATGATAATAGAAACTGACCAAAAGGTAGCTAAAGAAGTTTTACTAGAGCTTGAGACTACAGCAGGGA
>CAZYLY010000166.1:0-4620 GCA_964648825.1 uncultured Syntrophomonadaceae bacterium
ATATTTTTCATACAATGAAAGGTGGATTTTTCATGAAAGTAGATCGAGTAATTATAATGGGGGCAGCCGGAAGGGATTTTCACAATTTTAATACTTATTTTAGAGATAATCCGGCCTACGAAGTAGTAGCATTTACTGCTACACAGATTCCTGATATTGAAGGTAGGGTATACCCAGCCGCTTTAGCTGGTAATATGTACCCGGATGGTATTCCCATTTATGCTGAAGAAGAACTGCCGGAATTAATACAAAAATACCAAGTTGATCAGGTGATGTTTGCTTATAGTGATGTAGCCCATGAATATGTTATGCATAAGGCTTCGCTAGTGGCAGCTTGTGGTGCTGATTTTAGGTTGATGGGTCCTAATTCCACTATGATAAAATCAAGTAAACCAGTAGTGGCAATAACAGCGGTTAGAACTGGCAGCGGCAAAAGTCAGACTACTCGCTATGTAGCTGATTTATTAACTAAAGCCGGTAAAAAAGTAGCGGTTATTAGACATCCGATGCCCTACGGGAATTTGGAAGAACAGATTGCGATGCGTTTTGCTACTTATGAAGATTTAGATAAATTTAAATGTACGATTGAAGAACGGGAAGAATTTGAACCCCATATTGATAATGGCATGGTAGTGTATGCGGGGGTTGATTATGAAGTAATATTGCGCCAGGCGGAAGCAGAAGCGGATGTGATTTTATGGGATGGCGGCAATAATGATCTTCCCTTTTATTTTGCAGATATACACATTGTAGTAGTTGACCCGCACCGGGCGGGGCACGAAACTAGTTTTCACCCCGGAGAAACCAACTTACGCATGGCAGATATTGCTATTATTAATAAAGTGGATTCTGCTGATCCGGCCAATGTGGAAATGGTAAAAAAAGCAATTTTGCACAATAACCCTCATGCTACGATTATAATGGCAAATTCGCCTATAACCCTTGATAATCCTGAAGCGGTGAAAGGCAAGAAGGTATTAGTCGTAGAAGATGGCCCCACTTTAACTCATGGAGATATGGCTTACGGAGCCGGGGTTATTGCCGCTCAAAACTTGGGAGCCAGCGAATTAATCGATCCTAGACCGTATGCGGTCGGCAGTATCAAATCTACCTTTGCTAAATATAGTCACCTATCTAATTTGTTGCCGGCTATGGGTTATGGAAAAACTCAAATTGAAGAATTAGAAAAGACCATTAATGATTCTCCTGCGGAATTGATAGTTATCGGAACTCCTATTGATTTACGCCGTATTATGACGATTGATAAACCGGCTGTTAGGGTCAGGTATGATTTAGAGGAAATAGGTACACCGATTTTAGGGGACTTATTAGCGAAAACTATATAATCTATAAACTACAGAGAAATGAATAGTTTTATCAGAATACCGCAGATTATTGCGGTATTCTTCTTTAATACGACCTTATCTGCTTAGAATAATTTCCTTAAACCTGGTATAATGTATACAAAGCAAAAGAACGGATTCACAAGCACAAGTTAGGCTAATATGTTCTCTTAATGTACGGATTACTTTTACGGTTCGAAAAAAGAAAGGGGGATGTGTTATGACTGCTACTACTATGACTTATTACGAAAAACATTTGCTAATAGAGCAAAAAAGGATTCTGGCACAAACTCGTTGTAAAGTTTGCCAAAGACCTATTGGTGACAAACCGCATGTATCTTTTGAAGAAAGATATTTTCATTTAGGCTGTTTAAGAAAGAAACGGGAGTAGGATTATGAAAACATTAAAACTAAGACCGGAAAGCTAATAGCTGCACAAAATAAAATGTGCGGCTATTAGCTTTTCTGTAGTCAATAAAGGAATTATAAAGGCTTACTAGAAATATAAATGGGGAGGGGGAATGCATATGTCAGACCTAAAAGCTGCTGATTTGTTTTTAGTGGGGATAAGGATTACTGGGATTTTAACTGTAATTAAAGCCATCCAAGTACTGATCATTACTATTTTATCTTTATGGAATTTATCGCCACTTGATGGAGGCAACCTTCCCGGGTGGGTGGTTACGGAGCGAATAATCACACTAGTTTATCCAGTAGTTTTATTAATTATCGGTATTTATTTATTATATGGTGCGGGGGGATTAGTTAAGAGCTTATATCCCGATATTCAGCAAAAAGCCTTCGCTTCAACCAGAACCATTTTTCAATTAGCCATGAAAATAATCGGGGTGGTACTAATAGTTTATGCGCTACCGGAGTTACTTAGGGTAATATCTAATGGTCTTTTTGTAGGTTATTATTATGACTCAGGAGTTAATACTTCTGTTCAGCTACGGATGAGCATAGAAAGAACCGCCTCTACATTAGTTGCAGTTCTTCTAGGCTTTTATCTCTTATATGGAGGCCGGTTTTTTGAGAAAATTGCTTTTAAAAATGAATTAGAAATAGAAGATTAAAAAAAGGCTGAATCCGTAAAGATTCAGCCTAAATTTTAGGTTAGATATTCCGTGCTTCTCTAGCTAATTTAGCTGCTTTATGAGAAGCATCGATAGCAGTATTTAAATTAGTTAAAGTTTCAGTAGGATTATGGAATCCGTAGCCATTAGTAACGGCGACAAAGTCTAAATACCACTGGGCTTTACGAAACTCTGCCTTAGCTTCATCTAGTTTAGCCGTATTAACATCAGCACTATCTTGGCATAATTTTAATTCATTAATAGCTTCAACTATAGCTGCGCCGGCTAAATCCTGACTTTGCTTAGTTTGGGTTTGAATGGTAGTAACCCTGGAGCGCAGCCATTCCGTATCATTACGATGACAAGTAGTACAGCTTTGCTCAATATTATTTAAGGGGCTTTGCCAAGTATGGGAACTAATTTTCTTATTACCAACTTTAGTGTAAGGCATATGACAATCGGCACAGGCTAAGCCGGCTGATTGGTGCGTACTATTTAAGAAGGTCTCGTATTCCGCATGGCGCGGTTTTACAACTCCAGTATCGGCATTAGGATGTACCCATTCACTAAAGCTCATTTCGTCATAATAAGATAATATTTCATCAGCCTTAAAGCCCTTATCCCAAGGGAAAGTAATCCTTTTAGTTTCGGGAGCAAAATAATAAGTTACATGACACTGGGCACATACTAAGCTGCGCATCTCTTGATTCGTAAGCTTATTTATGTCTCGACCTTGGCGCTCTAAAGCTTCAATTAAAGCGGGGCGGCTTAAACGTAAATCCATAGTTTTGGGGTCATGGCAATCTAAACAGCCGATAGGTTCAGTCAGTTCGTCTTTTATTTCATCAAATGTCATTAAGTAATACTGGTCACCGTATTTTTCCATTAAACCGGGAACCTGCGGTGATTTACAAGTTATACAAGAAGAACCGGCTTTTTTACGGGCTGGGTCAATAGCTAATATATCTTCAACGGTATACACATGGCCGCGAGGCTCATTATATTCTACGGCAAATCCAAAACCAGCGTACATTTCTTTTAAATAGGGCTTTCCATCTAAATGAGAAGGATTCTCTGTATTTAGCGCATTAGCTTGGTAGCTATCCCAATGGGCGGGGTAAAATTTAGCCCAGGCTTCTGAATTAGTCTCATTAAGAGCAATTTCGCCTACCGGACCTTCCTCCAGAGCCGTATTATTACGGTTAAATAATATGATTCCTACTCCTAATACTATGATTAGTACCGGTACCACAATCATCGCAATTTGTTTTAGCCTTGCAGTTGACAACTATATCCACTCCTTTACTATTTTTTAGGGTGTATTATACTTTTGTGACATTGGAAACAATCATTGCCGCCATTTTCACTAGTATCACCAATCATTCTCACCGTATCACCGTGGCATCTTATACAGTTATCTTGTAGTATGCCTTTGCTTAAACTATTAGCGCGAATGACCTTAGGAGCAGTATTTGTTACTACCCGATAAACATCCCTAGCACCACTATAAGAAGAATGCATACTACCTAAAACTAGGTTGTGGGGAGAATGACAATCTCCGCAATTAGCAACCTGGGCATGAGGGGAATGTAAGTAGCTGTCAGCCTGTTCATCCATAATATGACATTGACCGCAAAATTCTACCTCGGATAACCCTAAAGCAGGAATTTTAACCATTAACATCATGCCAAAACCTAAAACTCCTAGTCCGGCTATTAAAGCTAGCCATTTAAGCTTGTCATTCATAGGAACAAAATCAGCTCCTTTCCGATAGAAATGGTTAGATTCATATAATATTTTGTAGTTTATTGTTACTATTTAATAAATTCTGCCTTTATCAAATAATTCCTGCCTAACAAGGTAGTTAAATAGTAAAAATTAGCACCTATGTCATGGGGACGGGGGTATTGACACACTTTTTAGGAGTGAGGAGAGCTGTAAGAGCGATTTGTGGTTGCCCAATTTCTGCATATGAAAAAGGAAGCACCACTCAAGGCACTTCCTATAAAAATCTGTAAGCTTGCGAAACAAACTGGTGTTAAATTACCTTTTTCTACTTATTTAGGCTCATAGAAGCATCTTTTAGGGGAATGGATTTTATCGGCATCCTTTAATTTCTTAATAATTTTATCTACTTCTTTTTTATCCATACCGGATAGTTCAGCAACTTCCCCGGGTCTAAGCGGCTTGCCTGCTTCGGT
>CAZYLY010000167.1:0-4537 GCA_964648825.1 uncultured Syntrophomonadaceae bacterium
ATTATTTTTGTACTGCCCTTACTAGCATTACTTTGTGCCTTGATTAATTTTTACTTAGGGGTTATCTTTGCTAATTATATTGGGCAACTGTTATATAATAGCTGCCATAAGTAAAATGCAGTAATCCTGCTTGAAATTATTTTTCTAATCAGTTAAAATAATGGATGCGTCGGGATGTGGCTCAGCTTGGTAGAGCGCTTGGTTCGGGACCAAGAGGCCGCAGGTTCGAATCCTGTCATCCCGACCATTGAAATGCTTATCGAGCTTTATCTAGAACGGTCCTCCAATTATCTGGGAAACCAATCAAAGAAAGATTTACTGCTGGGTGAGCCTCGACAAGAGCAGCAATATTAGTTATAAAGGATGTAGTTGTATCAAAGTCTTCAAGTAACAAGATAATTACTATTAATAAAGGAAATATTCTTCTTAAGTTTAAATCTGCATCGGAAAAACGATTTGGTATCTTAGGACTACTGCTCAATATACGGTTATATATACGACCATAGTGAGCACATATGTTTCTTACATCAACTAAACAGCGTAGCCAGCTAATAAAGTAATCATTAAATCCTTTAGGTTTTGCGAGATAATTTTGAACAAAGTTTTTTTGATATTTAACTTTGAGATTACTAAATAGTTTGGATATCATTCCGAAAGAGCAAATTTCAACTGCAACCCAAACGGGCATTATCCCACCATATGTACTCATATGGTGCTTAACAAAAGCGGTCTCTTTTTGTCGTTCTTTTTCGCGCTCAAATTCAATAATAAAGGCTTGATGTCTAGTATTACTTTTAAATAGGTTAACATCAAGGTAAGACATAGCCCCGTATTCCATCGCCAAATAATATGCTATTTTTGTGCGAAACTTTATTTCAATCAGTTCAATAGCCGATAGCAAAAGATGACGTAGTTTAGTGTCAAAATTATATAGTTGGTATATTTGATCAAAAGATACTTCGGTAAAAAAGACATCATCTTTTCGTAATCCCAAAGAATAGGCACTTAATCTATAATAATTCACATTGCTCAAAATCTTAATTGCCTGTTTAGTATCATTGATAATTAAGCCCCGAGATTGCAATAAATCTACCTGTGCTTCTAAGGATAATACAGGTTTTAAAGGTTTATGCTCCATAATAAAGATGCCTTCCCCAAAAATAAAATGTCCCGCCGTGGGTCACATACCCGCACAAGTGCGGGAAGAGGTGTGGCGGGTTCTGTTACTTATAGTATATGCGTACAAGTATTACTTGTAAAGTAAGTCAATGATTTTTACGTAAATAATCATGAAACAGGAAACAGTATTTGTATAATCATTTGGAATTTTAAGGAAAGTGCTGTGAACCAAAAGGGAGAAGATCTGGCTACAGACACTGACAACATAATTATAGCATTACTTTCCAAAAAGTTCGCCTTTTTTTGGTTAAATATTATTTTGAATAGGTAGTTTGCTTATGGTTTTTTTATATCATATTAGTTTGTATAATATAACAACCCGTTAGAACTAGAACGCCTGATATAAGAACTAGGAGGCCGCAGGTTCGAATCCTGTCATCCCGACCAGTTAGCATAACTAATAGTTGTTACAAAGTTAAACAGGCTCTTGGAAGTAAGCCTCCACGATGCGGGAGTGCGATAAACAAGAGCCTGTTAGATTTTATAGGGTGATATGACTAGGGCAGGGTATTTACTCCAAAACAGGTCTTTTATGATACGATAATAAGGCTAAGACCATGGACACGGCTAAAACTGCCATCCATAATTTTATGGCGGGTAAATAGCTGCCTTGAGCATCTAAGATATAACCGCTTATGGGTGAACCGAGGGCTACTCCAAGGGTTAGAAAAACATTCATTACTGAATAAATAATAGCAAAATCCTTCTTCCCCATAATAGCGGCAGTCCACAGTGCTGCTGGTATAGTCATGATAGCCGCTGCAAATCCCGAAACAGCCGCGAAAATATAGGTAAGCCATTTAATATTAGCGGAGGGGATGATTAAAAACATGGTTAGAAAACCTATAGTGAATATAAAAAACATACTATTTCTAACTCCATATCTGTCAATAACCGAACCTAGCACTAGCTTACCAAAGGTCAATATAAAGTTGGAGGCGGCAAATATTCCCGAAGCAAAAGCTGCCGAATAACCTGCAGTGGTGAAGTAATTAGGGATATGCATATTAACCCCTAAAGTAGCGGCAGCAAATAGCAAAATAGAAAAAGCTAACATCCAGAAACTTGCGGTTTTTGCAGCTTGGCCTAGAGTTAACCCTTTTTGTTCATCTAAATTATCTTCTATAGAAGCATCACTTTCACTATTTCCATTTTTACTACCGAAAGGCAAAAGTCCTTTTTCTTGGGGAGTTAATCTTAGAACGAAAAGTGTAATTGGCAAGAGTAAAATTGCTGATAAAATTCCCAAAACCAAAAAAGTCTTACTAACTCCGATAGTTCCAATCAAGTAGACTAACAATGGACCAAAAACTGCTCCGCCTATACCTGCTCCAGTGAAAGTAATAGCAATAGCTAAGCCCCTTTTTTCCTCAAACCAATTAGTAAGAATGACAGATGGGGGGATTAAATAAGTGCCCGCAGCACCAATTCCGATTATAATCGAAGCTATATAAAATTGGGTTAATGTAGTACAAAAAGAATAACCTATTAATCCACCTATAACAAAAAAACTAAAAAAAGTAGTTAATATACGTACATTTATGGTGTTCATTAATTTACCGACTATCAAAGCGGTAAACATTGCAGCTAATGCAACTAAAGCTGTAGTAGTAGAAACTTCACCTATTTGAAAACCAAATTGAGCAGCAATAGGCCCGTAGGCATTAGGTATGCTGTTCATTACTATTCCAGTAGTAGCTGCCATGATTAAAAAACAGCCTAAGACAATCCACCAACCATAAAACACTTTATTGCTATTCACAAAAACACCTTCCTTACATTTTGTTAGTTACCGAGGATAACTATTAGTGATCGGTTTTATTAGGAAGGCTAGCAAGCGACCACTAAAGCTTTGGATGCTTATAAAACTAAATTATACCTTTATCTTGTAGAGTAGAAACTTCCTCTGGATTTAATCCTAATAAAGTAGTTAAAATCTCGACATTATGCTCCCCTAAAATAGGATCCATGGGAGGATTGCCTGGCTTAACCCCAACTTCGGCACCAGAGAATTTTATAGGTAGATTAAAAGATTTTACTGCACCAAGTTTCGGATGTTCCACATCGAAGACCATTTCGCGCGCTAATATTTGTGGATCTTCTAGTAGTTCATTGACATCCTTAACTACACCTGTTGGAATGCGAACTTCGTTACAGAATTGAATCAATTCCTCAGCAGTTTTAGTTATAGTCCATTCAGCAAAAGCAGCATTAAGCATAATCAGGTTTTCAGAGCGTTTTTCAATAGCTGCTTCATCATATCCTTGGTATTCTTCCACTAAATCATGGCGGCCAATTGCCGTATAGATTTCGTAGAATTTATCTCCCCCGAAACTACAAACCATAACCCAATGGTTATCGGAAGTGGGGAAGGCATCCCAAGGTGCCCCAAGGGGGTCGGTGTTTCCACGGGCCGGTAATGGGTTTCCAGTCATACTGCTTCTAATTATTGATTCTTCTAAAACAGCAAAGACAGAATCCATCATCGATACATCTATTTTTTGCCCTTCTCCAGTTTTTGTTCTCATTTGCAAGGCCGCTAAGATACCAATAGCTAAGTTCATACCTGCTAAAGCATCAGCAACAGCCGGTCCCGTTTTTAATGGAGGCATTCCCGGATAACCGGTTAAACTCATTAATCCCCCCATGGCTTGGGCAACTGGATCTACACAAGGTTGTTTAGCATAGGGTCCAGTACTACCAAACCCACTTATAGAAGCATAAATGATGCCTGGGTTTACCTCTCGGGCTACTTCGTATCCAACCCCTAAACGATCCAGGGTACCAGGTACAAAGTTTTCGGTTACAACATCAAAATGTTTAATTAATTCAAGAAATAATTTTTTACCCTCCGGGTCTTTAAGGTTTAAGGTAACCGATTTCTTACCGCGATTAAGCATATAAAAATAACCGCTCCAGTTGTTCTTCAGGGGAGGAAAATAACGGGTATGGTCACCTATTTGTGGAGTTTCTAATTTAACTACTTCGGCACCCATATCATTAAGCATAAATGTACAATAGGGACCACTATAAACCCAAGTCATATCAAGAACCTTTATATCTTCTAATGGCTTCATTAAATAACCTCCTCCTTATTTAATTTAATCATTTAATACGAATTCCCAACGGCACATTACCCCTTCGATGCGGGGGTCGGGATGGGCATGAACACAAGTAACTTCAAAATTAGGATTGATGGTCTGCGCCAAAGCACGGTACAATTGGTCAGATCCAAGTTTGCAGGGGATTAACTCCAGGCCAAGACTGTCGCGGTAGGTACCCATAGGGCATTTATTGACTTCCATTTTTAGGACTTTATCGGTTACTTCGGTATATTGCCAGTCAAAACCAGCAGGGG
>CAZYLY010000168.1:0-4491 GCA_964648825.1 uncultured Syntrophomonadaceae bacterium
TGATATAAAATAATAAATAGTATAACTCGTGGTCATGAAAGGAGAGGTTTATTTTTGGACAGAGCGAAGTGGTTAATTTTAGCGAGTGGGTTGTTTGTGGGGGCAATTGCGGTAGTTTTAGTAAAATTAGGTAATCCTCCCAACATGGGTTTTTGTATTGCCTGCTTTGAGCGGGATATAGCAGGTGCTATTAGACTACATAGAGCGGGAGTAGTGCAATATATCCGCCCGGAAATTATAGGAATTGTATTTGGAGCCCTATTAACATCCTCTTTTGCGGGGGAATTTAAGTCTAGGGGCGGCTCGGCTACTTTAGTTCGTTTTGTGATGGGTATTTTTATGATGATTGGGGCTTTAGTATTTTTAGGCTGTCCTCTACGGGACGTGTTAAGGATAGCAGGGGGAGACTTTAACGCAATTGTAGGGTTATTTGGCTTTATAGCCGGAGTAGGTGCCGGGGTATTTTTCTTAAGAAAAGGATTTAACCTAGGGGTAGCTGAATATAGCCACGGCAAAGCGGGCGGATATTTATTACCTTTAGTTTTTGCTCTTCTATTTTTCTTGCTTTTAAAAGGAACTATATTTAATGATGCTGCTGGCGGCCCTATATTTTTCAGTAGTGAAGGGCCTGGCTCTATGTTTGCTCCTTTAGTAATTTCCCTCGCGGTAGGATTAATAGTCGGGTTTATATCCCAAAGAACGCGCTTATGTCTAAGTGGGGGCATTAGGGATTTTATTTTGATTAGGGATAATTATTTATTATTAGGCTTTATCGGAATATTCTTAGGTGCTTTAGTTTTAAATCTTTCTTTCGGCTTTTTTAAAGCAGGTTTCGAGGGTCAGCCGATTGCACATACAATGCATATCTGGAACTTCTTAGGCTTATTTTTAGTCGGCTTGACGGCGACTTTATTAGGTGGATGTCCTTTAAGACAACTTATTCTTTCTGGAGAAGGGGATATGGATGCAGCTGCAGTTGTATTTGGTATGATTGTGGGAGCTGGTATTGCTCATAACTTTATGTTTGCGGCTTCTGCTGCGGGGGTGACTATTTATGGTCAAATAGCTTGTGTAGTCGGCATTGCCTTAATGGGAGTTATAGGCTGGAGCTATAGGGAAGAATAGGAGGTTTTATAAATGGAAAAGGTTGATGTAAGGGGTCTTAGCTGTCCAATGCCGGTAATTAAGACTAAAAAAGTAATAGACCAAGGAATTAAGGAGTTATTAGTTTTAGGCACTAGCCAAGTTTCTAAAGAAAATGTATGTAAATTAGCCAAATCTAGTGGTTACGAGATTAACATTGTTAATGATGATAAAAATGCTTGGGAAATTGAGTTAAGGAAGCCATAGTAATAGCGACGGATTAGTAGCATTAGTAAATTAATATAAAGTCTTTTACCCAAGGGGAAAACTCAAGGATCCTCTTGGGTTTTATTTTGCAACTAATAGCGGCAGGATTTGCATATTTACGAGGAGAAGTATTTAAAAATGAGGCAGCAATAAATGTGGAAGGGGACGGGAAATGAAAAGGTTAATTATTAAAAGTTTTTTATTTGTAATTATTTATACACTATTCCATTTTGGTGAAGATGTAATTGCTTTACCGATATTCGCGAATTCGGAATCTATATGGCAGCATCTAAAAATAGGGTTTTTTAGTGGCATTACCTTAAGCTTATTAGAGTGGGGTTATTACACCGTAGCGCGTTATAGCTATGATTGGTATAATTTCATTCTATCTAGGCTAATTAGTGCCCAATTTATCGCAGGAGCTATTTTCTCTATATTTTATTTATATTCGGGCATCTTTAATAAATTGCCTGGGGGCACAACTGGAATAGTTTTAGTCGTTATTTTAACTTACATTAGCGGTTTCATAGCCTATTATCTGGAAGGGGAAATATATAGGAATTTTACTGGACAAAGTAGGCTTTTATTAATCGTATGTTTCCTATTCTTAATTATTAATAGTTATCTTTTTATTACTTATTCTAATCAAGTGCCCTATTATCCGCTTTTTACGGAGAGGATTATGTAGTAGAACTTAAAAAACAATTGTAATGGGAACTGGGGTCAGGTTTGAACCCCAGTTTTATTTTTCAAAGACACAAAAAAGATATATCCCTATGTTAATCTGTATTTGGAGGTGAAAAAGTGGCTTATAATATTCTACTTGTTGAAGATGATGCTGAATTGACGGAAATCATTACGGATTATTTTGATGAAAAGGGTGCAGGACTTTATAGTCTAGATGCGGCGCGAACCGGTAAGGAAGGTCTAGTTAAGTGTAGGGAAAATGATTATGATTTAGTGCTTTTAGATATAATGCTGCCCGGGGTTGATGGGTTTACAATTTGTCGAGAACTAAGGCGGGATAGTGATGTTCCTATTATTTTCATCACAGCCAAGCATAGTGAAAGTGACCGGCTACATGGATATTATCTAGGCTGCGATGATTATATAATTAAGCCTTTTTCTTTAGCAGAGCTTTATATGAAGGTTACGGCTTTAATAAAGCGGGCTAAGGGTATGGTGATAAACGAAATGATGGTAGTAGGGCAAATCAAATTAGATCACTATCGTTATATGGTTTATGTAAATGATGAGGAAATTATACTAGCTCCTAAAGAATATGCGATTTTGAAAATGCTACTGGAAAATAGCGGCAGGGTAGTAAGCCGTGAAAGCCTTTTAACTCGGATATGGGGATATGATTTCGATGGTAATGACAGGGTAGTAGATAATCATGTTAAAAACCTGCGTAAATCTTTAGGGGAAGCGGCTGGGCAAATTAAAACTGTAATTAAAATAGGCTATAAACTGGAGGGGTGAAAATGAACCAAAATAAAACTAAACGCACCATCTATATGCGTACTGTAGCAGCCTTTTTAGCCATTTACTTTGTCTTGATGTCTAGTTTTAGCATATTTTTAGTAGAACAGGAAAAGCAAACTGTAAGCAGAGAACTGGGCACTTTCGCGATGGCCGCCAATCGTAATATTGAGGAAGTTCTAGTTAGCCATATGGATAGTAATAATCAGATTACAGATGCTTCTTTACTAAAAAAGGAATTAATTAACCATTCGAGATTATTTACCAGTTCAGGAACTGAATTTGCTTTATATAGCGGTGATTTTGAACTGCTTTTTAATACTAATGATTACTGGTTATGTAACTATACTGAATATAGTGAAGGTAATAAACATTATTCAGCATCGGGCTACATTAATCCGCACGAATGGTTTAATGAGCAAGAAGTCAGTGAACTAGAGAATTATTTATATGCTGAACCTAAAGCTAAAGAAGTGGGTGATCTTGCCGGATATTCCTTATCTTTAGAAGGCTTATGGGTGGATAATGAGATGGTTATTCCCCATAAAATTGAGATTGTACCTATGTATGCCAGTAGATTAGATGAAAATAGGCAGGTGAACTCTAGTAGTGGCACTCATACAGGTGAGATTATATATGTTAATGATTATGAAAATGACCGTGATTTGCCTTATTTTGAACATAGCAGTATCCAGCCTAGTATTCAAAGCTGTTATAACCGCACTACCCAAGCTAAGTTACGGGAAATGGTATTAGATCAAGATAAATTAAAAATGATTTCCCAGCAGATGGGATTTGGTGTTAATGAAAGAATCGGCTTATTTAATTATCGTTTATATTTAGCACATCCTTATAAAAATTCCGTAAATGTTGAAAAAGATGAAAGTTATTATAGCGAGTTTTGGACAGTTTTGGCGGAAGAGGTAAATTTGTGGCAAAGATGTGCTGCGACCTTGATGTTTGTATGGGGTTCTTGTTTATTAGTATTTATTATAGTCGCTTTACTACTAGCTAGACAGACTTATAATACTTATAAAAGTAGGGAAAGACTAGAAAAACAGCGCCAAGAAATGACTAACGCTTTAGCCCATGATTTAAAAACTCCTTTAAGTATTATTTCGGGATATGCGCAAAATCTGATAGAAAATGTCCATACTGAAAAAAGGGAACAATATGCAGTTAATATCCAAAATAATGTTGAGCGTATGGATGGAATTATTAGGGAAATGTTTGATTTATCACGGCTAGAGGCGGGTGCTGTTAACCTAAAATATGAGGAAGTATCCCTGGGTGAAATATGTGCGGGTATTATTAATCATTATAAAGATATCGGTGATGAAAAATCTATCACTATTCAACTGGAAGGGGATAATGTAATTAGGGCTGATTCGGAATTAATAAAAAGGGTGGTTAATAACTTTTTTGTTAATGGACTAGATAATACCCCTGAAGGCGGAAAAATTAACATCAGGATAACTGCAGATACCCTGGAATTATATAATAGTGGTAGTCATATCCCGGAAGATATTATAGATGCCATATGGCAACCGTATAAAAAAGCTGATATTGCCCGTAGTAAGGTTAGAGGTTCAGGTCTGGGGCTGGCGATTGCGAGTAATATTTTGGATAGATATAAGTTTACTTACGGGGTGAAAAATG
>CAZYLY010000169.1:0-4490 GCA_964648825.1 uncultured Syntrophomonadaceae bacterium
TCAGAGAAAGTTATCAGTATCTATTGCAACTCAGTCAATGGTTTCGACCTTAATACATGTCGGGCTGAATATTAAAACTACTGGTACCCCTGTCCCAGCCATAGGTTTAGAAGAATTAGGTGTTCCTGATGTTAAAGCTTTTGCGCTTAATGTAATGAATAGATATAAACAAGAATTAGAAAAAATTTATGAAGCTAGATGTAAAGTCAGGGGTGTCACTTTTGAAAGCTAACCTGAATGAAATATTATGCACTATTCAGGGTGAAGGAGCTTTAGTAGGCACTAGGCAGGTATTTATTAGGTTTTCAGGTTGTAATTTGCGTTGTTCTTATTGTGATACTTCTACTACATTTAATAATGAAGATTGTTGTAATGTATATTATGAAATAGGTACCACAAAAAAATTAGAAATTGTGCCTAATCCCTTTACGGTTGAACAGATAAGTAACATTATTAATTTCTATAATTCACCTTGGGTTAGTTTTACTGGTGGGGAGCCCTTATTAAATGCGGAATTTATGGGAAAGCTTATCTTAAACTATCAGGGAAAAAAACAAAAGTTCTTATTAGAAACTAATGGAACTTTACCTCGTGAGTTGCAAAAAGTAATTAACCTGTTTGATTGTATAAGTATGGATATTAAGTTACCTTCCACTGTAGGGAGGGACTACCTAAAAGTACACGAGGAATTTTTAATTATTGCTAAAAAAAAGCCCTGTTATATTAAAATGGTTATAACTCCGGGATATATAGAAGATGAAATTACTGCAGTTATGGAGATGGTTCAAAAGGTGAATCCTGACATTCCATTTTTTATTCAGCCGGTTACTCCTGGAAAGCTGGAAAAGGGTGTAGATATATTTACTTGTATAGCTTTACAAGGATATTGTATGAATTACCTTAATGATGTCCGTATTCTTCCGCAAGTACATCCCTGGTTAGGTTTAACTTAACTATTCTATTAACTTGTAAATAACTTGTCCTTAAACTACAATATACAAGGAAAGGAGAGCGGGATTTTGCAGGAGGATAAAGGAAAACTTGAAATAATAGCTTTTAAAAGCTTTGCAGTAAATCCAGAATTAGTATATATAATTGACTTTTTAAATAAAAGCTTAAAAGAAAAAGGGATTATGTTTGGACTTACTAAAAATAAAGAAAAAAACGAAATGACTATTAATATTTATGAATTCTAAAAAAACTTGAGGTGAATTTTATGAATCAAGAAATTAAGGCTTTTCTAAAAGAAATGCTATCTATAATTATAACTGCATTTATTTTGGCCATGATTCTTAGAACTTTTGTGGTAGAAGGCAGAATAATACCATCAGCATCCATGCTGCCTACTTTGCAAATACAAGACCGAGTATTAGTTAATAAATTTATTTATCGTTTTAAGGACCCCCAAAGGGGTGATATAATTGTTTTTGAACCCCCTAAGTCAGTAGGTTCCGATCAAGATTATATAAAAAGGGTAGTCGGATTACCCGGTGATAAAGTCGAGGTAAAGGATAATTTAGTATTTATTAATGATGTTCCTCTTGATGAACCATATCTTAACGAAACTATAATCTATGAATTTGGGCCAGTAGTAGTCCCGGAGGATAGTTTACTGGTATTAGGCGATAACCGCAACCATAGTTTCGATAGCCACCTCTGGAATGCTTGGTTAACTGAAGATCATATTAAAGGAAAAGCTTTTATGATTTATTGGCCAGTTAAACATATTCATCTTCTGGAACGGGAGGTTTCTTTCTCTGATGAAAATATTATTAACCAATGATGATGGTGCTCATGCTAAAGGGATTCATGCCTTAATTAAAGAACTAAGCACTATTGGCGAAATTTATTTAGTTGCACCTGACAGGGAAAGAAGTGCCACTGGTCATTCGATAACTGTATTTGAGCCGATTAAGGCAGTTGAAACTAAAATGCCCGGAATAGTGGCTGGATGGATAGTAGGCGGCACTCCAGTAGATTGTGTTAAGTTAGCTATGAGCAAATTAGTGAAGGATGTTGATATAGTTGTATCAGGCATAAACCATGGCCCTAATCTGGGTACTGATGTACTATATTCAGGAACAGTATCAGCGGCGGCTGAAGGAACAATTATGGGAACCCCCTCTATAGCAGTCTCTCTTGATTCTTATGATATAGATATGAATTTTAATTTTGCTGCTAAATTTACCCGCACCGTAGTACAAACAGTAATGCAACATAATATTGCTTCTACTACTTTACTTAATGTGAATATTCCTTTTATTCCCGGTAAAAAAATAAAAGGTATTAGGGTAACAAAGTTAGGGGTAAGAAATTATGATAATCTATTTGAGGAGAGAAGAGATCCACGCGGTAATACTTATTATTGGTTAGGGGGCGGAGTTAAAGAAGAGGAGCAAGAAAAAAATAGTGATGTTATAGCAGTTCAAGAAGGATATATTAGTATTACGCCGATAAATCTTGACTTAACCGATTACAAGCTTATTGCTGAATATAAAAACGCTTTTGCTGATTATTTAGAATGGTAAAGAAATGTTAATATTAAGCTGGTTATTAAATGTTTTATTATTTTTTGCAGTATTAAATATTTCCTACATAAAAAATAAACGTCATAATAGCAATTATCCTGATAAGCCATTTAGCAAATTAGTACTATTTCCTGTAGCATTAGGCACAGTATTTACTCTAATTATAGACGCTTTCAAAGGAATCATTTTTTATCAGTTAATACTATTTATTGTTGCTGCTATCTTACTTTACTGGGTGTTTTATATTTTTAAACCCCGTTAAAATATTTTATAAAAAAGTTTTTGCCTGTTTAGCTAAAGTATAGTACCATTTTTACAGTCATACAGTATTTTATGAGGAGGTTGTTTAATGAAGGTTTACCCCACAAGTAACATTCGTAATATTGCTCTTGTCGGTCATGGAGGGACTGGAAAGACTTCATTAGCCGAAGCTATGGTCTTTAATACCGGAGCTACTAAAAGATTAGGAAAAGTTGATGACGGGAATACGGTGGCAGATTTTTATCCTGAGGAAATTAAGAAAAAGATTACAATTAGCACTACCTTAGTGCCTTGTGAATATAAGGAACATAAAATTAATGTATTAGATACTCCAGGTTATTCAGATTTTTATTTTGAAGTAGTAGGTACTATGAAAGTTATTGATACTATGGTAGTACTTATTTCTGCCACTGCTGGGGTAGAAGTACAAACCGAAATTATTTGGAATAACTTCCCCGACATCCCTAAATTCGTTTATATTAATAAAATGGACCGTGAAAATGCAGATTTTTATAAATCTCTAGATGGTATAAAAAATGCGTTTTCTGATATAGTAGTGCCCGTGCAATTACCTATAGGCGCTGAAGATAACTTCAAGGGTGTAGTTGACCTTATTACAATGAAAGCCTATATCTTTGAAAAAGCTACTGGTAAAATGTCAGTTGAAGAAATACCCGCTGATATGATGGACGAGGTAGAAACATACAAAGAAGAATTAATTGAAGCAGCTGCCGAAGCTGACGATGAGTTACTCGCAAAGTATTTAGAAGGCGAAGAACTAACTGACCAAGAAATAACCAAAGGCATAAAAGCAGCAGCTACTAATGGTTCAGCAGTATTTGTATTCTGTGGATCCTCCACAAATAATATTGCGGTAACACCATTGATGGACTTTATTGTTGATTGTGCTGCTACACCAGATCACAACCCTGTAGTAAAAGGTAAAGACATTGAGAATGGACCTCTAAGTGCTCAAGTTTTCAAAACTATTGCCGACCCCTATATAGGCAGACTTAATATGTTCCGTTTATTTACCGGCAAACTTAAAGCTGAAAGCACAGTATATAATGCTAACAAAGAAAAAGAAGAAAAAATTGCGCAAATTTTAATTATGACTGGTAAGGAACAGGCTAATGTTCCAGAATTATACCCTGGCGATATTGCAGCTGTTGCAAAACTTAATGTTACTTCCACCGGTGATTCATTAACTACTAAAGCTAATCCGGTCATATTAGATGAGATTAAATTCCCCACCCCTACTTTAAGTATGGCAATTGAGCCTAAGAGTAAAGGGGATGAAGATAAGCTTAGTGGTGCAATTCAGAGATTAAGCGAAGAAGACCCCACAATTAAAGTAGAAAAGAACCCGGAAACGAAACAAACTATACTGACGGCTATGGGTGATACTCATGTTGAAATATTAATCGAAAAATTTGCTCGTAAATTTGGTGTAGATGTTATTACTAAAGAAATGCGAATTCCTTATCGTGAGACAATTCGCGGTACCGTTGAAGTTGAAGGTAAGCATAAAAAACAGTCAGGCGGACACGGACAATTTGGTCATGTATGGATAAAGTTCGAACCTAGTTTTGATGGAAACTTTATATTTGAAGAAAATGTTTTCGGCGGCTCAGTACCGCGGCAATATTTCCCTGCAGTTGAAAAAGGTTTAGTTGAAGCCATGGAGGAAGGTGTATTAGC
>CAZYLY010000170.1:0-4402 GCA_964648825.1 uncultured Syntrophomonadaceae bacterium
GATAGGGGGGTGTTGTTCACGTTTGTGATTATATCCATAGGTTTTAACCCGGAATATTGGGCGGGGGTATTATCGATAATTCCGATTACCTGCATTCCTTCTGGTACTGCTTCTATATATATGCCTAATCCGGCGAAATGCGGATCCATGTAGTCTGCGAATTCTTCAAATTCTTGTTTGGTCCAGTATTTAGTATGTTCGTCGCCTAAGTTTTTAATAGTTTTCTCTATGGTAGTAGCGGATAAGGCGGCAGGGGGAACTTCTTTAACGTAATAGTTTTCAAGGAGGTATTTTACTTCGTCTAGGGTGGTAGCTGATGCCGGTGTTAGGGGTATTAAGATTAGTAGGGTGGTTAGGAGTAGGGTGGTTAGGTGGTTTTTAAGTTTCATTTGCAAGTCTCCTTAGTTTGGTTTATGTCGGGTACTGGGTTGGTCGGCGAATGAATTCGCCTCTACTTTACTGGGGTTATATGTCATGGGGAAAGATCCCTCACTTCGTTCAGGATGACATATATAGAAATGGCTTTCATCCGTTCCACTGTGTCAAGGAGTGTCGTGGTTGTCCCTACATTGCAAGCTCAATACCGGTATTGACTATTTCACTTACTAATCCGACTGGCATATTATATTCATCCATGGTAAAACCTTGTGGTTCTAAATCAATTTCATAATCCACTGCATTTAATAAAAGGAAATAAAGACTATCAATTCTACTCATATTTTTAAAGTAATCTGAAAATATTGCTATATCTATATCACTATTACTATGGGGGCTTCCTTTAGCGTATGAGCCAAATATGAATACCTTTTCAATAGGAATTTGTTTTTTAAGGTCGCTAATGTATTTATCTATTACTTCTTGAATTGACTCAGGGATTCTATCCATAAAAATGCCTCCTCAGTTTTTTCCAAAACTATTTGTGCTTTATTTCTATCAATTGTGCTGGATATTTTCTCTTTAAAGCTGGGGTATCTTCCGGAAATATAATACGATAAGAGTTCAACAAAAAAGTGCTTATATTTTATTAAAATATTATCTAATTCTTCAATAATCAAATGCTCATTATCAGGCAAGTATTGCCTTAGTTGCCTAAATATATTCCAAATATTATGTGTTAAGGGAGACATTACTTTAGCAGAATCTAAGTCGTATTGAGCAGCTTCTAACCAGTATTCATATTTTTCTTTAGTAGTCATTAATTCACCTGCTTTTAGGTTTTTTTAAATTATACACCTAATTTGAGCAAATGTAACTAGGGGATGGTGATTGGGTTCGGGATGATGCCGCGCGCGGAGAATGAATTCGCCGCTACCCTCTCCCTCACTCCTCACAAATTATTCTATTGACCTGGAAATGGGGGGGAAGGTATAATTAAAATATTGTAACTGACCGGTCGGTCGGGGAGAAATTTTGATATTGAACTGGGAGGGCATACATAGGTGTTTAAGAGGAGAAGTGTAATAGGGCTATTATTAGGGGTATTTTTTATATCCGCTTTTGTAACTGGTTGTGGGCAGGAGCAGGAGGTCGTGAAGGAACAGGAGTTGACGGTAACGACTGCAGCAGCCGGTATTCGGGATATTGCTAAGAGTGTGAGGTTATCGGGAACTGTTAAGGGTAAGGATGAGGTATTCATCCTTGCTAAGACTTCGGCACGGGTGACGGGGATTCCGGTTAAGCCGGGGGATTATGTCCAGGCTGGGCAAACGCTCATCACCTTAGACAGCAGTGATTATGCGACTGGTGTGCAGTTAGCGGAAGTGGGTTTGCGCATGGCTGAACTAGGCTTGGATACGGCGACTACTGCTTTGGAGCGGGCGGAAAAATTATATGAAGCGGGGGCGCTTTCGTCTAGGGAAATGGAGGCGGCTCGCAGTGGTCATGAGCAGGCTGAAGTTGGAGTAGAACAGGCGCAGTTAAATATACAAAATGCGGAACTTATGATTAATAACTGTACGGTTACTACGCCGATTGCAGGGGTAGTCGGCAGTATAAACATCGCGGTAGGGGATATGGCTAGCCCTGCTTCCCCGGTAGCCGTAATCAGTAACACCTCCCAATTAGAAATAGAAGTACAAGCTAGTGAAAGCGAGATTAATAATATAGCGGTCGGGGAAGCGGCTGATGTAATCATTAAGGCAGTGGCAGATAAAGCCTTTAAGGGACAGATTGAAAGTGTGGCTAGTGTAGTTGATCCGATGAAACGCTCTTATAAGGTGAAGGTTTCCTTGCCTAATGAGGAAGGCTTAATTAAGTCGGGGATGCTAGCTGAGGTAGGCATCGCCACGGAAAGTAAGGAGGGTGCTCTTTGTGTGCCGGCCGCCGCCATTGTTCCTAAGGGTGAACGTACGATAGTATTTGTGGTGGATGAAGAAAAACGGGCGCGGGAACGTGAAATCACCTTAGGTATCGAAAATAATAATTATGTGGAAATAGTCAGTGGAATTAGTGAAGGGGAAGGAGTTATAACTAAGGGGAATACTTTAGTTAGTGATGGCACTCTAGTCCGGGTAGTTACCGGGGGTGCAAAATAATGCGGATAGTAGAATTTGCGGTTAAACGACCGGTTACTATGATAATCTCGGTCGCGGTTTTGCTGATACTAGGCTTTTTTACATTTTCGAAAATGCCAGTTGACTTACTGCCGGAAATGGAGTTTCCCATTGCCTTAGTCATGACTAATTACACGGGTGCGGGGCCGGAGGAAGTGGAGGCGCAGATTACCAAGCCTCTGGAACAGGCTTTAAATACGTTGAGTAATATACAGGAAATCCAATCGACTTCGTCAGCGGGTAGCTCCTTCGTCATTATGAGCTTCAACTGGGGTACTAACCTGGATAATGCGGTTATCGACATTCGGGAAAGTATCGGGGTTATTGAGCGCTTCTTGCCTTCGGGCTCGGATAAACCGATGGTTATTAAGATGGACCCATCTATGATGCCGATTTTGCAAATGGGGATTAGTGGGGGCGAGAGTTTATCCCAGTTACAAGATATTGCCGATGATGTGATTGAACCGCGCTTAACTCGTATTTCGGAAGTGGCATCAGTCATAATTACTGGGGGATATGAGCGGGAAGTTGAAATCGAGGTTGACCCGGTTAAGCTAGAGAATTACGGCTTATCGCTGGGGCAGGTTTCTAACATGCTGATGGCGGAGAACTTCAATATGTCGGGAGGCAAGGTGGAGCAAGGGGGACGGGAATATTTTGTTCGCAACTTGCAACAGTTTGAAACTATCGAGGATATCGAAAATGTAGCTATTATGTCGGCTACGGGAAATACCTTCCGTATTAAGGATATTGCCCGGGTGACGGATGGTAATAAGGAAGTTAAGCAGATTACTAAGATAAATGGGGATTTAGCGGTCGGGATTCATATCATGAAGCAATCGGATGCCAATACGGTTAAGACTTGTACTGCTGTGGTTAAGGAAATGGAGAAAATTAAGCAGGAACTAGGGGTAGGCATCGATTACGAAGTGGTTATGAACCAGGCTGATTATATTAATGAATCGCTAAATAATACGAAGAAGATGATATTTGAAGGTGCTATTTTGGCCATGCTTATTTTATTCCTATTTTTAAGGAATGTACGCAGTACTATGATTATTTTCACGGCCATTCCGCTATCGATTATCGCGACTTTTACTCTAATGTATTTTAGTAAAAATACGGTCAACCTTCTAACTATGGGGGGCTTAGCCCTAGGAATTGGACGTATCGTTGATGACTCGATTGTAGTTTTTGAAAATATTTATCGTCATCGTCATTTAGGCTTACCGCCTATGGAGGCAGCGATTAAGGGGGCTACGGAGGTAGGTGGGGCAGTAATTGCTTCTACGACTACTATGATTGTAGTATTTTTGCCGATTGTATTTGTTGAGGGCTTAGCTTCGATTATATTTAAGCCTTTGGCTTTGACGGTTTCGATGTCGATATTCTGTTCCTTAATTGTGGCTCTTACAATTATTCCGCTGATGTCGTCCCGAATGCTGACGGATAAGTCGATGGAAACGCAGGATAATGCGGTTGCTAATGCGGCGAGGAAGTTTGGCGGCTGGATTGATAATCTAGGGGAACATTATAAGGTTTTACTGGCTATGGCGCTTAGACGGCGGCGGCGGGTAATTCTAATCGTTACGGTATTGATGCTAGGTTCTTTTGCCTTAGTGCCTTTTATCGGGATGGAATTTATGCCGGGCATGGATTCAGGTGAAATAGCTATTAATATCGAAATTGACAAAGGTAGTAAATTAGCTGATGCTGAGGTGGTAGCAGATGATGTTGAAGCAGCCTTACGTACTATTAATGAAGTGGATTTGATTTTCAGTAGTATAGGCAGCTCGTCGAATATGATGATGAGCTCGGGTGGAGAGTCGGATAAGGCTACTTTATATGTA
>CAZYLY010000171.1:0-4389 GCA_964648825.1 uncultured Syntrophomonadaceae bacterium
ATTGTTTTCCAAAGCGCAATTATTTACCATTTCATATAGCTTAGGCGCTGTTTTGTGCATATGATAGACTGGTAAAGGTGAAAGAACATTCTTTTTAGCTCGAAGTGCTTTACATATATTTTCAGCATTAGGAGTAAAACCATCCGGTCGAAAATTTCCCGGATCCCGCATATTAGGTAAATAAATTAACACAACATCAGCATCAAGGGCTAATATCCCATCAATATCATCACTTACTATTACACCCGCTTTGCCAAAGCCAAACAATTCCCCGGCATCCTTGCCAACCTTTTCAGGATCAATATCAATAGCTCCTACTAGTTGTAGGGATTCTTTTTGCATTATCATTTTAATTGCGTACCGTCCTACACTACCTAAGCCCCATACAATTACACTATATTTTTTCATTAAAAATTCCTCCTTTACAAGTATACTAAACATGTTTAGTATACTTGTATACTATCTAATTTATTCATTATTAGTCAATACTCTATCTTAATAAAAATTTACTTTTCGCAAAAAGATGCTATATTATTAACAAGGAAAAAACACCTATTAAGAAACAAGGAGCAGTCATGAAACTGAATCGTAGCGAACAATCACAACATACTTATAATAATTTCATTAAAGCTATCACCGAAATGATCGCAAAAGGAGACATTAATTTTACTATTCGCTCCCTTTGCAATAGCTTGGATCTTTCACCCCGCACATTTTATTTATATTTTAATAACAAAGAACATGCTATATTGCAGTGTTATGGATATTATATGGATGATTTAGTACAAAAAGTCACCCAACTTTGTGAAGAAACCAATGATCCTTATTTACAGGTATTATATATTTTCAATGCTAAAATGGAAGTCTCCCTAGAAGCTATCAATATGGGACGTCAGTTATATATTTGCGCCTTAAATTATTATGAGGAATACTTATATAGTGATGAAATACCACTATATAAACTAGTTAAAAACGCCTTGTTAGAATGTAAGGAAAACGGGCCCTATCCACTTACTGATGATGCCCACACTATAGCTTGGGAATTAATTAATTTTTCCCGTGGAATTGTCTTTGATTATTTATTACGTAACGAAAATTATGACTTACGTACCATATCAGATATACGCATGAGGCATTATTTTTCTACTTTTATTAAAGGCGAAGCTTTTAATATCAATTCTTTTAAGTAAATTATACTTATTAGCTTAAGCTTTCCCTTGCATAAAAAATCAATGGGTTTAACCAGTACCCATGTTGCCTACCATCAGGGGGCCCTGTAAACCGTTCCCTTTGCTTTTAAAGGAGGAATTATGAATAGGTTAAATTATAAAAAAACTGCTTTTGGGGTTACAGTTTTGGCAATTATTATATTCGGGGCAGTTTTTATAGGTCTAATGAGCCAGCCTCAAGAAGAAGATTTAACTGTAGAAGATTATGCTAACCAATTTATGCAAAAGGAAATTAAGTCTTTAGAAGATGATAACACTAATGTAAAAATAGTAGATAGTAAAATAACCCGGCTGGAAAGAATAGCAATATTCGATAATATACTCACCTATCCAATCGAAATATGGCAACTAAAATATAGGCTGAAACCAGATGATATAAGCAGAATTAGTTTACCTGGCGGAATGAACGCCATTGATGGATGGATTACGGAAAGTGCTAGCATGGGACAGCCAATATTGATTTTCTCTTACGAAACTAGTAACCCCAATTTTTTAGGTACTACTTGGACTGGGGAATCTGATTTTAGTAAACCAGCCGGCCAAGAAGTAGCCCTGCGAATTTTCCTAGAAAGACAGGGGCTTCTACCCCAGGAAACTTATAGCGGAAATCACATTATTGTAAAATTCCCATTATCAACTGGGGAAACATGCCAATTGTTTCTATCCCAACCAGCTGTTCAAGGCGAACATGGTATCTGGTGTGTAGAACGCTGGATGGATGGTAATGGAAATGTGTACCATGTTACACCAGACACTGATAAAGTAATATCCCATTATTTTAAAGATCTACAAGATGAAGTTGATAATGGACATAAGCCCGGTCTTATTAACCCTGCCCAGGTTGCCATTGCCTGGATTAATGATACTTTAGGTCAAAATGTTACCCTGGACGAACTTAATATTCAATATTCGGCTAGTATAGAAGCTTTTATGCAAAGCCCTGAGAACAACTATATTGGGTATATTGATAACTTTGAAGTTGATAAGTATTCAAACCCTTCTTTTCATTTATACCCGATTGAATGGCTGACGCTTGACGACAGTAAACGATTGCAGGAACTTGGTATAAGTCCTAATAATCTTAATAACGGATTCTATATTTATAATCCACCTAATAATTACCCTAGGTTTCATCAAGTAACTGAGGACACTTCCTATAACATCATATGCTGGGGTGAAAATATTAGCCACGAATCGGTAACTATGAACCAGTTTGTAGAATATCTTAAACAATATCCAGGTGATTATGCTCCGCTATTTAGAATTATCACCAAAGACGGATATGTGCAAAGTATTACCGAGCAGTATGTGCCGTAATTACTAACCAAAACCGTCACAGGCTGTGTGAAAACTCAAATAACTACTAAGCTAATCGCTTAAATGGCTTATAATCATACTTTCACATAGCCTATTGCCCCAGTTGCAGCGTTGTAATTGCAATCAGTCAGCTCCTTCTCCTTCATTTTTTCTTTATATAATCTTGCATAAATAATAATTCAATTATTTAGCTTTTTAATTATCCCTGCTATATCATTAGGCTTCGGAACCTTTCCCGTGGAAACCACCTTTTCATCAATTACTAAAGCTGGGGTAGCCATTACCCCATAGCCCATGATATCTTTCATGTCTGTTACCTTGAAAACTTCCGCTTCCTGCCCTAGGATTTTTAAAGCGCTTTCAGTATGCTCAAATAAAGTCGTACACTTTTTACATCCTGTACCTAATATTTTGATTACCATTAAGAAAACCCCTTTCTTTTTTAAACATTACATCTCACATTATTATATTTACAATAATAGATAACTAAAGGCATTAAAACTATAGCCTATTATTAGGATACCTATAGTAACCAATCCTAAAAAAGTAAACAGTAAACGAGCTTTAATTACCTTAGATAACATTATTAAAGAGGGCAGTGATAAAGCCGTTACCCCCATCATAAATGCTAACACCGTCCCGATTCCCGCACCCTTACCTACTAGAGCTTCCGCAATCGGTAAGGTACCGAATATATCAGCATACATGGGAATTCCTACTACCGTCGCAAGTAAAACCGAATACCATTTGCCCTCACCTAGTAATGTCGAAATAATATGGGCTGGTATCCAGTTATGAATTATTGCACCTATGCCCACTCCTATGAAAATATAAAGCCAAACTCGGTTTATAATTTCTAGCACCTGTTCTTTTGCAAATCCCATTCGGTCTTTGCTTGTCAAAGTCCCTGCTTCGTCTCCCAAAATCTGATTAGTATAAATAAATGCCTCTACATACTGTTCTAAATGTGATTTACTAATGATAGTTCCCGCAATAACAGCTAAAACAATGCCGGCGACCACATAAGCAATGGCTATTTTCCAGTTAAATATACTGGCAAGCAATATTAAAGAAGCTAAATCAACTAAGGGAGAGGATATTAAAAAGGAAAATGTTACCCCAATCGGCAAACCGGCACTAGTAAATCCGATAAATATGGGGATAGATGAACAGGAACAAAAAGGCGTAACCGTTCCTAACAACGCCCCTAATATATTGGCTGAAACCCCTTTATATCCACCTAATATTTTACGAGTTCTTTCTGGCGGGAAAAAACTTTGCACATAAGATATCACAAATATTAACACCGATAGCAAGATAAATATTTTCACTATATCATAAATAAAAAAGTGGATACTGCCGCCCAATCGACTATTTATATCTAGCTTAAAAAGGTTCTCTACTAAATAAGTTACCAGTTTATATAACCATTCCATTTTTAATAACTGGCTATTAAACCATTCAAAAATAATCATTTAAATATCTCCCCTGTTTAGAGCCTATGCCCGTTACAACAAATAGCTTTTAGTACCCTATCTTTATCATCAGTTATCGCCTGACAATCAAGGTTACTGTTGCGGTATCTTAAATACCTTTCCCAATCTTTTTGGTAAAAATCATCTCTCTTAAAACTACTTATCAGATAACTTATAAGCAAATCGTGGTCTTTCGTAAAATCCTCATCAACTTGGTAAAAAACCCATTGTGCTTCCTTAGTAGTATTCACTAAGCCTATATTTCTAAGCCTTCCTAAATGCCTGGAAACATTAGATTGAGTCATATCGAGAATTACCTCCAGCTCACAGACACATAGCTTTGTACTTAAAAGTAAGTTTATTATCCT
>CAZYLY010000172.1:0-4386 GCA_964648825.1 uncultured Syntrophomonadaceae bacterium
CCTTGGTTAATTTGCTCTACACCTAGCTTTCAGGATGTTTTATTTACTCCCACTCTATCGTCCCTGGGGGTTTGGGGGTGAGGTCATAGGCTACGCGGTTTACACCGTCTACTTCCTCCAGGATACGTGCAGTTATAGTATTTAACAGGTCATAAGACAGACGGGGTACTTCGGCTGTCATTGCATCTTCACTAGTTACAGCTCGAATTATTATAGGATGGGCATAAGTTCTAGCCTCATCTTTCACCCCTACACTTTTAACGGGGGGGAGTACGGCGAAGGATTGCCATATTTCTCTTTCCAAGCCAGCTTTTTTAATTTCTTCTCTAACAATAGCATCAGCTTCTCTTAATATATCTAATTTTTCTTTAGTTATTTCCCCTAAAACTCTTACCCTAATCCGGGACCAGGGAATGGCTGTCTCCATACTATTTCCGGGCTAACACCTAGTTTTTCACCGACTAAACGCACTTCATCCTTAAATAGTAATCTTAAGGGTTCAATCAGTTTAAATTCCATATCTTCCGGTAATCCACCCACATTATGGTGGCTTTTAATGTTTTGAGTAGTCTTAGTGCCGCTTTCAATAATATCGGGGTAAACAGTACCTTGAACTAGGTAATCTATTTCCCCTAGTTTGTTTTTTTCTTCTTCAAATACGCGAATAAATTCTTCCCCGATGATTTTGCGTTTTCTTTCCGGATCGCTTTCTCCCGCTAATTTATTTAAAAATCTTTCTTCTGCTTGCACAAAAATCAAGTTCATGTGCATATTTTCGCGGAAAGTCCTTATTACTTCTTCTGATTCACCTTTGCGCATCAGCCCATGGTCTACATATACACATATGAGTTGATCTCCTACTGCTTTATGTACTAATGTAGCTGCAACTGCGGAATCAACACCTCCGCTCAAGGCACACAACACTTTTTTTGTGCCTACCTTGCGCTTTATCTCTTCTATATTTTCCGTTATGAAGGCATCTAAATCCCAATCCCCTTTAAGTCCCGCTATGTCAAATAGGAAGTTAGTTAGTTTTTCTGGATTACAAACGGTCATATCAGTAATTTCTAATGTAGGTAAATTAAGACCGTTAATTCGCGCATCATACTTAGGCGTATTATCTTCATTTAGCGATTCGCCCGCAAAAATAATAGCTTTCGGCATTTTGCTTTTAACTCTTTCCACACTAATGTCATAGGGAAGCATTTCACTATATACAGATAGTTCCCTTACTCTGCGAGCAATAAGCTGGTTAGCCTGCCCGCCAAAATCTAAAATTAATACTAATTCCTTCTTCATTATTAACACTCCTATTTTTCATAAACTGATGGTTTTAATACACATACTGCCGGATAATTGCGATATATCTCGGCATAATCCAGTCCGTAGCCGACGATGAATTTATCCGGGATGGAAAAGCCTACATAATCGGGAACGATATTAGCCTTACGCCGGGAAGGCTTATCTAATAAGCAACAAGTCTTAATACTTTGCGGTTCTCTTTGGTGGAGAATTTCTTTTATATATTTAAGGGTTAAACCAGTATCGATTATGTCTTCAATTATTAATACATCTTTATCTTTTATAGAATAGTCTAAATCCTTAATTATGCGCACTTCACCGGAGGATATAGTCGAAGATCCATAACTAGATACACTCATAAAATCTAGTTCCAGGTGTAAATCGATGTGCCGTACCAAGTCAGCCATAAACATGAAGGCCCCTTTAAGAATCCCTACTACTAAAAGGTTTTTGCCTTGATAGTCTTGGGTAATTTGTTGTCCGATTTCTTTGACTTTTGCTTGCACTTCAGCTTCGCTATACATAATATCTACTTCTTGTAAATTCAAATATTTCCCCTCCTATCTCAATAATTGGATTATAGCAAACATATTGATATTAGTGCAATTTTCCCTTTCTTTTTAAAACAAAAAAACAGGAGTGAAGACTCCACTCCTGCTAATAAGACCAGATTCCTATTATTCTACCGGAGGTTTTATGCTTATTTTCCCATTTATATCATGGAAATCTACCTCAATATTAAGCTTAGTATTAATCATCTCTTTATTAACCGCACTCAAAGTTGCTTTCCTGATAAGCCCGTTTTTGTAATCTACCCACATTTGGTAAACAAAGTCTTGCCACAAGGTTTCTAACAACTGGCTTTCTAGTTCCGGTTTACACATCACCACCAGACATTCCGTACTATCTATATTTTCAAAAGTAACCTTCTCCACATTATTTATTTCCCTAAAGCGGAAATTAGACAGAGGGTTTAACTCTGATATGAGTAGTTCCTCACTATTATTAGTATTACTATCGATAACTAACCACTTCTGGGAAAATGAATCATAATTATAAATAGTACGGTTAATATAATAAATATCTACAGGTGTGTTAACCATCTCCCCCTTTATATGCGTATTTGTTCCTTCCTTCTCTCCTACTACCTCACTTATCACCTCCTCCCGTTCATCAACCGTAAATCCAGATTTCAGTTTATATCGGTAACTAGTTGCCGCCGCCATATTTTTAAGGGCTCCTTCTAACTCTAACTGCGGCTCTAGTTGGGACTTAACATATTCATGATGGATAGTGGGGGCTGCTAAAACACCGCCTATTGCTAGTAAAACTAGAACGCTTATAATTATAATGTGAGATTTTTTGATGATTCTCCCTCCTTCGCTTAAAGTCGTTACCCATTGATAAATAATATTAAGAGTTTAAGTGATATATGACCGTGATTTGCTTAGTATTTTATTCCATACCTTTACTCTTTTTATTGAAGCTGCTAGCAGAAAAATGTATACTATTCTTGTATGTTTTTAAGTTTTAGGCTTTAGGAGGCAGGGCAGTGTTTAATAGTTTTGAAGAAGTGATTAAATTTTGTAAAGAAAAGCAGATTATGATGATTGATTTTAAAATGATTGACTTAAATGGCAGATGGCGCCACTTAACGATTCCGACTAACCGTTTTAGTCAGAACACCTTAACTTATGGGATAGGGTTTGATGGTTCTAATTATGGTTTTGCCCCCATAGAAAAAAGCGATATGGTGTTCATCCCGGATATAACTACCGCCGTTTTTGACCCTTTTTCAACTATACCGACCTTAAGTATGATTGGTGATGTATATGTAATTGCCGAACCTAATAATTACCGTTTTAACCAAGACCCTCGTTCTATCGCTTACCATGCTGAAGAATATATGAAATCACTAGGCATCGCTGATGAAATTAAAATCGGCCCTGAATATGAATTTCACGTCTTTGACCATGTTACTTACGAATGTTCACCCCAGCGCATAAACTTTACTATTGATGCTAAGCAAGCTACGTGGAATAGCGGCGATACTGATACCCCTAATTTAGGCTATAAGATTCCTACTAAAGGCGGTTATCACATCACCCCGCCCCACGATATCCTATATGATTTGAGAACCCGTATGTGTTTATTATTAGAAGAAAATAATATCCCCGTAAAATATCATCACCACGAAGTTGGGGGTCCAGGACAAATTGAAATTGAAGTGGAGTTTGGCGGTTTAAGGGAAATGGCGGATAAGACCATGCTAGCCAAGTATCTGATTAAAAACCTCGCTTTTAGCGAAGGTAAATCGGTAACTTTTTTACCTAAACCTTTATACGGTGAAGCTGGTAACGGTATGCATGTACATATGCATATGTTTAAAGAAGGAGCCCCCATTTTCCATGATGAAAATGGCTACGCCGGACTTAGCCAAAGTGCGCTCTATTTTATCGGAGGACTTTTAGAACATGCCCCGGCTTTATTAGCTTTTACTAATCCCAGTACCAATTCTTATAAAAGGTTAGTGCCCGGCTATGAAGCCCCGGTTAGTTTATGTTTTGCTACTGCTAATCGTAGTGCCGTAATTAGGATACCAGCTTATGCGAAGACCCCCGAACAAAAGCGTTTTGAGTTCCGTTCTTCAGATGCGACTTGCAACCCGTATTTAGCCTTTGCCGCTTTACTTATGGCAGGTCTGGATGGTATTAATAATAAAATTGACCCGATGGCAGCAGGTTACGGACCTTATGATGTTAATTTATATAATTTATCTCCTGAAGAACAAGCTAAAATTAAGTCTTTACCTCGTTCCTTAGATGAAGCCTTAGATGCTCTAGAAAAAGACCAAGAATTCCTGTTAAAAGGTAATGTTTTCCCCTCTATGCTTATTAATTTATGGATAAAAAATAAGCGTCTTGAAGCACGTAAAGTCAATGAAATACCTCATCCTAAGGAATTTGAATTATATTATGATTTGTAGAATGAAGTTCTAGTAAAAATGCAAAAACACGGATTTTCTTATTCAGGATAATCCGTGTTTTTTAAACTTACCCATCTTTCTAAGCAAAAAGGGCGGAC
>CAZYLY010000173.1:0-4369 GCA_964648825.1 uncultured Syntrophomonadaceae bacterium
CCAATAAACATCTGCGACCAATATCTAGTATTATTAATCTTAAGATAGCCAACACCCAGGGTAGTGAAGGAATCTTTTAAAATATTAGCCCGGTGTCCTGGCGAATTCATCCATCCTTGTACAGCTTTTTGCGGGGTATCAACACTGGAACCAGTACCCATATATAAGTTTTCGCCGGCAGTTTTATAAGGAACCCCTATTTCTTTTAGTACGGTAAAACAGGAGCTGCCATCGGGACGCTCATGGGCAAATTTCTTTTCCAATTCTTCAGCCCGAACCTGGGCAGCAGCCGTCAACTTGCTATCAATACCTAATGCAGGTAATCCTTCTTGGGCACGTTCTTCATTGACTAGCCTAAGCACTTCGTCTGCAAAGTTCTTTCTTTCTTCATCTTCATCATTTATAGCTTCCTGCTCGGTTTTTATTATATTAGGGGTTGGCTCCGGTGTAATGTTATGAATAACTTTGCGCTTCCCCCATACATTATTAAGCGAATATCCGTGGGTTGCACATAGCGATATACTATTATTAATTGCATTATAAGTACAACCAAAATCAATCACGGTCGCCAAGTCTCTTAGTTTGATATAATTATTCCCGTCAATCGCATACATGGTCAGATTAGATACTAATTTCCCATCAACATAAATCGGTTGATTGGAAAGTATGGCTGCTTTAGAACTTATAGCCGCTTGGCCTACAGTCGATTGAACCCCATCAAAGGGTTGATTTGTAATAACTTCGATTACACTGCTGCCGGCATTCCATTGGACTGCGAAATCAATAACATCCGCTACATCACGCAGCTTCGCATAGTTGTTTTGATTGATTTGATAAAGCGGCATAAGAACCGGATAGAAATCATCTCCATCTCCATCTGGATAAAAATTAATAGACTGCGAGGTAGGGGCTGCAGTAACCGTGCTGGCCGCCTCTGCTTTCATACTACCAAAAGATAAAAGCACCATCACCGCAAGCACCATCACAATAAACTGTTTATGTAGTCCTTTCCTTGTCTTTGACATGTTATCCTCCCCATGTAATAAATAAGTCTTAACCTGATTATATTTAGCCCCACTATTAATAAATATTCTATCCTATCTATAGTATGGCAGAAATATGATAGTATCAAATTGCATGCTAAGATGCAAAAGGAACCGTCCCCGTTGCATCTTATTTCTTTTTCTCTAACAAATTATACAAATCACTAAATCCATTCCCGATTCTCCAGAAGGAAACGCCGCCCAGACCGTATTTTTCAGCTACTTTAAGTTTTTCGCTTAAGCTGTATTCGTTTTCCATCCAGATTTGATGATAATTGCCGCTAGCATCGTAATAAGTATAATAAGGGCTCATACTATCCCCATCAAAGGATTCGGTTAGCTTAAACTTTTGCTTAGTCGTCTGCAAACGAGGGGCCGTTACAGTTGTGGCCTTACCCCCGCCCGATGGCCAGTCATAGCCATAAGTAGGCAGACCGAGAAAAACTTTCTCTTTTGGTATGTTATTAGACATATATTTAGCGACTTGTTCTACCCACCATAAAGGTGCTACTGGTCCCGGCTTGCTAGTGGCATAACTATAATCATAAGCCATGACAATAACCTTATCGACTATTTGCCCGATGTTCTTATATTCATAAGGGGTGCCCCAGTTTTCATTGCCGGTACGGGCAAACACCGCTACTGATAAAGGAATTTCTTTTCCTAAAGAGGCTTTCAACTCCTTTAAAAATAAGGTAAAGTAAGGGGCATCTTTAGGGTCGATAAATTCGAAATCAATATCTACACCATCATATTTATCCCTTTTAACTACATCGAGGATGTTGCCAATTAACTGGGCTCGATTTTTAGGACTAGATAAAAGGGTGTGTAGAGCTTTATTATCCATTAATACTATACTGGCATAAGCTTTTAAACCCTTATCTTTAGTAAATTTTAATATTTCGGCATAATTATCTTGATATTCATAGAAAAGATGTCCATTAGCATTGGTTTCAAACCATCTAAAAGAAACATCGGTAAACAAATGCGCATTTTGCTTTAATTCTGCAAATGACTGGTAATAGTAATAAGCAAATACTTGGGTTTTATTCGTTTCAGGGCTAGGTTCTGGTTTTACTGGTTTTACTGCTACTTCCTCGCCAATATTAATACTAACTTCCCGCGTAGTGCTATTCCAATCTACTTTAGCTCCAATCGTTTCCGCTAAAAAACGCAAGGGGACATAAGTGCGTCCCTCCCTTATATAAGGAGCAGTATCAAAAAATCTTGCTTGCCCATCGACCATAATGTTATTGCTATCGATATACAATTCTATGTATTTACCTTGGCAATTAAGGGCTACTTTTCTAAGTATGCTATCCCAAAATACTTCCCCCGCAAAAGCTTCATCCTCAATCACATACCTTAAAGGCAACATAGCCCGGTCATCCTTAATCTCAACAGGAGGATCATAGAATCTCTCTTGCCCATTAATCTTCACGGTAGGATTGGCAGCAGCATTTGCTATCTGGCTAAAACTAAAGACTAGTAACAAAACTAATACAATTAATGTAGTAAATCTAAACCTCAATTTTTACTTCAGCACCTTTCATAAATATATCTATTACTTATTCCCCTTGGGTGCCGATATTCCTTGAAGTAAATTGTGGTAAAAAACAAGGACGGGGGTATTGATGTGTCAATACCCCCGTCCCCACGACATAACTAGTTCATATATTTACGCCCGGGAAAAATTGATTCCAAATCATCTAAAGGCAGATGGACTAAATTATCTTGATTAACTACGGCCAAAATAACCATTTCTTCTCCAGAGTATTCTTCATTGTAGAAACCTAAGACACAAACAGTCATTATCGTACCATCTACATAAACAGTAAATAAATCCCCCTTATTCAAGCTCATCCCCCCAGACAAGACCATCAACTATAGTTTTTAAAACTTTGGCATTAAATGCAAACGGATGCTGGTCATAAATAACTAAATCAGCCCGTTTACCCACCATTATCGAACCTAATTCATCATCAACCTTTAATATTTGGGCTGGATTAATCGTCAGGGCTTGTAAGGCTATTTCTTCATCTAGCCCTGCTTTTACTGCTAAAGCGGCATATACCCTTAAATGTTCGATAGGGATTACTGGATGGTCACTAATAAAGCTGAATTTAATTCCAGCCTGGGCTAATTTATAAGCACTTTCAAATGATACTTCCTTCATTTCTACTTTAGCGCGGTTAACCATTAAGGGGCCTAGGAAAACTGGTACATCCCTTTTTACTAGTTCATCAGCTACTAAAAAGGCTTCGGTACCATGTTGAATAATCAGGTCAAAACCAAATTCATCTTTAATTCGCAAGGCGGTTAATATATCATCCGCCCGGTGGGCGTGCAGCAGTAAGGGCATTTCCTTTTTCAGTACCTTAATAACTGCCTCTAGCTTAAATGCCTCCTCAGGCTTATCCTCATCTTTATCTATAAACTTAGCTGCTTTATAAAAGGCTTCTCTGAGTAAACTTGCATTTGCCATACGAGTACGAGGAGTCTTTTTTTCTTGGGCATAAACCCTTTTAGGATTCTCCCCTAAAGCGGCTTTTAAGCCGTAAGTAGGCTTATACACCATAGCACTAGGGTTAGGAGCATAATGTTTGAGAAAAACGGGTTGCCCCCCGATAATATTAGCACTACCCGGCATAGACACCGAGCGGGTAACCCCGCCTTTTAAGGCGTCTTTAAAAGCCAAATCAAACCAATTAACCCCATCAATAGCCCGTAAATAAGGGGTGACTGGATTGCCGATTTCGTTTACATCATCACCTTCGATGCGGTATATTTCCTCATCTATACCTATATGAGTATGAGCATCAATAAAACCGGGCAGTACATATTTACCTTCCGCATCGTAGACTTTACAGCCATCTGGAATAGGAATATTCTCCCCCACTGCCTTGATAAATTCACCTTCTATGAGAATAACCCCATTATCAATTATTCCTGGAACGTCCATAGTATATATTTTCGCACCTTTAATTGCATACATGACAAATAGTCCTCCCTATACATATGGTATGTTTATAATCATTTTACAGTTCAATTATAATCTTAGTATATTATGCCTATTTTGTGCAATTCCGCTTACTATGTTCTACTAAAGCTCTAAAGAGATAATCCGAGTATTTATCGGTTAAACATTCGGGATGCCATTGCACTCCTATAACAAAAGGATGATTAATACTTTCAACTGCCTCTATGGTTCCATCTGGAGCTAAAGCACTTACCCTTAGTCCTTTACCTAATTTTTTAATGGCTTGATGGTGAAAGCTGTTCACCCTAATAGTATCAGCTTTAAATATCTTGATCAGCTTGCAGCC
>CAZYLY010000174.1:0-4325 GCA_964648825.1 uncultured Syntrophomonadaceae bacterium
AATCAGTTTTCAGGATTTGAGTATCCACAATCAGTAATAGATTCATGTAAGGAATGTCCTACGGAATCTGCCGAGAGTCAAGTAGAAAAGATTCTCAAAGATTATGGTGTAAGTAGTGGGAAAGAGCTCAATGAAAAATTAGCCTCAGAAGATATCTCAATAGAAGAGCTGTATCAAGTAGAAGAGCGATTAACCAAGATAAAATCGCAGCAGGAGGGATATTTTGCAGGTTTTTCTCAATGGAAAAGTGATGGATTTTGTAGACGGCGGTTATGAATATGTTTTCATAAAGCCCTATGATAAGCATACTTCAGAAAAGATTAAGCGCAGTAATGGTGAATTATATATCCAATTATATGATAATGGGGTGCAAATACGTACCTTAGTAACGAGTAAGGAAATAAGTACCCTAGTTAACCGCGAAGTAGTAGTCGATACTAAAAACCATAAAGTCTACATCCTAGAAGCTGATACTAAGTATTCAATGCATGAAGATGGGACGGTGGAGATAGTATAAAAAAAACAAGAAAGCAGGGGAGCTTAACATATGGATAAACTTACCTTAACATCATCACGAGGCTATGAACTAACCTTGATAGAAAATGTAACTTCGCAAACCAAACATATTTTAATCGCTTGTCATGGTTTTCTAGGGGGGAAAGAAAACGGCGGCTGGATTAATTATTTAGCTGACCAACTGGAAGCCTTAAAGATAGGGGTGGTAGCTTTTGATTTTGAAGGTTGCGGAGAAAGTGAAGGTGACTTTGCGGATATTACTTTATCACGCCAAGTTAGTAATTTACAGGATGTGATAAAATATGTCCGCCAAAAATATAAGCTTCCCATAATTTTACTCGGGCGGAGTTTTGGAGGCAGTACAGTAATTGCTGCGGCAAGTAAGGAAGAAGTAAGCGGCATAGTATTATGGGCTACCTCGGTTTTTCTAACCGAAGTGTTTTATAATCTCATGCCTTCTGGATACAAAAGTATGGAAAAAGGGGAAGCTATTACTTATATAGAAGGGGAACGTTCTATTAATATTAATCCTGGTTTAGTACAAGACTTTGCCCATCATGATATGGATAAATATCTAGAAAAGATTAAAGAGAAACCGGCTCTAGTAATCCACGGAACTGCTGATACAGTTGTGGGACTAGATAATTGCCGTCATATAGCAGCCCACCTTTCTAATGCCAAGGTTCATATAGTAGAAGCTGCCGACCATAGCTTTACCGGTAAAGAGAAATTAAGAATAGACTTAACCGTGGAGTGGTTAAGCGGATTGAAATAAAAAACCAAAAACTATAATCCCTCTAACCTGTTTGATGGTTGAAAAACTAGGAGAATATTAAAAATGTAAAAAAGAAGGGTTTTAAGAATTTAATAAAGAAATAAACTTTATAAATGTTATTTATGAGACTAAATTATTTTAAAAGTGGCAGAAATTTAAAAACACTTAATTATTGGTTTAGTTTAACAACAATAGGTTTTATTTGGATGATATAATAATCTAAAACATTAAACGGGGTGGCATAATGAGTAACGAAGAATTCCAAAAATTAGTCTTAGAGCAATTGGGGGACTTAAAACAAAGCCAAACAGAACTTCGGCAAAATCAAGCTAGAATGGAGTTTGAAATACTAGAAAAGATTAGTGCTGTGGTAGATGGGCAAAAAGTAACTGATGACAAACTAGATGATTTTATCATATCAACAAATGCGAACTTAAATTTTCTGGTAAACTCATTAGCTTATAAATGCCTTTCGGGGCGAATTTTAGCAACAGTACCGTTTAAATACTGGTGCTAATTATTAGAGAATGAAATTCCAGAAAGCACGTAAAAGTGCTTTTTGTGCTTTCTGGAGAATTATTTAAAAAACTTTTCTTTAAAAACAAAATAAGGGGGGCTATAAAAAGAGCTTATAAAAAACAACAAAATTGAGGACATAAAACTGTTAGGTGGGGAAAAAATCCCACCAGATTCATTTCAATGTCGACAGGGGGGAAAATTAATGTCCTTCCAACCCCTCCACCATCCCTCTAATATTATCAGCTTGGGGGTTGGCCATTATAGTCCAATAATCTTCGTATATAACCATGCCGGGTTTAGCGCCATTGGGTTTGCGTACATTTACTCTAAAGGTATAATCAACGGGTACCTTATCAGAAGCTTGGGCTTTACTATAATAAGCAGCTAAACCGGCTGCTTCTTCAAGAGTTTTGTCGGGCAAATCATGGATAGTTTCTATTTTATCGGGAATTTTTACGATTACGTGAGTCCCGGGTATATCCTTAGTATGTAACCATAAGTCATTTTTACTAGCTTCTTTTAGGGTTAATAAGTCATTTTGCCGATTATTTTTCCCGACTAGTATTTCTAAACCATCGGAAGATATAAAATAACGGGGGCTGCTTCTAGTTACCCCGGACTTTTTACGGTTAGTTTTGCTTTTAGCATAGCCTTCCTTTTCTAATTCTTCGATTATTTCTTCAATTTCCTCGGGGTTGTGAGCATCTTTTATGGCGACTATTACTGATTCTAGGTAATCTATTTCTAATTGATTCTTAGCTAAAAGCTTTTCTAAATGTATTAAGGCGCTGCGGCTTTTGTTATAAATCTTAAAAAACCTTTGGGCATTTTGTATAGGGGTATAACGTGGGTCTAGCTTGATTTTAATAGTTTCACCCGTATAAAAATTATCTAATTCTACCTCGAGGTCACCTTTTTTCAGATTATAAGCATTAGCAGTTATTATTTCCCCTAACACTCTGTAATTATCATTATCAACGGCTTTAGTCTGGTCGGATTCTAAGTGAAATTGCTTTTTATAAGCCTTATCTAAAAACTCTTTAATTTTACGGGATAAACTCATTTTAAGGGAATCCAGCCGGACTAGACTAAGTTTATCGGCATAAAATATATCACAAGTATTATTAATACCAGGTAAAGCTTTAATTTTAGTATGGGGAATATATTGTAATGAATAAGGGGCAAATTCTAAAGGTGAATTTTTTTGGTAAATAATATTACCCTTATATTCGCTGTTTTCGATACTTTTTATCAAATTATTGATAAAATTATAGATAGTAACTAGCTCAAATTCACCACACTCATCAACCGGTGTTTCGGGATTAATATTAGTGAGGTTACAAATCTGTTCAGCAGAAAAGGGGCTTACCCCTGATAAAACTCGGAAAACAGCCGTAGAAATATTACAGTTTTCCTGTCTCCATATATATTGAACAAAATCTTCAAAAGTAGAAGCTAAAATATTTAATTTCTCTTGTGAAGGGGGAAAAACATACTCCTTGCCGGGTAAAACTTCACGATAAGTACTAACATCACTACCATATTTTTTAATAGCATCTATAATTAAATTAGTTTCCGGGTTAACTAAGATTATGTTAGAGTGTTTACCCATAAATTCACATATTAATAGCTTGGGCTTCCATTCCCTAAAGTCGTCTAAAGCTTCAATATATATGTGAATAATTCTTTCAAACTCTACTTGCTCGATTTTAATTATTTTTCCACCTTCTAAATATTTACGCAGTAACATGCAAAAGCTAGGTGGAGTAGAGGGGTTAACCGTTTTTTGTGAATTAATATGCATTCTAGCCCAACGGGCATTAGCAGAAATTAGGAGTTTAACATTAGCTGTTTTAGGTGGTCTAATCGCAATACTAATTTCGTCTTTTTCCGGTTGATATATTTTGTCAATACGTCCTCCTACGAGGTCATTATGCAGCTCATGGGCTAAGGCTTTAATAGTTAAACCATCAAAAGGCATAGAAAATACCTCCTTTTCACTTTATGAGTATAGCATTTTGTAAAAAAGCTTACAAATAGCTAATTACAACTATTTATGATAAATAAAAGATAAGGATTGATAATTATGCTAGGGGTAAATTCCTTATATAAAAATACTTTAGAACAAGTCTTGGCAATTGAATTAAAAAAGAAGGATCTCAGCCATAAAATACTTTTACTAAAAGAGGGGAAGCGTAAGTGGACCCATATGTATACATTTCTTAGTTATGATGTTAGTAAACATGAACTACTAGAACATATTACGGTTGTTTTTATGCAAAATAAGGAAGATGAATTGATCAAACAAATTGAGAACTTTTATTTATATAGAAATGATGCTGATGTATTAGTTGCTATTCGAAAAGAAATAAAAACAGATTTAGCTTTTATGGAGGTAGTTAAAAAACAATTAAACCATCCGGCCAATTTAACTTTTGTAGAAAAAAGGATGTTAAATGAAATAAGTAAATTTATAATCGAAATGGCGAGGGAATATATGAAAATGAAGCTTTAA
>CAZYLY010000175.1:0-4299 GCA_964648825.1 uncultured Syntrophomonadaceae bacterium
ATAACTTCCAGTGCCTACCCATACCTGTACCTTATTCCCTACTGCCTTTTTTACTGTATCAAGAAGTTGTAGCTTTTCCTCAGCGGTTAAAACTGGTGATTCCCCAGTTGTCCCCGCCACAACAATGCCGTCACTCCCGCTATTAGCTAAATGTTTAGCTACTTCCCCTGCCTTAGCATAATTAATTTCTAACTCTTCATTATATGGAGTTACCATTGCCGTTAATAATTGACCAAATTGCATTCTAACACCACCAAATCTTATTTACCTAATTCAAATTTATCATGTAGGGCTTTAACCGCCGCAGCCATATGTTCTTTTTTCACTAAACACCAAATATTAGTATAGGAGTCTCCAGATTGTAAAATAGAAATGTCCTGTTCACTTAGAGCTTCAACTACTTGCGCCATTACACCAGGTATACCTGTCATAGCTGCTCCAACTATCGCTACTTTGGCACAATTAAACTCTATTTCAGGATATATGTCAATAGCATTTAGTTCTTGAGTAGTTTGATTTACAACATCCGAGGCAACCGTAAACATAATGGTTTCCGCTCCAACATTGATAAAATCTACACTTATTCCAGCTATAGCTAAAGACTTAAATATTTTTAATTCGGGGCGGTTTTTATCTTTTATATTAGTCAAATTTATTTTAAACTGAGCAATATTTGAGGTATACGTAACTCCAGTTATTAAAGTATCACTTATTATACTAATATTATTAGGTCCGCAAATATGATTAGTAACTAAAGTACCGGGCGAATTACTAAAAGTAGATTTAATCCTGACTGGTATTCCACCCCGCATAGCTATTTCAATGGCCCGGGGATGAACTATTTTAGCACCTTCCCTAGCCATTTGACAAATTTCATTATAAGTAATAGCTTCCAGCAAACGGGCATTATCTACAATGCGCGGATCAGCAGTCATAATGCCTTCTACATCAGTAAATATATCTATTATATCAGCGTTTAAGGCTACCCCTAAAGCGCTAGCCGTCGTATCACTACCACCTCTGCCTAAAGTAGTCAACTCTCCTTTTTCACTAACTCCCTGAAAACCAGCAACTATAGGTACAATTCCTTCTTTAAGCGCATTTATAATATTATGGTTATTAACATAGAGAATATGGGCATCACCAAAGTTTCCATCTGTTACTATCCCAGCCTGGCCTCCATTAAAAAAACGGGTTTCAATTCCTAAAGCCATTAATTCTGCAGCTAATATAACCCCAGAGATTATTTCACCGCAAGCCATTAAATAATCTAATTCCCGAGGAGCAATTTGGGGGTTGATGGCTTTACCTAAATTAATCAAGGTATCAGTAGCATAAGGGTCGTTTTCTCTTCCCATAGCAGATACAACAACTACTACACATTCTCCCTCATTAAGGCTATTTTGTATGATTTCACATACTTTAGCCCTAGTTTGGGGAGTTGCTAATGAAGTGCCGCCATATTTTTGGACAACTATTTTCAATAAATACACACCCTTTTAAAAAAGGTTTTTATCCGCCACAATTTCTGCAATTTGTATAGTATTAGTAGCAGCGCCTTTTCTTATTTGGTCAGCTGCTACCCAAATAACTACACCATTCTCACTTGATATGTCTTTTCTAATTCTGCCTACATATACCTCATCAGTATTGGAAGTATATATGGGCATGGGGTAAAGATTGCTCATAATATCATCTTGAACAATAATACCAGGAGCCTTTTGTAATATTTGCCTTACTTCTGCAACAGTAGCTGGTTTTTCCAAGTCCAGATTAATCGCTTCCGAATGGCTGCGATAAACAGGTACTCTAACCGCTGTTGCTGCAATCTTTAAATCGGGTAAATGCATTATTTTTCTAGTTTCCCACACCATCTTCATTTCTTCTTTAGTGTAATCACCGTCAACAAAAACATCTATATGGGGAATTAGATTAAATGCAATCGGATGTTGAAATACTTCCGGTTTTATATCTTCACCAGCAAGATAGGCGTTAGTATGTTGGCTAAGTTCATCTAAACCCGCTATTCCCGCACCAGAAACTGCTTGATAGGTCGATACTACGACCCGTTTTAAACCGAATGCTTGATGAATGGGGTTAATAGCCACTGCCATTATTATAGTGGAACAGTTAGGACTAGCAATAAGCCCTTTATGCAGACTAATATCCTGGGGATTAACTTCCGGTACAACTAAAGGAACTTCATCAACTAGTCTATAAGCATAACTATTATCTATAACTACACAATCATTTTTAGTAGCTAAAGGTGCTAAAATTTTACTAATATCACTATTTACTGCAAAAAGAGCTATATCTGCATTTTTAAAGCCTTCTTCATTAGCTCCCTTTACAGTTACAGTTTCACCTCTAAAAGAAAGCTTATTCCCTTCCTCACGAGGGTCGGCAAGACATATTAACTCGTTTATAGGAAAATTTCTTTCCTCTAATATCTTCATCATTTCCTGACCAACTGCCCCAGTTGCTCCCACTATGGCTAAATTAATTTCCCGTGCCACTTCAATTACCTCCTGTAAAAATATCTAAGAGGTATTGTATCATAATATATTCATCTCACTCAAGAAATACTAGGGCCTAATATAACTGGTTGCAGTTGCTTGCCCTGTAAAGCTTGGATAATTGTATCTGGAATTTTTTCCATAGCAGCAACAATGGAATTAGCCTTTTCTGTAGGGTTATCTTGTCTAAAAGGTACAAAATAGATATTTTTCATAGCTAATAGAGTTCCGATATTTCTTGCATTTAAACTAAGAGCATCATTGGATGAAATAGCTATTACTACCGGCCTTTCATTTCTTAACTGGGCTTTAGCTGCCATAAGAGCGGGAGTATCTACAATTCCATTAGCTAGTTTAGCAATAGTATTACCTGTTGCCGGAGCAATAATAACTATATCTAATAATTTTTGTGGCCCTATTGGTTCCGCACCTACAATAGTATTAACAATAGGATTATTAGTAATCTTATTAATCATTTTTTTCAAATCTTCCACTTTGTAAAAACGATTATCTATTTCATCAACTACAAAGGAAAAAATGGGGAATAACTCTGCACCTTCTCCTTGTAATATTTCCAATTGGGGTAAAACCTCATCCATTGTACAATGGGAACCAGTAAATACAGTGCCTATTTTAACTCCCCTCAAGCGTTCCTTTTGCACTTTTAGCACCGCTTAAAGCACCTCCCTATTATCTAAAAGGTTACTCCTGTTCAAACTATCTATTTCATTAGTTATCAAACGGGGTATAACGTCAGCTAAAAACTTTCCGGCTGAAACCGGCGCCACTTTTCCCGGAAGCCCTGGTGCTAATATCGCCTTTATTCCTAATATATTAGCTTCTTCAAAATCAGTCCCTCCAGGCTGGGTAGCTAAATCAATTATGACAATATCGGGATTAGAATATTTTAATACTCTTTTATCTAAGACCATTTCAGGAACCGTATTAAAACAAAAGTCCGAATTGCTTAAAACTTGGGGCAAAACATCGTAAGTCACACTTTTACAGCCCATTTCATACGCCCGTGCATTCTGTCCAGCATTTCTAGCTACAATAGTTACATCAGAACCTAAGGCTTTTAAAGTTCGAGCCAAAGTAATTCCGACCCGACCAAAGCCGATAATACAACTTTTGCTACCATGAATAGTAATTGCAGTTTCTTCCATAGCTATTTGTATAGCGCCTTCTGCAGTAGGAATAGAGTTTAGTATAGCCACTTCGTCCATCTCGATTATTTCTAGTAAAGTTAAATTATACTTGTTAGACCAATCTTTTAAGAAAGGACGTGCCGAACCAATTATAATTACCCCATTAATAGCCAACTTGCTTAAAGCATTTTCTGTTAAAACTAATTTTTCTTCGGCATAAACTGCCCTAATTATTCCTTGGGAATCAGTCCCTGGCACGGGTAGAATTAATACATTAGCTCCATTACACGCTTCCTCAACAGTATTTACTGATAAAGCCCCTGGGACTAATTTATCTTGGGGAAATCCAGCTACTACCACTTTAGCCCCCATTTCTATTAACCCTGCTATGAGCACTAGTTCTCGGTCATCACCACCTACAACCCCAATTTTTAATCCTGCAAGTACTAAACTCACTTATAGTCCCCCTTTTGGGTATCGATTTAGCTACAATTAATAGCAGTATATGTATAAGGATTATTAGTCGTGCTTGTACAGACAAAAAAACGCGGGGCTTCCCCCTCGTTTTTTGAATTTTGAATTTTGAATTTTAAATTAAGAATTAAAAATTAAGCATTGAAAATTAGTAATTAATG
>CAZYLY010000176.1:0-2094 GCA_964648825.1 uncultured Syntrophomonadaceae bacterium
TTTCGATTTGCTCAATATTTTCCGGTTTTAGGGCGATATTACTACTTTTTAAATTAGGGGTCAGTTCAAATACGGTCGGCAATAACCACCGCTTATCCCCGCTAGCCAAGGCTTTTTTCAAAAGCTCTATAAAATCGCCGGTAGTAAGGGTTAGCCCTAGTTCACCGCTGTATTCTAGCATACTTTCCAGGTAAGCTCGATGATAGATATCAATACTATGCAAGGCACAGACTAAGGTTTCGGTTTCCATAACTTCCGGGAAGATAGCTTGGTAACTTCCCGAACTATTGGAAGCATAAATACTGGTCCACCATTCTAAAAAGGCGACAAAATTATCAAATAATAGTAATAATAAATCCCCCTCATCATTAGTGAACTGGGCCACAGTTTCCTTATCCGCATTAGAAAACAAGAGGTAAAATTTTTCTGCGGCCGAACTGCCTCCGCCCCGGTTAAAGGTTATTTTTAGAACCGGTTCTAAAAAGTTAATGGCCATGGTTTTAAATCTAGGATCTTCCTGGCACTGTTTAAAAAAGGGCGAGGGATTGGTAGCAGCTGTTGCTCCGGCATCGTAAGTAAAAGTCGCTAACTCATTACCCCTTAAACCTGCCCACTGAAATAAATGCCCCACATCACTAGGAGTTAACTTAAATACCCCCACATTTTCTAAATTATCTTGCTTGACTTCCATATTCTTGCCTCCTTAGCCTGTAAGTTATTTTTTGGTAGCGGTTCTAATAGCGCCAATCCGACTAGTTACCTTATCCATAAAATCTCCCGGACTACTGTAGCCTAATTCTTGTAAACGAACAGCCCTCGTAGCCGGGGATAAGTTATTATTATTAATAACTTTAATCGCTTCTTGCATATTTTTAGGCATATCAGCTACTTTATAGCCCATATCGCCATAGGCCTCTTCCACAGTTTTGGCTATATTAGCCGTTTTACGCAATTGTTCCAAGGCTTCGGTCTGATTTTTCATTACATCTGCCGGGGTATCACCCGCATTCCAATAAGCATCAATCTTATGTCCTTCCATTAAGCCTAACTGTTCCCCATCTAAGAGGGTTCCTTGTCGTCTTTGTACTAACTCATAAGCACTAGATGGTCGCATCTCTTTACCATCAATAGTAACTGTTTCTACTCCCCTCGCGATTTCTTCTGGACTTGCTTCAATCATGGGCCGCCCAGCTTGGGTACCTTCATCAATATGCCAAGTCCGCTGACTGCTAAAATCACGTCCGGCATCTAAGTCGAACTGATCCATAGCTGCTTCTTCATGGTATTTAGCCCATCGTTTATTTTGAGCCGCACTATCAAGCTTTTTCCAATCGGTTTGCGGGAAACGCTCACTGGCTTTATCTACACTAAAACCGGATTTTTCCGCAAAAGCTTTGTAATAAGTATCTTCCCATTCGGTTTTGGGGATCTCTACCCACTCCGGTCCATGGGGTCCCTGAACTAGCCTTTCTGCAATAACATCATTATCCGTATTAATATTTATAGCATGGGGGTCACTGCCGGGAGTACGAACTGTTGTAACCCGAATTTCATCTGCTTTAGCATTAGGGTATTTGCCATGCAAATGATTTTTAACCTCATTGTAGGCTGGTTGATGCACCTTGCTTTCTAAAGCACTTTCAAATTGCCTTTGGACATTTTCCGCTTCCTGTCTAGTTAGGTTGCCGGTATAACTGTCTGGTTTATCGAGGTTCTTAATCGTGCGCATGGAAGCAGGGTCAGCTTTCATTTCCATCATTTCATCAATGCTTAAATCTTCACCCCGATTAATTTTATCGGCAATATTTTGAGTTCGACTTTGAGCCTGTAATTTATATTCATCATATATAGCTTGATCCCGTACTAAATCTTGTTGTTTACTTGGAGGTAATTTATCGAAATCATTAACATTATTTTTAATCTGGCTTTCAGCCTTAGCAACAGCTTTAGGATCAGCTATTACTTCATCTGCACTGCGGGGGGGTCTGCCCCCAGGAATTTCATCAGCCCCGGCAGTAGCTTTACTAGCACCCTTAGCCACATCATCCGCTTGACCAGCAGCGGCTTTACCGGTTCCCTTAGCCACATCATCCG
>CAZYLY010000176.1:2194-4288 GCA_964648825.1 uncultured Syntrophomonadaceae bacterium
ATCATCACTACTTCCGGCTACAGTTCTAGTACCTATTTTAGATACATCATCAAAAGAAGTAGCTACATTTAAGCCATAACCAGTAGTAGCACTATTTATTATGTTTTTAGCCGCTTCTTCACTACCTATTTCAACTAAACGTTTATTAATCTGATCCAGCGATTCTTCGGCAGACTCTTTACTTATCATCCCTAAGGCCCTACTCCACTGTTGATTTTTAGCCGCAGTTTTTAAAAGTGCTGTTTCGATATAGTCATAAGTTTTATTAGTAGCAGCCGGGAATCTTTCCATCATTTCACCCATGATTTTGCCCCCGGCCGCACTGCCTAAATAAGAAATCTCCTCTCCTAAAACTAGTATGCCAATCGCCTTAGAAACAGCTCTAAAATCTGATTCACCCTGATCAACCGCGTCTTTTATTCTATACATAGCTTCCGCTATATTTAGAGTAGCATCTAAACCTACATAAGTAAGGCTGGCCCCCCCGGCTAAACCTGCAGTAGCGGCAGTAGCTAATATCCTAGCACCCATGCCTAACCAAGAAATGCTACCATCTTCTTTATTACCGGTTATAACTTCCTTAGCAGTTGCTGCATTAGCTTCTAAGGCGTAACCAAGATTTTTAACCCAATCTTCATTAAAACGTTCTCCTGTATCCGCAGTCGTTTTACCACTGATGCGGTTTTTAATAATATCTTTTAACTGCTCAGCCCGGTCCCTATCTAGCTCTTGCCCATCTAGCATCTTGTCTTTTAAATCTTGGATAGCTTTTTCCATATCCCCAGGGCCACCAGGTTCTCCGATATTATGCTTACGGGCTGCTTCCTGCATCTTCTCTAATTCGCGCCAATCATCTAAATTTTTATCAATAGCCTTACTAGTGGCATCTTCACGGGCCGCCATTTTAGCTATATCTTCTGCAGTTCGCCTCTGATCTTCTGCTACATCACTTTGCCAGCGATTAAAATCCTTCATATAAGAATCTAAATCCTCATTGGCGATTTTTCCGCCCGTCATTAGATTTTCCCATTCCCCGGTCTGACTATTATATTCCAAGGGGTAATCGCGCCCATCTTTACCGGGCAAAGTAATAGTATCTCCATGCTGGGGACCACTAACCGGCAACTCACTTCCAGGCATATCATCTGGTGAACCATATTCTAAGGACGGTTTTTCCTTAGCTAGTGGCAGCTCATCATCACCTATGCCATGGTTTTTAATGGTATTCATAGGATCTTCCGGTCCAATTACTCCGGAACTTTCCGGTGCTTGCGGAGGAATTTTTGTTTCCGGTTCATTAGGAATAGTATTACCCCACGCTTTAGTTCCATATTTCTCTACGGTTCTATGGTATGGTTCACCCAAAGGCGGTTTTGTCGGTTGCCAAGCTTCCCTTCTTCCCCCTAAGTCCACGATTCCGCCATCAAAAGGATTACGGGTGTCTACATTAAAGGGACTTCCTTCCCCATAAGGGTTTTCTGACCAGTGTAAACCGCTCCTATCATACCCATCGGCATTATAGCCGCTCCAATGATATCCATCCTTCCCATACCCCTGCCGGTTATAGCCCCAAGGGTCATAACCACTGCGGTTATAACCTTCAAAATTGAAGCCCTCCCGGTCAAATCCATCTCTATCCGTTCCATTTTCATTAAAACCATTTTTATCATAACCGTCAGCATCATAGCCCTCGGCAGATTGCCCACTCTTGTCTAGGCCTTGGCGATTATAGCCCTCGGCATTATAACCGTTTTCATCATAGCCATCCCGGTCCCAGCCTGCCTTATTAAATCCTTTGCTATCAAAACCATCCTGATCAAAACCGTTTTTATCGAAACCAGCCTTATCAAATCCGGCTTTATTGTAGCCTTTAGCATCATAACCTTGGCGATTATAGCCCTGACGGTCATAACCATTAACCGTATAACCATCCCGATCAAAACCTTCCGCATCGAAACCATTACGCCCATAACCGTCTTTATCAAAGCCATTTTTATTAAAGCCAGCTTGGTCATAACCCTCGCGATTAAACCCTGTTTTATCGAAACCTTCAGCGTTATATCCGGCTTGGTCAAAGCCCTCTTTATCAAAGCC
>CAZYLY010000177.1:0-4213 GCA_964648825.1 uncultured Syntrophomonadaceae bacterium
CATTCCCCGTCCTTTAGGCAAAAGTGTCTTTTCTTCTGCCCAGGCAGTAAAAGCGGCCGAATATATAGGTTATCCGGTATTAGTGCGTCCCTCCTATGTTTTAGGGGGAAGGGCTATGGAAATAGTATATAATCAGACCGAGTTAGAAAATTATATGCAAACCGCCGTTAAGATTAATCAAGAGCATCCCGTATTAGTAGATAAATATTTACTAGGACGAGAAATTGAAGTTGATGCCGTATGTGATGGTAAGGAGGTCTTAATTCCGGGAATAATGCAGCATATCGAAAGAGCCGGGGTTCACTCCGGTGATAGTATGGCCGTATTTCCTCCTTACGATTTAGATAAAACTATTATTGATAAGGTGATTGATTATACTAATAAACTAGCTATAGAATTAGAAGTTAGAGGTTTAATTAATATTCAATTTGTTGAATACCAGGAAGAATTATATGTCTTAGAGGTTAATCCCCGCTCTAGCCGTACTATTCCTTTTATTAGTAAGGTAACTAAGCTACCATTAGTGAAAATAGCTACTAATATAATGTTAGGCAAATCCTTAAAGGAGCAGGGCTATACGGCAGGATTACAAGCGCAGCCGGATTTTTATGCAGTTAAAGTACCGGTTTTTTCATTTAACAAATTAACTCAAGTAGATATTAATTTAAGTCCCGAAATGAAATCCACTGGAGAAGTCCTAGGCCTAGATTATTCTTTAAATGCAGCCATATATAAAGGCTTATTAGCAGCCGGAGTAGAAATACCTACTAAAGGAACTATGGTAGCTACTATTGCCGATAAGGATAAAGAGGAAGCTATACCTATTTTACAAGAATTTAGCCGCATGGGTTTTAAGATTATAGCTACTGAAGGCACGGCTAAAACTTTACGGGAAAATGGGGTAGAAGCTGAAGCCGTTAAAAAGCTAAAGGAAGGTTCGCCTAATATTATAGATTTAATTAGAGGGGGACAAGTAGATTTTGTGGTGAATACAATAACTCATGCCCGCAAAACCTTTAGTGATGGTTTTCAAATCAGAAGAGCGGCTGTTGAATTAAGTCTGCCCTGCCTGACCTCCCTAGATACATTAAGGGTAGTGCAGGAAGTATTGCAGGAAGGTACAGAGTTAAAGGAAACGGAAGTTTTATCATTGCAAGAATATATTAAGGAGGGGGTCTAATGCCATTAGTGGAAAAAGGACTGGTTATAGGACATAACCAGGTAGATGCGGATTTATTTGAATTAGAATTTATTAATCCCGAAATAGCGATGGAATGCCAAGCAGGACAATTTCTACAAGTCTTGCCGGGTGAAAATTATGATCCATTATTAAGACGACCAATTAGCCTTTATGATGTAGATAAAAAGTTAGGAAGTATTACTCTGCTATATAAGGTGGTGGGGAAAGGCACCCAGCTGTTTACCCAGATTAAGACTAAAGAATATATCGACATTATGGGACCTCTAGGCAATGGATTTACCTTAGCGGCAGATAAAAATGTAGTCTTAGTCGGTGGGGGAGTAGGAATTGCGCCTTTAATATATCTAGCCCGCTCTCTAAAAGAGGCTAACTGCAATGTAACCGTTTTACATGGAGCCGAAAACAGCAGTCAGCTGGTTACTTTAAAAAAGCTACGCGAATTAGAAGTGGAATTTATGCCGGCTACTATGGATGGCAGCGCAGGGTATAAAGGCTTTGTAACCGATTTATTAAGAGAAAAGCTGCCGGCTACAGAAATCGATTATATATATACTTGCGGCCCTGAAGCGATGATGTCAGCAGTAGCTGTATTCGCCAGGGATAATGATATTGCCGCCCAAGTTTCTTTAGAAGAACATATGGCTTGCGGGGTAGGTGCTTGTCTGGGCTGTGCCCGTAAGTTAAAAGCTAGTGACGAAACTTATATTAAAGTATGTAAAGATGGCCCCGTCTTTAATATAAATGAATTGGAAATATAGAAGGGAGCTTTTACAATGACTAAAGATGTAAAGAAAACTCCTGAAATTGATTTGAGTGTTAACCTGGGTGGATTACGACTTAATAATCCCGTAACAGTGGCTTCAGGAACTTTCGGCTATGGACGGGAATATGAAGATTTTCTAGATATAAGTAAAATCGGAGGCCTTATCGTCAAAGGAACGACCTTAGAACCAAGGCCCGGTAACATCCCTCCCCGTATAGTAGAAACGGCGGCGGGAATGTTAAATGCTATTGGTCTGGAGAACCCGGGTATAGATGTTTTCTTGGAGGACTATTTACCTTATTTAAGAGAAAAAAAGGTGACGGTCATAGCTAATATTGCCGGTAATACCATTGAAGAATATGGGCAAATAGCAGCTTTAATTGATAAACATAAGGGAGTAGGGGCTATCGAGTTGAATATTTCCTGTCCTAATGTGCAAAAGGGCGGCTTGCAATTTGGCACTAGCCCCGATATGATAGCTCAAGTAGTAAAAATAGTTAAACAAGAAACTTCGCTGCCAGTAATACCTAAGTTATCTCCTAATGTAACTGACATTGTAGAAATGGCACTGGCGGCCCAGGAAGCAGGTGCAGATGCTTTATCGATGATAAATACTTTAATGGGGATGGCAGTTGATATTAAAACTAGAAAACCGGTTTTAGGTAACATTTTCGGCGGCTTATCCGGGCCAGCTATAAAGCCGGTAGCTTTACGCATGATTTATCAAGTATATAAAGCAGTCAATATACCTATTCTAGGCGGCGGGGGCATTATGAATTACGAAGATGCCTTGGAATTTATAATGGCAGGTGCTAGTGCAGTTTCAATAGGCACAGGTAATTTTGTTTATCCGACTATTGCTCGTGATGTAGCGATAGGAATAGAAAATTATTTGCAAGAAAATAGTATTAGTCTAAAAGAATTAGTAGGAATAGCCGCCAGATAAAAATATAGGAGGTAAAAGTTTTTATGCAAGCCAAAGATAGAATTGTACTCGCTCTAGATGTAGATACTCCCGAAAAAGCCTTAAGCTTAGTTAAAGACTTAAAAGATTATGTAGGTGTGTTTAAGGTTGGTATGCAGCTTTTTAATAGTGTAGGACCTCGGATTGTAAATGATATTAATGCTTTAGGAGGCAGGGTATTTGTAGATTTAAAGCTGCATGATATACCTAATACGGTAGGCGCAGCTGGACGAGTATTAACTAGACTTAACTGCTATATGTTTAATGTTCATGCGGCTGGGGGACGGGAAATGATGAAAAAGTTGTCCACTGAAGTGGCTGCTGCTGCACAAGAGCAGGGGATAGAAATACCTTTAACCTTGGCGGTTACTGTACTAACTAGCATTTCACAATCAGATTTAGAAAGAGATATGTTTATAAAAGATATGCAGGTGGAAGATTTAGTAGTGAATTGGGCCTTGCTGGCCAAGGAATCCGGTTTAGATGGGGTTGTATGTTCACCCCAAGAGATAAGAGCGATAAGACAAGCATGCGGGGACGATTTTAAAATAGTAACCCCGGGAATTAGACCCGCTTGGTCGGAGAAAAACGACCAAAAACGGATTACTACCCCTAGTGATGCTATTAAATTAGGAGCTGATTACATAGTTATAGGTCGTCCTATAACTGCAGATGGAAATCCGGTTAAGGCTGCCCAAAAGATAATACAAGAATTGGAGGAATTATAATGTTAACTCGTGAACAAGCAGTGCAAATTTTTACTGATGCCGAAGCTTTACTAGAAGGCCATTTTAAATTAACTTCGGGACGACATTCTAATCAATATATGCAATGTGCCCAAGTACTTAAATTCCCGCAATATACTGAAGAATTAGCTAAACATATAGCGGAAGAATTTGCTGATGATAATATTGAATTAGTAGTCGGACCGGCCATGGGCGGAATAATCGTAGCTTATGAAGTAGCTAGACAATTAAAAGTGCCGAGCATTTTCACTGAAAGACAAGATTCTAAAATGGTCTTACGCCGTAATTTTGCCATCAAGCCTGGTAGCCGGGTTTTAATAGTAGAAGATGTGGTAACTACCGGGGGTTCGGTTCGGGAAGTTATGGATTTAGTTAATGAATTAGGGGGAGAAATAGTTGGGGTCGGAGTTTTAGTGGATAGAAGTAATGGTAAAGAGGATTTCGGGGTAAAGCAAGTAGCAGTACTTACCATGAACGTAGAATCTTGGGATGCTATTGAATGTCCTTTATGTGCAGAAGGTAAAATACCAGCCATTAAA
>CAZYLY010000178.1:0-3886 GCA_964648825.1 uncultured Syntrophomonadaceae bacterium
CCACATCTTTAAACGATATTTTTATATCTTCACTAGTTAATAAGCGGGCTTTACTCTTACCGAACTGCATGACGCGATTACCGCCGCCTTGAGTTTGATTCATAATGAAAATTAGAAATCCTATTAATAAGAGTATAGGCAATAAAGTAGTAAGCAGCGACATCCACCAAGGAGGTGGTTCCACTGGTTTCGTATCATAAGCAACATTTTTTTCTAATAATAAGTCAATAATATTGCTTTCTTTAGACACAGTAGCCTGATAGGCATTTTCATCCTTTAAAGTGCCCGTTATATTATAAACATTATCCCCTACCTCAATATTAGCCATGGCAATTTGCCCGGCTTTTACCTTATTAATAAATTCCCGCTCTGTTAGTTGTGTAGCCTGTTCAGTATTCCCAGGAAACATGCGTATAACAAACAGGGCTAATAATACTATTAACACATATATAGCGAGATTTTTAAAAGCCTTGTCCAAAATTTTTCCTCCCCTTTAACCTGATTGAAATATTCGTCACATTGTAGCATAAACGCCCATCCTTTTCAATGTTACCATTTATTACGAGCTTTTGGGAAACATATTCGTAATTTCAATTTAAAAAATAATTATTCTACCGTTTTAAAAGTCAAAACCCGCCTAGTATCCGCATCTACCTTAACTAAATCAGATATCCTATAACCTAAAATAGCATAAATATCACCAGCAGCACTAGCTAATAAAGGTATATCATTTCTTTTATAGCGCGGAACCTTAGCATCAATAAAAAAATCTTTAATCTTTTTACTGCCTGCCAAGCCATAAGGATAAAAAACATCCCCCATTTGGCGAGAACGCAGATGAAGCGGGAGACTGCATTTATCATAATCCAGATATAAATCATAATCATCAGCCTGAAATTCATCCGCTTTTACTAAGTCAATTAAATATTTATCCCCCGTAGGTAAAGAAATAGTAGTGGGAATATTCAACTCATAATCATAAGATATTATTTCCTTTTTACAGGTGGAAAATACTAATTCGTCATATATCTTCGCTATATTAACCGATTTTTTTAAATATACGGTTTTAGAGGAACCACTTTTAGTCATTAAATCTAAAACTATAGCCTCCCAACCAGTATCACCAGCTAAAATAGCTAATACCTTTAAAATAACCCGTTTTTGTAGTGCTATCGGCAGTTTGATTAAAAGCAAATTATTAATAGAAATATAGTTGGTATCTTGATGCTTTATCACTGCAGGTAAAACCTTTTGCACTTCTAATTCAAAAAATTCGTTTTCTTCCCGTGCGATTACGGCTAACTGATTTAGACTTTCCACTAAGCGCGGATTATAATCTTGCTTTAATAAGGGCATTAGGCTATGGCGAACTTTATTTCTAAGATAAGTTTCATCATAATTACTCTTATCTATAAAATATGATAAATTATGTTCTTTTAGATAAGCTTCAATTTCCAGTCTGCTTACTTCTAATAAAGGTCTAATAATATGACCGTTAATCGGCATAATTCCGCGCAGACCTTTAATCCCGGTTCCCCTTAAAAGGTGTAATAAAACCGTTTCCGCATTATCATCTTGATGATGGGCCGTCGCCGCCAGGTCAGCTTTAAGCTCCATTAAAAGCTTACTAAAAAAGTGATATCTAACTTCACGCCCTGCTTCTTCAGTCGACTTCTTCTCCTGATTAGCTTTCTTAGCTACATCAGCCTGATGTAAATAAAAAGGCAGTCCTAGTCTAGTACAAGTTTCTTCCACTAAGGCCGCCTCTTCATCAGCCTCCGGGCGCAGTAAATGATGCACATGAGCTACCGATAAAGTAAAACCCATATCTCCCCTTAAATTATTCATAACCTCTAAGAGAACCATAGAATCAGGCCCCCCTGATATCCCTAAAACAATATGACTATTTGGGGGTATCATTTGTTGTTTAATAATAAAACTCTTAACTTTGCTTTCCACCAAAATACTCCGTCCGCGTTTTTATATAATGCTACCCCAAAACCCCTATAATTGATACCCCCTGCCGCCTTATTTTAACTTCCCTGTACTCCCCCGCTAGATTAGATATAGGCGGTAAAAGCCCTGGAAAAATAGCCTTATCTATATTACTTATTATATAATCTTTTACTTTTTTCTATATTAGCCGAAATCCAGAGTATACATTACCAGAAAGAAAACCTGCCTCACCTGACTAAAATTTAAGCTTTACGGTCATATTTTTACCCATTACAGAGATTGCCCCCCCTATTTTCTTATCCCGGATATTTTCCCGTCTTTTTTACCCATTTATTTTTATAAAAAGCAGGGTTTTCTAATATTAAAACGTAATTATTTATATAATATAAAAACTGTAATTATACGTTTTGATAATGTATAACCATAGGGAGATGGAAAGGATGGATTTCAAGTGATGAGAAAAAGAACCGGAGTAATAACTTACCTTATAGTAGGGTTACTAGCTCTAGGTCTGCTCCTGCCTAGCGGGGTAGCCTTAGCCGACGAACCCGAAGCTATAACTCCAGTAGAGAAGAGCGTTTTTACCGATGTTAACGACAACCACGACCAGCTCGTTTATATTAACTACATCAACGCCAGAAACATTATGAACGGATTCCCGGACGGTAGTTTTAACCCCGCTGCCGGACTTACCAGAGCCGAAGCTGCGGTAATAATGTGTAAAACAGCTAACCTTAATACCCAAGACCAGGAGGCCGTTAGCGCATTTACCGATGTAACTACAGAACATTGGGCCTATAACTATATAAATGCCGCCGTTAAGGCCGGTTATCTGCAAGGCTTGGGAGACGGAACCTACCAGCCAGATGCCTCCCTAACCCGTGCCCAAGCTATTAGCTTAATACTTAGACTATCCACTTCCAAAGATAGCGGCGTACCCCTGCCCGCTTTAAACGATATGGATATAGACCATTGGGCTGCTAGAGCAATGGCCATGGCTATAGATGCTCAAATGATAACCTTAAAAGGAAATAATATTCAGCCCGATCAGTCTATAAGCCGAGGCGATATAACCCAAGCCCTAGCCATATTACTTACTAGAGAACCTAACTTAGCGAGTGTGCCCCTCTACGGCATATTAAAAGTTAATTCCGGGGAAGTAATGCTAAGCCGCAGTGGACAAGAAGCAGAGCTAGTAACTAGTGCCAGGCAAGTAGAAGCTGGGGATACCATTAAAACCCTAGATAAAGCTTCCGCCCAAATAAACTTTCCCGATGGCAGCAGCTTACTGCTAAAACCAAAAAGTGAACTAACCATCCAAACTGCCCAAGGACGGGCTTATATAAAACAAAACGGCAAACCAGGCACCGCCATAGATGATTTACAAATAAAACTACAAGTCGGTACCATGTTTGGTGCCTTATCCGATTTAACTGTAGCTACTATGGAAGATACAGCAGATGAAGATGCTACTGTAACTGCGTGGAAAAAAGGTCTTACATTACTCGCTGCTAATACAGATACCCCCGAAGCAGAAGAGCCCCCCTGGTATAAAACTGCCGAAAAGAAAAAAGTCAAAGTCAAAGTAGATATGCCTTGGGGAGTTGCGGCTATAAGGGGTACCTTCTGGCAAAATACTGTAGATGATGATGGAAGCGGTAGCATGAGTGTACTTCAAGGCAGCGGTTCCGTAACTTCAGGCGGACAAACAACCAATATTGACCCTGGACAAAGCACCAATGGTGCCCCTGCACAACCGCCCACCCCGCCGGCTCCTATGACCCCGGAACAAGCTAGAGGCTGGGCTGGCGAACAAGGCTGGGTTAATTCAACTGTTGGTAATATGAGCAATAATGTCGGAGCACCGCCACCAAGTGCCCCGCCAACCAATGCACCGACTAATAATCCGCCACCTGCCCCCAGTCAGATG
>CAZYLY010000178.1:3896-4173 GCA_964648825.1 uncultured Syntrophomonadaceae bacterium
GCAGACAGCTCAATCTAATACTTCGACTAGTCAGAGTTCGGGCAGCAGTTCCAGTGGGGGCAGCAGCAGTTTGCCATGGGCAATGTTTGATGTCAGTTGTGAATATGACACGGTTTATTTTAATCCTGATAGTATAACAATCAATACAGGTGGCGATGGCTTTCAATTGGAATTAACCTCTAATATTAATGGAATTACTTATACAGCTTCTAGTTCGAATCAGCAAGTAGCCGGAGTAGGAATCGATCAATATGAAAACAAATCTTATTTGTATGTT
>CAZYLY010000179.1:0-4005 GCA_964648825.1 uncultured Syntrophomonadaceae bacterium
CTGGCTGCTTCTAAATCTCCCTAGATTTATATGGGCGGCATAGCTGCTGACACAGATAGGGATAATTGGTACCCCGGCTTCAATCGCCATTATAAAGGCTCCCTTTTTAAAGGGTAAGAGGTTTTTGCCCCGGTTTCTAGTCCCTTCAGCAAATACCCAGATGGAAGTATTTTTTGTAGTTAAAGCCTGGGTCGATGAACTCATAGTATCTTTAGATTGGGCACTATTTTTTCTATCTATAAATATATTCCCCGCTAACCAATAAACTTGGCCGAAAAAAGGCATATATTTAAGGCTTTTTTTGCCTATGGTAACAGTACGCTTAGGAACAACGCGCCCGCATACGAATAGATCTAAATTGTCCTGATGATTTACTACATATACACATGGACCTATATCTTTAAGACTGGCATAATTGTATACTCTAATTTTTATTCCCAGTAAGGCGGCTCCCCCCCATGAATATATTCTGCCAAACCATCTAGTGTTATCAGGATGAAAGGGTCTAGCCAGGCAAATAATAATACCTAGCAGAGAGACTAACACAAAATAATTCATAACCAAAAAAACCCGCACCGCATAAATTATTCCAAGCGAGCGCGACAACGGGCGCGACAATGGGGACGGTTCAGTTGGGTCGCATTTTTTTCTATCAAGCTCTATCATAACTATTCCTTTCGCATTTAGGCTTTGGGCTTTAGCATGGGCAGATGGTTTATCCCTGCCACCTTATCAACCCCAATAACAAAGCTAATACCTTTGCCTGGTTTGTTTAAATCAGCTTCTTTACAAATAGCTTCTAATATCGTTTGGGTTATATCTTTGGGGGTTAAGGTTAAAATTACTTCCTTTTCCGGCTCAATAGGAATGCCAAATAACCGTAATTTTTCATGGATACCAGTCCCCCGCCCAAACATGATAGTGCCGCCCTCGGCTCCCGCAGCCTTGGAAGCTTCTACAACCTTTTCCGCTCTGCCTTTACTGACGACTGTTATGATTAAATCATAAGGAATGCCTTCCATCTTTTTTCCTCCCTAAACTATTATAATAATTAGCTTTTCTGATTTTTTAATAAAATCTAATTCCATAAATTAATAGTTAATCCTGGGAATTGCTTTTAAAAATATATCCCAGGGTTAATACAGAAATAATCGGGGCAAAGGCTACTAAGGCAATCATCCCAAAACCTTCTACAATAGGGTTTCTGCCTTCAATAGCTGTCGCAACCCCAATCGCCATCGCTAAAATAAAGGACACTGTCATCGGACCTGTAGCAACACCACCTGAATCAAAAGCTATCGAAATAAAAGTTTCATCAATATATTGCATCATAATAAAAGCTATAAGATAACCAGGAATTAATATATAAGCTAAGGGAATTCCATATAATATCCGGGCCATCGCTAGGGCTACTGATATGGCTACCCCAATAGCTAGACAGTATAACAAAAGCTTACGCGGAATATAGCCGCCGGATACTTTTTCAACTTGCAAATTTAATACATGAACGGCCGGCTCGGCTAATATCGCGACAAAACCTAAGACTAAGCCGATAGGAATCAGTATCCAATTATAAGTTAAACTACCTAAAGCTATACCCATTTTTTGCCCCACTGGTATAAATCCAATGTACACACCTTGTAAAAATAAAGCAATACCTAAAAAAGTAAATAAAAACCCTTTAATAATATCGAAAAATTCTTCGAAGGATAGACGTAAAATAAAAATCTGAAAAAAAATCACCATGATAAAAAGCGGGGTTAAGGCTATAGCAACATCTTTTATCACTTCCGCAAAACCATTAAAAATGCTAAATATTATCATCCGAAAATCACCCCTAAAAGCAAGACTGCTATAATAGGCCCTACCGAGGCAAGTCCCACAAAACCAAAACTATCCCTTTTGCCGCCAAAAGCAGCAGCTACCCCTACTCCTAAAGCAAGGATAAAGGGAACTGTCATGGGGCCAGTAGTAACACCACCAGCATCTAGGGCGATGGAAATAAACTCTGGAGGGGTAAATAAAGCGATAAGTAAAACTAAAGAATAACTTGACAACAAAAAGTATTTTATATGGATGCCCTTAATTAATTTAAATAAGGCTATAGCTATATAAATACCTACTCCTAAGGCTACTACACTAACTAAAATAATTTTAGGAATAGTACCTCCTGAAACTAAATCAACTTGCATACCTAGTATCTGCACATCAGGTTCGGCCACAGTAACCGCGAAGCCAATAATAATTCCTAGAAATAAAACTAAAGCTATTTTCCCTGTTTGGGGAAGATATTCTCCAATCATTTCTCCTATCGGCAAAATTCCGATTTTTGCCCCTAAGAAAAATAAAATTAGACCCAGACATACAAGAAAAACTCCCCCGAGAAAACGAATCATATCATCTGAGGGCACTTTTAAACAAACTTCGATTATTAATACTATCAAAGTGATAGGAATAACTGACACTATCACTTCTAATACAATTGCTTTTATACTATCCATAAATCTACCTTAATATTTTTTTTATAGTTAATAGTTTACAATAAAAATAACTTGCCCTACAAATAAAAATTTATTTTATTAAATTATTTATTAATTTGACCTATCTAGTTTATTATAACCCCAATTTGCCCCTCCAAAAATTACCTTTATTATAATATTGTAAGTTTACTAATATGTAATACGTATAAATAAGTGTAAAACAAATTATTATGAAGGAGAATCGATACTATGAAATTTACTAAGATTACTAGCGGATTTGTAGCAGCAGCTTTTTTATCATTAGCGGTAGCTGCACCTGTAGCAGCTGATGTAACAGCTTCTACACCTATTGAGGAGGTCGCCCCAATCGAGCAAAAACAATCTCATTATATGATGGGAACAGGAGTAGTTAAAGAAATAACCCCTTATCATGCCGATAAGAATGCTCAATTTATTTCTATAATAGATGAAAATGACAATCCGGCTAATATTATTGTAGGTAACAGCACCTATGTTGTCGATAATGTGGAATTAACAGAAGGTACCCAGGTTATTTATTTTTACGATGCTACTAAGCCGATGATATTAATTTATCCTCCGCAGATAAATGCGGATGTAGTAGCAGTAATGGATGATTCCCGTATTATTAAGGTAGATGTATTTAATAATGATTTAGTTAGCCAAGATAATATGCTAAAACTCAATATCTCTGCTGAAACCGAAGTTGTATTACCTGATGGTAGTGCCTATGTTGGAGGATTAGAAAACCAAAAGCTAGCAGTTATCTACGATGTTTCTACTAAAAGCATCCCGGCCCAAACTAATCCTAAAAAAGTAGTGGTGTTAGGTGATATTACCGAGAGTACCGGGGATTTATATGATGAAAATTATATTCCTGATGTAACTAAGATGGATATTGTGGTAGGAAATGAAATGAGAATAACGGATTCCAAAGCATTCACTAACGATGATGGAGTTGTAATGGTTCCTCTTCGGGTTATTGCCGAAGCTTTAGGACATGAAGTAGGTTGGGATGGGGAAACTTATACTATTACTATAGGGGAAAAAGCCGCCCTCAAGATTGATGCTAAAGATTATACTGCCGTAGATGAAGCAATAGTAACCTTAGAAGCAGCTCCAGTTTTAGTAAATGACACTACTTATGTACCTTTAAATTTCTTTACTAAAGTATTAATGTTAAATAATGCTTACGTTTTTGAAGGTCAAATCGACATTAATGATGGGGAAAAAATGGAGTAATTCTTGGCTAACAAGGACTTTTTAATACAGTTGATTATAGGGAGTACCCTTAGGGGTGCTTCCTTTTCTTTTTATATTATATATAAACAAATGTTTCACGTGAAACATTTTGCCTCCCCCTCGACATTCATTTTCATATTAGCTATACTTTAAAAATAATAAGGCAAAGGATGTGTAAATATGAGTGAAGAAAAGGTAATGCAGGTATTTACCGAAGCAGGCAAGCCGCTTAGACCCGGGGAAGTTGCTGAACTATCCGGTATGG
>CAZYLY010000180.1:0-4002 GCA_964648825.1 uncultured Syntrophomonadaceae bacterium
TCAGAAGCCGCTACCAGAAGCTTCATCGATGTGCCCTTAACGGATTTTTAGGCCCGTCTTCGACATAGATAGAGTTGACTAGAATACTGCAACCTTTTGCCAGTATGCTTGTCAGAAAGTAATTATAGCATAAATAATTCCCCAAAAACTATGGATACTTGTAACCTTAACTTCCTAATTAATACAATAACATTTTATCTTACACCTACTATTATATACGGTAATGCAAGTGCTTAATAATATTAGCTATTCCGTTGTAAAGTAAATAGAGCTAGATTTTTGAGAAAATCTGCTTTATCGTCAAATTCTTCAAGATTTTCGAGACAAATCGCTATATTATCTTGAGCTAATTCTAATGACTTTTCTAAGCCGAAAAGCCGAGGAAAAGTGGTTTTATCATTTTTCTCATCACTTCCTACTGGTTTACCTATAAGCGTAGCATCCCCTTTTATATCTAAAATATCATCCGTTATCTGAAAGGCTAAACCAAAATGACGAGCATAACTTTCTAATTTAGTTATCCTGGCATCATCCATACCGCCTAGAATTGCCCCCGCAAGTAGTGATGCACAAAATAATTCCCCAGTTTTAAGAGCATGTAAAGTCCTTAAAGTTTCGTAATCAATAGACTTTCCCTCGGACTGTAAATCAAGAACTTGTCCCCCAATCATACCCTGGCTGCCAGCAGCTTTTGCTACTACAGTAATAGCTTTAACTACATTTTTATATTCTATTCCCGGAATATCAGCATTGCCTGCTATTAACTCAAAAGCTAGAGTAAGTAAGGCATCACCAGTTAAAATAGCAATGTCTTCTCCAAACTTAATATGACAAGTAGGCTTACCCCTTCTCATATCATCATTATCCATAGCCGGTAAATCATCATGAACTAAAGAGTAAGAATGAATTAGTTCCAGGGCACAAGCAGTGGGCATAACCATTTCTGGTTTTAGCCCAGCCAAAGAGGCTCCTTCTAAAACCATAATGGGTCTAATTCTTTTTCCTCCATTAAAAACGGCATAACACATGGCCTCATGAATAATCGGAGGATAAGCATCTACTACATAGCTTAGAAGATTATCTTCCACAAGTTTTTTCCTAATATTAAGTTCCTGTGTAAACTCTTCAAAATGCAAAAGGAACCGTCCCCCTTGCATTTGTTTAACCTTATTCATCTACACTTAACCCTTCCACCAAATTAAACTCGCCAGTTTCAACGTCTACTACTAATTTCTTAATTTTAGCTTCGGCCTTTTTAAGCTCCTTTTGGCAAAATACCGACAGCTTCATACCCTCCTCAAATAATTGTACCGAAAGGTCTAAATCCAGTTTGCCTGATTCAATTAAACCTACAATTTCCTCTAATCTTTTCAGGGCCGATTCAAAATTATACTCTTCCATTATCCATCTTCTCCTTGTTAATAATGACTACCCTAAATTTACCATTATGCACTTGAACTACAGCTTCACTGCCATTATCAGCCTCATCAATAGAATAAATTAATTTATTCCCTTGGCTAAAAATCGCATAACCCCTGGCTAATACCTTCAAAGGGCTAAGTGCATCTAAGGTAGATAATAAAGCCGTAAATCGAGCACTTTTTTTATCTATATTATTAGTTATAACCTTTACCATATCCTTTTTAAGCTGTGAAACCTTTTCTTCCTGTTTTTCGATTAATAAGACAGGATTTTGCCATACAGGACGCATAAGAAGATTATCTATTTGTTCACTCCGGTAATCCATATTTCTAATAATAGCGTTTAGAAGTCTTTCTCTTAAGCTACTAATTTCTTTTTCTAGCAAGGCTATTTCCGGCACAGCTAATTGAGCCGCTTGGGTAGGAGTTGCTGCTCTTAAATCAGCAGTTAAATCGGCTAGACTAAAATCTATTTCATGCCCTACCGCTGATATAATTGGAATCTGCGAATCATATATAGCTTTTACGACTTCTTCACTGTTAAAGGCCATTAAATCTTCAAAAGAACCGCCGCCGCGCCCTACAATTATTACATCAATTTGCCCGTAAGTATTTAACAGTCTTATTCCCTTAGCTATCTCACCAGGTGCATCCTCACCTTGAACGGTACTATGTGCTAATATAATTTCCACTCCACTATGTCTGTTAGTCAAAACTCTTACTATATCCTGAAAAGCTGCCCCATCTTGGGAAGTAACTAATCCAACCCGGTTAACGATTTTAGGAATAGGCCTTTTTCTGTCTAAATCAAAATACCCCTGTTCCGCTAAACGACTTTTTAATTGTTCCAAATATAAATACAGCCCTCCTAAACCATAAGGCTGCATTTCTTCTACATAAACTTGGTATTTTCCTTGTTGACCAAATAAGGATACATAACCTCTCACTAATACTTCTTGTCCATCTTCAGGCATAAATTCCAGCTTGAGATTACGACTTTTAAACATAACACAGCTAACCTGGCCTTCTTCATCTTTTAGGGTAAAATACATATGTCCTGATTGGCGGTATAGCCTAAAACCGGATATTTCACCTTTTACCCAAAAGTTGCGCAGGAACATATCTTGCTGAAGCAGGCTTTCAATATGATTATTTAATTCACTAACGGTAATAAAATCGTTCATAATATTAGTGCCACTCCCTAAAAGATAAGAGTTTATATAAAAAAGGGCTTTAGATTATTTAAAGCCCATCTTTTTATTAATAAAACCTAGGATTTTTCATCTTTTATTTTATCTAAAATAGCATTTACAAAACTAGCCGAATTATCATCACTATATTTTTTAGCTAATTCAATCGCCTCATCAATAGGAATAGCAGCTAGTAAATGATTCATAAATAGGATTTCATAAGCCCCCAAACGCATAATGTTACGATCTACAGATGACATACGATTTAAATCCCAGGCAGTAGAATAATGGGATATCTTCTCATCAATACTTGCCAAATTATTTAGAGAACCCTCAATTAATTGCCAAGCAAAAGCCCAGTCCTTATCTTTTAGTCCGTCTTCTTCCACAATATAAGCAAATGTTTTTTTTGGTTCCGCTTGCACTTGATCTACTTGATATATTACTTTAAATGCTACTTCCCTAGCTTTTCTTCGGCTCAAAACAATCCCCTTCCTACTACAATTCTTTATCCCTAAATAATTGTTTCATCAGTTTTTCAAAATTATAATTCTCGTCAAGTTTTTTGCCGATAAAATACCCTAATCCTACACAAATTATTATAAATAAGGCCCGCCAAAAGCCAAAATTTAAAAACAAAATACTTAAAGCTAATCCCGCTAATATTCCTATAGTTTTACCCCTATGTTCACTAAATAATATAAGCAGCCATTTTTCTAGCATAATGGTTCCTCCTTCATATAGTAGCAGGTTGATTACTCGTCCCAAAATCGTCTACTACAATTTTTACTTCTGCCACCTGAAGCCCACCTATTTCTTCTAAGTGTTTTTTAACAATATCTTGAACATTTTTTGTAGTTTCGGGAACACTTTGTTCTGGACTTATCATAATATGTAAATTAACTATTAAACCTTCTGTGCCATTAACTAACGAAGACTGCACACCCTTTACTCCCTCTACTTTTTTAATAGCTTTCATTATTATAGCTTTTACCGCCGGTACGGTAATAGATATTTGCCCAGTTAAAGTATTTTGAATAGTAAAAGCAGAGCTGGTTGGTTGCTTGTTTTCTAACTTAAAAGCAGATAACAGGGACATTAAAGTAATTACAAAAACAGCTATGGCAACTACCCCTGCGATTATGCGGTTTTGGGGGGTTGATAAAGCCATATTAATATACTCCATAGGCTCTGGTCTTCCTAGAGCAGCAATTACTGTTATCCCAGATAAGACCATAAGGATTAAACTATATAAAAAAATTACTAATCTCCATATACTAGCCATATTTCTCCACCTCTTCTAGGTAATAATACAGATAACCCCCTGTATTCATCAGGGGGTTTAGTTTACTAATTTAGTACTGCATCTTAAAAATCGGCTTCACTAATTT
>CAZYLY010000181.1:0-3928 GCA_964648825.1 uncultured Syntrophomonadaceae bacterium
GCCTAAACCTGCCTCTAGGTTACCTAATAAAACAATCACATCATTTTCGTGCTTAAATTCCATACCCTGCCGTTTATTAATATCTGCTAATATTCCTACCATGCCAATAGTCGGGGTAGGGAAAATAGCTTCCGTGTCAGTTTCGTTAAACAAACTTACATTACCACTTACTACTGGTGCCTCTAAAGCTTTAGAAGCATCACTAATACCCTTAATAGCTTGCTGCATTTGCCAATACACCGTAGGCTTCAAAGGACTGCCGAAGTTTAAACAATTAGATAAAGCTAAAGGCTTTGCACCTACACAGGCTAAATTGCGAGCTGCTTCACAAACTGCCATTTTCCCGCCCTCGTAAGGGTCTAAATATACCATTCTACTATTACAATCAGTCGCCATTGCTACTCCTTTAGGTGTACCCTTAATGCGTAAAACAGCGGCATCTCCTTCGCCGGGAGCCGTTACGGTGTTAGTCATAACTTGGGAATCAAATTGGGAGAAAACCCACTTTTTACTGGCAATATTAGGTGAGGCTAATAAGGCTAATAAGGCCTCCTGCAGACTTCTCTCCGGCAAACTAGTTTCATCAAAGGCTTGGTGTTTAGTATAATAATCAGGGGGGGTTCCTTCCCGCACATATACAGGACAGCCTTCAGTTAAAGCATGGACTGGCAACTCACCCACTAATTTTTCGCCTTCATATATTTTGAAAAAACCATCCGCAGTTACTTGCCCGATTATCCCCGCTTCTAAGCCCCATTTAGCGCATATTTCCATTACTCGCTCGGCAGCATTTTCCCTAGGTACGACTAACATCCGCTCCTGCGATTCGGATAACATCACTTCATAAGCCGACATACCTGGATCCCGACGATGGACTTTCAAGACATCGACTTCTACGCCCTTGCCTTTTTTGCCCGCTGTTTCCGCAATAGAACTAGTCAGCCCCGCAGCACCTAAGTCTTGCATCCCTGCGACTAAATCCTCCTTAATCATTTGCAAGCAAGCTTCGATTAAAAGCTTTTCTACAAATGGATCCCCGGCTTGAACGGTAGGACGTTTATCAGCTGTACTATCAGATATTTCTTCCGAAGCAAAGGTAGCTCCATGAATTCCATCCCGTCCAGTTTTAGAACCGATAAGAATTAAAGGCGCTCCGACTTCACCAGCTACAGCTAACGCGATTTCATCAATATTTACTAAGCCAACCCCCATAGCATTTACTAAAGGATTGCCTTGATAAGCAGGATTAAAATATATTTCGCCCCCGACAGTAGGTATGCCTAGACCATTACCATAACCGGATATCCCGGCTACTACTCCGGCTAATAATTCTTGCACCCGTTCATCAGTTATACTGCCAAACCTTAACGAATCTAGTACTGCAATCGGTCTAGCTCCCATCGTAAAAATATCTCTAATAATGCCTCCCACTCCGGTCGCTGCCCCTTGGTAAGGCTCTATTGCCGAAGGGTGATTATGACTTTCGATTTTAAAAACTAATGCTTGCCCATCACCTATATCTACTACTCCTGCGTTTTCCCCCGGGCCATGGATAACTTGGGGTCCTTCAGTAGGAAAGGTTTTAAGCAAAGGACGTGAATTCTTATAGCCGCAATGTTCCGACCACATTACGGCAAACATACCTAATTCTAAATAATTAGGTTCCCGCCCTAAAGCATCCAGAACCATTTGATATTCTTCTTCACTAAGTCCCATATCCTTATAACTTAATTCTGCCATTATTATTTTACCCCCTTTAGGTGATTAACTATGGAAGTAAATACCCTTAACCCATCTATGCCGCCTAATATTTCTTCAGCACATCTTTCTGGATGAGGCATCATACCTGCTATATTTCCAGCTTTATTCGTAATTGCGGCTATATCAGCCTTACCAAAATTAGTAGTATCATTATTATAAGTAAGAATTACTTGTCCATTTGCCACTAGTTCTTCAAAAGTGACATCATCACAATAATAGTTGCCAAAACCATGAGCAATAGGCATAGTTATAACTTCATTTTCCTTAAAATCACTAGTAAATGGGGTATTAATATGATTTACTTTTAATTCTCTAGTTGCACATACAAACTTAAGATTATCATTTTGCAGCATAATACCTGGCAATAAATTAGCTTCTAGTAATATTTGCATACCATTACCGATGCCTAATACAATTCCGCCCCTATCAGCAAAGGCAGCTACTTTTTCCATTATCGGCGAATGTTTAGCTATAGCGCCTACCCGTAAATAATCACCATATGATGCTCCACCAGGCAGTATAACTGCATCATAATCAGCTAAACTTCCATCTTGGTGCCATACATAATCTACCGCTTCCCCTAAAACCTTATCTATAACATAATAACAATCTCTTTCACCATTAGAACCCGGGAAAACTACAATTGCAAATTTCATTATCCTTCAACCTCCACAACTTCTACCCGGTAGTCTTCGACTACTAAGTTTGCTAATAGCTTTTCACTAATAACTTCCAGTTGTTTAACGGCCTCCTCTTTATTAGTTGTATCTAGCCATACTTCAAAAAATTTACCTGCTTTAACTTCCTTAACTTCATTAAAGCCTAAATTATTAAGCGAATTTTTTACCATTCCACCTTGGGGGTCTAATACACCTTCTCTTAAAGTTACAAAAACATTACCTTTAAACATAACCTTATCTCCTCCTTCAATTACCTTTTCATTATTTACGCCTTTTTTCCCTGCAAATAAGCTTCTACACCAATAGTTTTTAGCTTTTCATCCTTTTCTAATACATTAGCTGCCATTTGTCGGCGATATTCCTTTAACTTAGCTCGCACCTTTTCATCCTTAACTCCGATAATTTGGGCGGCTAATATACCAGCATTAGCACTGCCGTTAATAGCAACTGTCGCTACTGGAATACCTTTAGGCATTTGTACAATCGAATATAGGGAGTCAACCCCCGATAAAGTCGAAGTCTTAACTGGCACCCCTATAACCGGTATCACTGTATAAGCAGCAATTACTCCGGGTAAATGGGCTGCTCCCCCGGCTCCGGCAATTATCACCTCTACCCCGCGTTCTTCCGCAGTGGTAGCATACTGGGCTGTTTCATGGGGCAGACGGTGAGCAGAACAAACTGTATAATCATAATCAATACCCAGCTCGTCTAACATATCCCCAGCTTCCTTCATAATAGCTAAATCAGAATCGCTGCCCATAATAATCCCAACTTTAGGCATAAAAACACCTCCGTAAAAATTATAGTTTTTAGTTATTAATTTGATTAGAAAGTATTGTAGAAATTTCAATCCTATATATAGAAAAACCCAAGTCGGAAGGCTCGTAACCGAAACCTGTCCGCCTGGGCTTTTATCCCTATACGGTGTAGCATCTAGCTATTAGATGCCTGTGTCACTCGGTCCAGTCCATCTTAAAACGCGGAACCCTAGACACACTTTCGTGCTATATCATCACATTAAGTTATAACTTGATATTAACAAAGCAACCCCAGGCTGTCAACTTATGACTGTTTAATTAGTTAAATATATACCTAACTAACCTGCTTCGCCAAATAGCTTTGCTTCCTAATTAATACCTTTTAATATCTCCTTAATGTTGTTTAGTTTTTCCTTTATAAGCATAGCCTCACGACTTACATTATCGATATTATTAGTTATTAGGCTATCTATATTACTATCTGCTTCGATTTCTTCGATACGATGTAAAACTGTCTGGGCTAAAATCTTGCCTAAATCATTCATCCATAAAACCTCCCTACTGCTTTTACCCCTAATTGTTACCATGTAGTTGGGTTTTTTATACCAAATACGACTAAAGACAGAAACAGTTTCCAGCTTGCCCAAGATTTTATGGCCATTAGTAGGAAGATGCGCACTAAGTTTGGGTGGAAAACTTAATTCAACACTGATTTTCACAGATTTT
>CAZYLY010000182.1:0-3890 GCA_964648825.1 uncultured Syntrophomonadaceae bacterium
CATTTTGCAATTTTTTCTTGTTGGGATTCAAGCATATCTTCTGGTATTTTTGCTCCTACTTTAGGAATGTACGCTATATCGGGGTTACTAGCCGGATTGTTTCGTCATTTTGGACGCATAGGGGTTATTATTGGGTTTATGTTCGGTAATTTAATCATATCGATGTTTATGCCTGAAACAAGAGTAACAATTTTAGGGATATGGGAAACAGGAATCGCTTGTTTAGCTTTTGTGGCATTACCTAGTTCTTTAAAAGAACAAGTGCCGATTACATCTTTAGGGGCTATAAATGAAGTTAGGGATGTGCAGGTGTTAGATGCACGTTTAAAAGAAACAGCTCGCACCCGCATCGAAAATTTAGCTGCGGTATTTGCTGAACTTAGTGCTGCTTTTGGGGAAGAAAAAGCTTTTGCACCTAAAACCGGCGGAGATACTTATTTAAGTTATCTTTATGACGAAATATCTCAAGGATTTTGCCCCAGCTGTTCCCGTTATGAAAGTTGTTGGGGCCGCGATGTTTATAGCACCTCCCAGGAGATTTTGGATATTTTCGTACTAGCGGAAAATAATACCCAAGTCATATATGAAGAATGTCCTGCGGATTTTAAAAGAAGGTGTATAAATGGGCGTGAGATGGTTAATACCATTAACTATTTATTTGATAATTTACGCATAAATGAATACTGGTCAGATAAGTTAAGTAATACTAAGGGTCTGGTCGCCATGCAATTACAAGGGGTTAGTGAAGTAATAAATAACTTGGCTTTAGATATGGATACGAAGACTACAGTTGATTTTGAGCTTAGAGCCCAATTATTAAAAGAGTGTAAAAGATTAGGTATAAAAGCGGTTACTGATATTACGCCGATAAAAATAGCCCCAGAGCAATATCTTTTAAAAGTCATTGCTCATTCCTGCGCCGCTGGCAGTAGTTGTGAAACCGATTTATCCCTAGCTTTATCTTCCATAATGAATGAAAAGTATAAGGTATGTGATAAAAAATGTTCCCGCTTTAGGGGCAAGGGTCCTTGCGAATTTACTCTAACTAGGGCTTTTGCCTATAAAGTGAATAGCGGGGTAGCTCAAAGGGGAAAAGAGAAAATTTGCGGGGATAGCTTTACTATTGCTACTCTAAAAGAAGGCAAAGGATTAGTGGCCTTAAGTGATGGCATGGGTATTGGGGTGAAGGCTTGTACTGAAAGTCAAGCGGCAGTTCGTTTGTTAGAAACGATGCTAAGCAGCGGCTTTAGCCGTGAAATTGCCCTTAAAACTATTAATTCGGTATTAATGCTTAGGTCGCATAAGGATTCATTTGCTACTTTAGATATGATGATGGTAGATTTATATAATGGTGAAGTAGATTTTATTAAAACTGGCAGTGCCCCTTCCTTTATTAAGAGAGGGTCTAAGGTCGGGATAGTAACATCGAATTCATTACCGATGGGTATATTAAATGAAGTAGATATTGCCGCGAAGAAAAGTATCCTTAACCCCCATGATTTAGTAGTAATGGTTAGTGACGGAGTATTAGAAATATTTCGGGACAAAGATACTAACTACTGGGTGGCAGATTTTCTAACCAGCCTGAATGAAAATGACCCTCAGATAGTAGCGGAAATGATTTTAAGTAAAGCTTTAAGTCTATGTGATGGTTATCCTAATGATGATATGACGGTCGTATGTTCTTATATAGAACTTGATTTGTAGCTTAATGCTTAATTTTGAAATTTAATTTATGAATTATGATTATAAGGGGGGCTGGGGCTTCCCCTTATTGCTTCGACGTCCCCATGACACGATAAGGGGGCACTCCAAACTGTCCCCTTATCTGTGTTTTTTGAAAACTGTAAGATGGGGTATAGAGCTTTATCATATGGAGAAAAGCTGTATAATGATAATAAGTTAAGAGTAGGGGGGAATGAAATGGATTTGAAACTGGAATTAGGTAGCTTGGAAAACGCTATAAAATCATTGGATAAGGCTCTCATTATTACTGCGGATAAGATTTTACAAGATGATATTAACCTAGATGAGATAGCTTTAATGAAAGCAGGGGTAATTCAAAACTTTGAATTTTGTTATGAATTATGTTGGAAATTCATGCGCCGCTGGATTGCATATAATATCGGCGCCCAAATAGTTGATGGGGTTACCCGCAGAGAATTATTTCGTTTTAGTGCCGAATATGGATTAATTGAAGATATTAATGTATGGATGGAATTTCATAGAGCTAGGAATATATCTTCCCATATATATGATGATAAGACTGCTGAAGAGGTTTACAAAACGGCGATGAAATTTTTAAATAATGCTAAAATTTTATTAGAAAACATGGAGAAGCGTAATGATTAATATAACTGATGAGCAAAAACAGATTGTTCTACATATACTTAATTATTATGTACCTGATAGCCTAGTGTTAGCTTTTGGCTCAAGAATCAGGGGGGATTTTAGAAAGTATTCAGATTTGGACTTGCTAGTTATCGGTGCTGATAAATTAAGCATAAACGAGTGGGGCGAATTAGTAGAAGCTTTTCAAGAATCGGAGTTACCTTTTCGGGTAGATGTAGTAGATGGACATACCGTTTCCGTAGAATTTCGGCAAGAGATATTGAAAAATCATGTAGTACTTAAAGGTAGAGAATCAGCGGGGAAAATGGATGCAAAAACCCCCGTCCCCGATGCACCCTTTGAAATAAAACAACCGCGTTATAATAAAGAAACTGAGGCAGCAATGCAAGAAGCAGAAGATATTATTAATGGTAAAATAACTTCTAAGAGCTATAACTCGGTGAAAGAATTATTTACGGAGCTAGATAGCGAATGTTAAGTTTAAAAACTACTTCTAAATTTCGTAAAGATTATAAGCGTATAAAGAAAAGGGAATATCAAATAGCACTTTTAGAAGAAGTAATTCAAACCCTTCTAGAAGAAAGACCATTAGAACCAAAATATCTAGACCACTCCTTGACAGGAAATTATATTGGCTTTCGTGAATGTCATATTGAACCGGATTGGTTGTTAATATATAAAATTGATGCTAAACAGTTGCTATTAATTGCCTCACGTACAGGAACTCATTCGGATTTATTCGGTTAAACTATAATAATGCTCGCTTCTTTGCGACTAGATGCTAGACGTTGCTGTTCGCCCTTGAACCTAGAAAACAAAACCCATCATTGTAATGACAAGAGGAAAACGTCCCCTTGTGCTTGTGTGCTTGTGTTGTTGGGTATTAGATTATTATTTTAATTGGGGAAAATGGATGCAAAAACCCCCGTCCCCATGGCATTTTGTTTTATTGCTTTAATTGTATATGCTATAATATTCTTATAGTAGTATTTATAAATTGGCGGTGTTTAGAATGGGAAAAATTCTATCTTCGGAAGAGCTTATAAAACATATTTATAATATGGATAGTAAAAATTCAGTATTTAAGTTTACCTTACCAGGGAAAGGTAAATTCACACTAGTGCTACAGGAAGGGGATGAACAATCAATAAAGGTAGATATTGAGTCAAATCCTGAACTTCTTTTCATGTTTAAAAAAAGTGAAGAGGAATATGAGAAAGGATTGGGAATTACAACTCCCGAACTTCTTAATTCACTTACCGAGAAGGATTTTATGTAATGAATTTTCGTAATATTATTTGGACACCTATTGTAAAGGAGAAAATTGTTAAATATAAAAGCGAAAGATTTACTCCTGCAGAAACTTTAAATTATATTTCCCAAGTAATTAGCGAAACGGAACATTTATTGGAAAATCCGATTGTTAGCAAGACTTATACAGAGGAATATGGAGAATATAAGGGCATATCTAGGGTTGTGATTAGATGTTAGAGGGGCACCTCAAACCATTCCCTTGACTGCGTATATGTATTAATATA
>CAZYLY010000183.1:0-3879 GCA_964648825.1 uncultured Syntrophomonadaceae bacterium
AAACTTGATGTTAATGAATATGAAATATATGTACCAACTTCTAGTTTAGAAGAAATAAAAAGTAAGGTATAATTAAACGGGATTATTAAATCCCGTTTTTATTACGCTAAAGAAATGGTGAAAGCATGAGTACGATTTTAAAAAATGAATTTCCACCCGAACTCCTTTATGATGCGGAAAGTGAACGTCGCGTCCTATCATCAATGCTTCATTCAGAAGATGCCTGCATTGAAGCTCATACTTCTTTATCAACTACAGATTTTTACAACCCAAAACATGCTACTGTTTTTGAATTATTGTGTAGTTTGTATGAACGGGAAATTAGGCCTACTTTTGTAGAATTAATTAAGGAAGCACATGCTTTGGGACTTCTGACTAACCCTAAGGACATAGATGAATTAAAATACATATTAGAACATTATATTGATGATGAAAATATTAAATACTGGATTAAAAATGTCAAGGACAAATCTAGGCTTAGAAGATTTGAACTTTTTTTGCGTAAAAGTTACCAAAGATTATCCGAGCAAACTGAAACTGAAGTAGAGCAAGTCTTAATGGAAGCAGAAGAGGAATTGACTAATTTAACTGCTTTGGAAATTGATGATAAGGTTGATACGCCACTTGATGTTGCTAAACTTGGTTATGACGAGGTTGAACGCCGTTTCTTAAGATTTAAAGAAATTAAGGAACAGCATAAAGGGGTTCTACCCTTAGATGGATTACCGACAGGTTTTGATAATCTTAATCATATAACCTTAGGATATAAGCCCGGGGATTTAATTATTTTAGGGGCCCAAACGGGTCATGGTAAAACTGCTTTTGCCCTACATACAGCCAAAGCGACTGCAGTGGAAACAGGTAAAAACATTCTTTATCTTAATACAGAGATGAGTAGGGAACAAGTCGCATTGCGGTGGGGTTCAATTTTATCCGGCATTGAACATGATAGAATCCGTACTGGTGATATAAATGAAACAGAATTATCCTTAATATTTGGTGGTTATTCACGTCTGCGTGAAAGTGGTTTCTATTCTTACCCTTGTCCTAATCTTACTCCAGAAAAAACTATTTCTATAGCTAGAAAGTTTAAAGCGCAAAAAAATATAGATATGATGATTGTTGACTATGTGGGGCGGATGGAAAAACAAGATCCCAAACTGCAGGAATGGCAGATATTAGAACAAATAGTGAAAACTCAAAAACTATTGGCGCAAAACCTTAACATAGCCGTAATGTGTTTAGTGCAATTAAATCCAGACGGCAGTTTACAAGGTGCCAAAAGGATGAAAAACGAATGTGATTTAATGTTAAAACTGCATCCTATTCCTAGAGAGGAATTAGAAGAAAACGAGGAACTTAAAAAATATCTAAATCCTAATTATTACATTTTAATTGAGAAAAACCGGGATGGCAGAAGCGGTGTAAGAATTCCGATTAATTTTGATATGCAAAAACAAATTATGAAAGATGCAGAAAGGATTCATTAAAATGCAAGCCCCGGATACGATTTTAAAGAAGATTTATAATAATACTGCCAGCACCATTATGAGTTTATCTTTTGACAAAAAAATAAATGAAAGCGAAATGCTTTTCTTGTTAAATCTTCTTGAGATGTTATGGGAAGAAGGAGATAATACTTTTGTTACCACACTTATACAATGGCAAAACAGTCCTAAATCTGCCGAAATGGAGGAAATTATTAAACAAACCTTAATATCATTGGATTTTTCCGACGAACAGGCGCTACAAGATATAATAGCAATGCTAGAAGACTTATTATTGCAGCCAAAAGTTGAAGATTAATAATGACAGGGCATTAGCATCAAGTTATACTAAATGATATATGCTTTATCGAATTTAAACAAAAAAGTTAATATCCTCAGGGATATTAAAAATAAAAAATGTAGAACAGTAGTAAGGGGAGAGTAATAATATGAATATCTGGAACAAAGAAATGGAATGTATGCCTAGAGAGGAAATGGAAAAAATTCAACTAAAACGTCTGCAAGCTACATTAGAACAAGTCTATGCTAAATCACCAGTTTATAAGAAAAAATTTGATTCTATAGGATTCAAACCCAATGATTTAAAGATTTTATCTGATATAAGTAAATTACCTTTAACGGTTAAAGATGATTTCAGAGATAACTATCCTTTTGGAATGTTTGTTGAACCCCAGGAAAAAATAGTGCGTTTACATGCGTCTTCTGGTACAACTGGAAAGCTAACTGTAGTAGGTTGTACTCAAAAAGATTTAGATACATGGACTGAATTAATTGCTCGTATGGTAACTATGGTAGGGGTAACCTCAAGTGATACTGCCCAGATTGCTTTTGGTTATGGTCTATTTACTGGTGCTCATGGCTTACAGTATGGTATGGAAAGAGTAGGGGCGACCGTTATTCCAATATCAGGGGGTAATTCAGAGAAGCAGTTAATGGTAATGAAGGATTTTGGTACTACCGCCTTAGTTAGTACCCCTACGTATGCTTTGCATTTATCAGAAGTAGCTGAAGAAATGGGCATTGACCCCAAACATGACTTAAAATTAAAAGTAGGCTTATTTGGCGGAGAAGCATTTTCAGAAGAATACCGCCAAGAAATTCAAAAGCGCTGGGGTATATTAGCTACAGATAATTATGGTCTTAGTGAAGTTGGCGGCCCTGGATTTTCTGGAGAATGTCACCTAACTTGTGGACAACATATAGCAGAAGACCATTATTATGTGGAAATAGTAGATCCAGAAACTTTAGAACCAGTTCCAGCAGGGGAAAAAGGTGAAGTAGTAATTACTACCTTAACTAAAGAAGCTTTACCAGTAATAAGGTATAGAACTAAAGATATCAGCTCTTTAACTTATGAAAAATGTGAATGCGGCAGGACCACGGCTCGCCTAAGTAAAATTACAGGCCGAACTGATGATATGTTAGTCATTAGAGGCGTAAATGTATTCCCTTCCCAAATAGAAAGTGTATTAGTTAACATCGAGGGATTAGCTCCCCATTATGAAATAATAGTTTATAAAAAAGGCTTTCTCGATGATATTGAAATACGAGTTGAAATGTCAGAAGGAATATTTTCTGATACTTACAGTCATTTAGAAAAAATTGAAGAGAACTTAAAACACCAATTATTCAAAACCTTATCTTTAACTCCTAAAATTAAATTAGTTGAACCTCATAGTATTGAAAGAACAGCTGGTAAAGCTAAAAGGGTTATTGATAAGAGAAATTCTTAAAACAGGAGGAAACCTTATGGACACCTTTATAAAGACCAAAGCTCGCCCGGAAATATTTAATCTTAAACCTTATGTAGCCGGAAAGCCTATTGATGAAGTGCGAAGGGAATTAGGCATAGAAGATATTATAAAAATGGCCTCTAACGAAAACCCTTTAGGCCCTTCGCCAAAAGCGGTACAGGCAATCTTAAACATTTTAAACGATGCGCATATATACCCAGACAGTAATAATTTTTATTTAAAAGGCAAATTGGCCTCTTTCGTTAACCATGATATAAATGGAATTATTGTAGGCAACGGCTCAGATGAATTATTGAAATTAATTGCCGAAACTTTCTTAAATAAGGATGATGAAGTAATTTATGCCGAACCCTCTTTTGTAGAATATGAGTTTACAGCTACTATTATGGGAGCTAAAAACATTAAAGTTCCGGTACTAGATTTTATTCATGATATAGAAGCTATGCAAAAAGCTATTACTGCTAAAACTAAAATTATCTATATATGTAATCCCAATAATCCCACTGGAACTATTGTTGCCGCAGAACAGTTAGATAAGTTCATGGCCGCAATCCCTAAAGATATATTAGTCATTTTTGATGAAGCTTATTTTGAATACGCTGATAATCCCGATTTTG
>CAZYLY010000184.1:0-1714 GCA_964648825.1 uncultured Syntrophomonadaceae bacterium
ACCGCTGTAGTTCTTATGTTATTAGCTTTCGCTTCTACTTTCTCGTGGTTAATGGCATCTGAACTTATACCCCAGATGATTGCTAACGCTATAATGTCAGTAGCTTCAAGTCAATGGGTATTCTTACTACTAGTTATCATTTTACTTTTAATAATTGGAACCTTCTTAGAAACTACTCCCGCGTTAATTTTGTTTGCGCCAATTTTAATTCCGATTGCGCAGGCTTTTGATGTTAACTTAGTTCATTTTGGAGTAATAATTGTTATTAACCTTGCTATCGGTATGGTAACTCCGCCACTAGGCATAACTTTATTCGTAGCAAGTAATATATCTAAGGTACCCTTATCAGGCATGTTTAAGGCGATAATACCCTTTATTGCCGCCATGATTATAACGCTGTTAGTATTCACTTATGTCCCCCAAATCGTTTTGTTCTTACCTAGTATTTGGGGCTAGTGAGTTAGATATTTATATTAAAATTAGGAGGAGTATATATGTATTTTAAGCTATCTGAAGAACACGAAATGATTAAAAAATCGGTCCGGGACTTTGCCGAGGGAGTTTTAGCACCAGGGGTAGCTGAGAGGGATGAGCTAGAAAAGTATGATCCAGAAGTTTTTAAAGGTATAGCTGAACTAGGATTAACTGGCTTACCCTTCCCGGAAGAATACGGTGGAGCAGGATTTGATTACATTGCCTATGCCTTAGCTGTAGAAGAATTAGGACGGGTTGACCCTTCAGCAGCTGATACGCTTTCAGCTCATGTAAGCTTAGGAGCTATGCCTATTTATAAATTCGGCAATGAAGAGCAAAAGCAAAAGTTCTTAGTACCATTAGCTGAAGGCAGTAAACATGGTGCATTTGGTCTAACTGAACCAGGTGCTGGCAGTGATGCGGTTGCTATGACTTGTAAGGCCGACCTTGATGGTGATGAGTGGGTATTAAACGGTAGGAAGATTTTTATTACTAATGCGGCTTTTGCTGATATATATATAGTTTTTGCCCGTACTGGCGAAAAAGAATTGAAGAGCAAAGCCTTTAGCGCCTTTATCGTAGAAAAAGGTACCCCTGGTTTTAGTTTTTCTAACCCCGAGAAGAAGATGGGACTTAGAGGTACTACTAACTGTGATTTAATATTCGAAGATTGCAGAATTCCTAAAGAGAATTTACTAGGTGAAATAGGCGAAGGATTCAAAATAGCAATGCAAACGCTTGATGGTGGTAGAATAGGTATTGCCGCTCAATCAGTTGGTATTGCTCAGGGGGCTTTTGAAGCCGCGGTTAATTATGCTAAAGAAAGAGTTCAATTTGGTAAACCTATTGCTACATTGCAAGCTATTCAATTTAAAATTGCGGATATGGCTAAAGATATTCAGGCCTCCAGACTCTTAACTTACGAAGCAGCTTGGAAAGCAAGTGTAGGTGAACAGTATGCCCTATCAGCTGCGATGGCTAAATTAAAAGCATCAGAAACTTGCAATTGGGTAGCTAATCAAGCAGTGCAAATTCATGGTGGTTATGGTTATACGCGTGAGTATCCAGTAGAAAGAATGATGAGAGATGCGAAAATAACTGAACTATACGAAGGTACTAGCGAAATCCAACGCGTAGTAATAGGCAACCATATCTTAAGATAAGTTAAGGGAGGCTTTTAAATGAGGAATTATGATGAAAGAATTAAAGGCTGGGATGATATCCAAGTAGGTGATACAGC
>CAZYLY010000184.1:1724-2486 GCA_964648825.1 uncultured Syntrophomonadaceae bacterium
GATGAGAGATGCGAAGATAACCGAATTATACGAAGGTACTAGTGAAATCCAACGCGTAGTAATTGGCAACCATATCTTGAGATAAATCAAAGGGGGCTTAAAGATGAATTATAGTGAAAAGATTAAAAGCTGGGATGATATCCAAGTAGGTGATACAGCTTCCTTTAGTAAAACTATGACTGAAACTGATGTGATTTTATGGGTAGGTTTAACGGGAGATTTGAACCCGGTGCATATTGATAAAGAATACTCTAAAACTACCAAGTTTGGCGATGTATTAGTACCGGGAGTTTTAGTCTTAGGGTTAGTTTCTAATGTGATGACCCAGTTAACGTTCGGTAATATTTATGCTAACCAGAGTATCAAGTTTACGAAACCAGTTTTCATAGGTGATACAGTAACGGCTACAGGCACTGTAATCGAGAAAATTGAAGCTAAAAATATGGTTAAAGTTGAAACTAAGGTTACTAACCAAAAGGATGAATTAGTTATGATTGGTGAAGGTATGGAATATATTTTCCCGGCAAAGTAAATGAATTTTACCTACTTAAAAGCAGCTTCCTTAAAGGGGAGCTGCTTTTTTAATAATTTTATTAACACTTTTAATAGTTGTTGAATATTGTAAGATAAATTGATTAAAGATTAGTTTGCCTAGTTTTAGTGAATAATTTTAAAAAAAGAAGCGAGGAGTTAATATAGCTATGTCAATTATTCTTCCCCGGTGTGTTTTTTGTGAAAATGTACCTGCTAAGGGTATTAAGG
>CAZYLY010000184.1:2510-3869 GCA_964648825.1 uncultured Syntrophomonadaceae bacterium
TGCTTAAGGCGGAAATTGGTTCATCTACTTATGAATCATTCGTGGTGGGGATAAAAAAGTTAAGTTTATGTAATATGAGGTAAGATTTTCTAACATTTAGTCGGATTTTAAGTTACAATATTATAGTAATCATAGTAAGGGTTGTGGGAAGGGATATGTATAACTATAAGACTTTATGTGTTGTTAATCCGACTTCAGCTAATGGGCGTACCAGGAAGACTTGGGGGCAGTTAGAAAGTTATTTGCGGCGGCGTGGCTTAGTATTTGATGTGATGTGTACTTCGGCACCTAAAAACGCTACCGATATAACCAGGGAAGCGTTGCTTAAAGATTATCGGCGCATTGTGTCGGTTGGCGGTGACGGCACGCTTAATGAAGTCGTTAATGGTTTTTTTGATGAGAAGGGACAAAAGATTAAAGAGGATGCCTTTCTATCGATTATTCCTATGGGTACGGGGGGCGATTTCGCCCGTATGTTTGAGGTATCCTCTAAGCCTCACGCAGTATATGAAATGATGGCTAAGGGACGGGAAATAAAGATTGATATTGTCCGCGGGGCTTTTACCGGTTGGCGGGGAAACCCGGAATTTCGCTATTATATTAATGTAGCTGATGTAGGTTTAGGTAGTGAAACGGTCTATTATGTTAATCGTAATAGTAAAATATTGCGGGGATTTTTATCGTTTTTAGTTTCGGCTTTATATAGTGTTTTTACTTTTAAGAATAAGCTTGTTACAGTCATAGTGGACGGGCAGGAAGTTTATACGGGTAAGTCTAATTTGGTAGTAGCAAGTAATGGTTCTTATTTTGGCGGAGGTATGAAGATTGCTCCTCATGCTAATTTAAGTGATGGTCTTTTAGAAATAATAATTGCTCGGGATTTAAGTAAGTTGGAATTACTTAGATGTGTTCCCAAGATTTATTCCGGTAAACACCTGGAGGAAGCTAAAATATTTTCCCTGAGGGGACAAGAGGTCCAAATATCTTCTCCCGAAGAAATATTCGTGGAATTTGATGGTGAATCTCCAGGGAAAGGGGATTTAGTTTTAGAAATTATTCCCCAAGGGATGAAGCTTATAATATAGAAAGGTAGTTTTATGTCAGCACCTATTTATGAAAGCTTACTTGCTTATGTTAAAGAAAATAATCTGCGTTTACATATGCCGGGACATGGTGGTGTAGCATCATTTTTAGCGCCAGAATGGCAGGAGATAGCTAAGCTTGATATTACTGAAGTGCCGGGCATTGATGATTTACATTTACCCGTCGGGGCGATTAATGAGGCGCAGAAGTTATGGGCAGCGGCAGTTAAAGCTAAAACTAGTCTATTTTTAGTTAATGGCGCTAGTTCTGGAATAC
>CAZYLY010000185.1:0-3850 GCA_964648825.1 uncultured Syntrophomonadaceae bacterium
ATTGGGGGTCTCTTCACCTATCTATGGCCGGTAACGGTAATTATGTGGGCTTTGGCTCTTTTGCCGATCATGCTCTTTTATTATAATGCTTGGCATGCATCCTTTTATATTGAACTAAGCCCTGCAAGCATGTATATAATTTCTTTTAAAGGGGTTAAAACTTATCACTTTAAGGAAATTAGTGCAGTCAATAATGTTCTTTTACGTAATCCTCACTGGTTTCGCCTCTTATTTAAAATAGTAGCTCTTTTAGCTATTTTAGGAGGGCGTTCTTCCACCCAACCGGCTGGCAGTGCTTTACTTGCAGAATCGGCCGCTTATGGAGGCTTAGAAATTATAAAGGCGGGGGAAAAGCCGGCTTATATATGGTTTACCAGCCAAAATGGCGGAGTTATCATTAATAACTTCGACCGAGTGCTAGGAGCGTTAAGAAAAGCTGGACTTACTACTAATGACACTAGCCGGGTAATAGAGGGTTTTGCCGTGTTTATGTGATTAGGATAATCCTAATTTTAATTATGCATTTATATAACAGATTTTCAGCAAAACTAATTTTTAAAAGGAGGACGAATCTATGGGAATTGTTATTGGAGGTATAGTGGGATTTTTTGCCGTAATCATAGCAATTTTTCTAATTGGAGCCTACAACAGTTTAGTCCAATTACGGCAAAGGGTGCAAAACGCCTGGGCGCAAGTAGATGTACAACTAAAACGGCGTTATGATTTAATCCCTAATCTAGTTGGAGCAGTAAAAGGTTATGCGGGACATGAAAAAGATACTTTAGAAAAAGTTACCCAAGCCCGAAATATGGCAGCTAATGCCGGTTCGGTAAGAGAGCAAATGCAAGCGGAAAATATGCTATCCGGGGCTTTAAGGTCCCTATTCGCCGTGGCGGAAGCCTATCCTGATTTAAAGGCGAATACTAACTTTTTGCAACTACAGAATGAACTTAGTGATACCGAAGGCAAAATCGCTTTTTCCCGTCAATTCTATAATGACACCGTACAGAAGTTTAATACAAAAATCGAACTATTTCCGACTAACTTAGTAGCCGGAATGTTAGGTTTTGGGATGGTGGATTACTTTAATTTGCAAGGGGAATATGAAGCCCGTCAAGCCGTAAAGGTGGAATTTTAAAGGAGTATTATTATGAAAATATATAACTCCCGTAAATTACTCAATTTTTATTTAGTCAGCCTAATAGCAGGTGTATTTGCACTACTGATATTTTTCCCGCAGCCGGTACTAGCCGACCGCTCCCTGATCATAGAGCAAATCATGGTTGATGCAGTAGTTTTGCCGGATGCCTCTATGCAAGTTACGGAAAGAATTACAGTTAATTTTTCCGGTAGGTGGGAAGGCTTTTTTGTGAAAATTCCCCAAGGGGACACGCCGATTGTAAATGTTAGCGTAAGTGAAAATGGGCAGCCCTATGAATTTAATCCCGGCACCGGTTATGGCCCCCCGGGAACTTATTTAACTAAATATGAAGGCAATGATATATTAATCGACTGGAGCATAGATACTTATGGCGAAGTACGCACCTTTGAAGTTTCGTATTTAGTGCAAAATGCAGTTAAAATCCACGATGATGTGGCGGAACTTTACCGTAAATTTATTGGGGAAGCTAATGGGAATAAAATCGGTTATGTTGAAGTGAACATTATCCTGCCCCCTGGTTCTGAAGCCTATCAGCAAGGGGAAGATATAAGGATATGGGGGCATGGTCCTTTAAATGGGGAAGTCGAGTTTGCCGATGCTAATCGAGTAGTATTAAAAGTTAATAATCTACCGGCCTATACTTTTATGGAAGGTAGAGTAGTTATGCCTACTCCATTATTTACCGCGGCACCCGGCGATGTTTTTACGGGGCAAACGGCCTTAGGCAAGATTCTAAGTGAGGAGGCGGGCTGGGCCGATAAAGCTAATCAGGAACGGATGATGGCCAAAGCGGAGATCGGTGCGGGAGCAGGGGTAGTAGGTCTATCTTTGGCGGGGATATTCATGCTATGGCGGCGCTATGGTAAAAACCATCCGGCTAGTTTTGATGGTGATTATTATCGGGATTTACCCGCTAATTACAGTCCCGCAGAATTGAGCGTTTTATGGAATTATAAAAAGATGCAAGCTAATGATATTACTGCTACCATAATGGATCTAGCCAGAAGGCAGTTTCTGTTTTTAGAAGCAGATACAGTGCAAGTGCGCAAATTATTAGGCAGCAAAGAAGTATCGACTTATCTGCTTTCCTTTATGCCGCCCCCTGAACCGGCGGCTTTAAGAAAGCCGGAAGAAGCTGTTTTGCGGCCCCATGAAGCGGAGCTTATCAATTATCTTAAAAATGATATTGGCGGCGGTCAAGAAGCTATTTATTTAACTGATATTGAGAATTACGCCAAAAAGTATGGAGAAGCTTTTTATGATTTTTGGCAGGGCTGGACGGGAAGTATTGAAGTCAAATGTGAAGAATACGACTTTTTTGATGAAAACGGTTTTATGCCTCTTATTACTATCTTATTAGGCTTAGGATTATTAGGAGGGGGCATGGCTTTAGCAGCTAATGGCAATGTTATCGGTTATGGAATGCTGATAGCCGGAGGTCTATTTTTATTTGTTCCCCGGTTTTTTAAACGTCGTTCTAAAATGGGGCAGGAAGATTTTGTACGTTGGCAAGCATTTAAGAAGTTTTTGGAGCATTTTTCCGAGATGCACCGCCATGAAATCCCAAGCCTAATCATTTGGGAACACTACCTAGTCTATGCGGTTACTTTGGGAGTAGCCAAGGAAGTTATTAAACAATTAGAAGTCGTATTCCCGAATATGGAAGATGGAGATTATAAGTTCGGTCGGGGTTGGATGATGTATGGGAATTATCATGGTATGAATTCACTTTATAGCTCCTTTGATGGTTTAAATGATTCTTTTGCCCGGTCATTACAAACCGCGACTAAGGCGGCAACTAAAGCTTCGTCCGGTTCCGGCGGCGGTGGAGGCTTCTCCGGCGGCGGTGGTGGAGGAGGCGGCGGCGGCAGCTACGGCGGCCGCTAAGGAGACAAGGGGACGTTTCCCTTGTCTCCTTCTTAAGAATAGGATTATGAATTAGCTTTGGAATGGGGGAGATAAAATGCTTTGTTCTAACTGTGGGGCAGAGATGCCTGAAAATATGAAGTTTTGTACAGGTTGCGGGGCCTCTTTGCCCCTAAGGGAAAATGCGCCAGAAATACCGCTAGCTAATTCTAGTCTAGTAGGTTTTTCGGATAAAATTAATGACCCGGCTTTTGCAAGATATATTAAGCAGGGTACGGCCTGGATCTTTATTTTTACAAGTATAATATCGGCAATTGCTATCGCAGGTTTTTATATTTATGGGGAGACCAGTGTGGAAATGGATAATCCTCAAGCTTTATTTATTGGACTGGGGATTGCTGGTATGTTTTTAACTATTGCTATAATATCAAATATCAGTCGTCTAGCTGGCAAGACTTATGATATGGTAGTTATTGATAAAAAAATAGAAAAGAAAACTCGGCGCCAAAAATCAGGTGAAAATTATTATACCGAAAGATATACCGAATATACGATAATTTATAAAACTGATAAAGGAAAGATAATTTCTAAATCCGTTGATGATGATGACACTATATATAATTATTTTAAAATAGGGGATAGAGTTCGCCATCATAAGGGTTTAAATACCCTAGAAAAATATGACAAAACGGGTGATAAAATAATATTTTGCAATGCCTGTTCCACTATAAACGATATCAATGATGATAAATGTTACCGCTGTTCTTGCCCCTTGCTAAAGTAATCTTTGAATAAAAAAAGGGAGACAAGTGAACAACCATG
>CAZYLY010000186.1:0-3849 GCA_964648825.1 uncultured Syntrophomonadaceae bacterium
TTATCAAGATCTGCTGCGCTTCGCTTTTCCGCTAGGCGCAAGACTTATAATAGCATCTAAGGCGAACTATGTCAAGATATTTACGCATATTTTTTGCGCTAAAAACGCAGTTAAAAATTATAGAATTTCCCCTATTAATATATCATTTAATACTCTTCATAAAAGGATATAACATCTCTCCCGAACCCTGAAAATCAACATAAGTTTCGGGTACTTCACCTACCACAATTGTTTCAGCTAAAGGAATAATTGTAGTAACCTCTACAAAGTCGTTTAAAAATGGCACTGCTACTTTAAGCTTGTTTTTTATACTGAAATATATTAGATGTCTAGTCTGATTAATTCCGGCTTGTTCAAATTTATTTAACACTTCGACATAAACTTCCCCTGAAGGGATTATTTTTACTGACATCATCGGTCCGTATCCAGATAGTAATCTGGAACCAATTAATTGCCCTGCAGGAATCTGTATTTTATCATTAGGAAGGTTTTCTAAATACTTGGAAACTTCTATTACCGTACCCGACATTATTTTATTTAACATTATAGTATTAGGCTGAATTAAAACAATTCGCCCTTTGTCATCTTTATGGACTATAACAATGTCTTTATATTCGATGTGGGCAACTATTTCGTCATTAACTACTTGGCTTACTTTTTTAGCAGTACTAACTTGTACTTTGGCTTTGGCAATATGAATTAAACTGGCTTTAATCTTAAAATCTATATAAATTATAGAAAATAGTAATGACAGTACTAATATCATTGTAAGAATAGAAATAAAATTCAACCTTGAATTCCTCATAAATGTTTCACCTCTCTTCTAAAATATATGAGAAGTGTATACATTGTGTGCCTAAAATTAATAGATTAAATTTTTATAATTTTTTTAAGTGTAAGGTATTATAATGATAGAAAAATTCTAAACTGCCATAAAATAGTGCAGCTAAGCGAAGTATAAACAGGCGGGATTGTCATATACTATCCATGCAGTTAAAAAAGGCTTTTCCCTTTACAAGCGCTTTTATTTCATAATATAATGTTTAACGCATAGATTTATTTCTAATGCAGCCGAATGGTGTAGTGGTAGCACGACTGACTCTGACTCAGTTTGCGAGGGTTCGAACCCTTCTCCGGCTGCCATTATTTTCTTAGTATATTCTGACCACTCCCATTAAGAGTGGTTTTATTTATGTTAATTGGGGGTCTTTTCTATGAGTCGCACATTAATAGCAACCGCATTATATAGTACTAAAGGGAAAGAAATATATTGTACTACTAAAAAGGTTACTGATGAACATTTACGCATTATTAAAAATACTTCTCGGGAAGAATTAGAGGATGCAGGTTTTACATTTATTAATCTAGTCTCAACTGACTTTTCTAATGTAAGAGGTTATGCGATTTTTTTTGAGGGACATACGGATGAAATGACTAAGATCTTAAAAAGCCTAAAATATTAGTATCTTAGGCTTATAATCTTATTTTTAAATCTTAACTTTTATAAACTTCCTTTTCCCCACCTGTATTACCATTTCATCTTGCAGGGTTATATTTTCTTCATTATATTTTTCCCCATTAACCTTAACTGCACCTTGCTGCAGCATTCTGCGTCCTTCACTAGTCGAAGGTACCATTTTATGTTCTGATAGAAATTTAGGCAGCCATGCTTCTGTTTCAGTAATATTAATAACAGGGATATCGTCAGGTATGTCGCCTTTAGAAAAAACTAATAGAAATCTTTCCTCGGCATTATCTGCCGCTTTTTTATCGTGGTAAGTGGTTATTATCTCTTTGGCTAATTGAATTTTAGCATCCCGGGGATTTAATTCCCCTTTAGCCATACTTTTCTTAATGGCATTGATTTCTTCCATGGGTACTCTAGTTATTAATTCGAAATACCTACAAATTAATTCATCAGTAATTGACATAGTTTTGCCGAACATTTCGTATGGTTCCTCATTTATACCTATGTAATTACCTAAGCTTTTACTCATTTTTTGCACTCCATCTGTACCTTCAAGAATAGGCATAGTAAGTGCTACCTGCGGTTCTTGACCATATTCCTTTTGTAGATTTCTGCCGACTAAAAGGTTAAACTTCTGGTCTGTTCCGCCCATTTCCACATCAGCTTTCAGTTCTACCGAATCATAGCCTTGTAATAAAGGATACATAAATTCTAATATGCTTATAGGTAAGCCTTCTTTATATCTATTACTAAAATCATCTCTTTCCAGCATACGGGCAACGGTATATCTGCCCGCTAAGCTTAGGGCATCTACTAGATTTAACTTGTTTAGCCATTCACTATTAAAATGCATTATAGTTTTTTCTTTATCTAATACCTTAAAAATTTGTTCCTGATAGGTGGCCGCATTAATTTTAACTTGTTCTTCTGTAAGTTGTTTCCTGGTTTCAGATTTACCGCTAGGATCACCGATTCTTCCTGTAAAATCGCCGATAATAAGATGTACTTCATGTCCTAAATCTTGAAATTGTCTAAGTTTATTTAATACAACTGTATGACCTAAATGGATATCTGGGGCCGTAGGATCTAAGCCTAATTTGATTCTTAAAGGCTTATTGTTTTTTAAGGATTTATATAATTTTTGTATCAGCTCTTCTTCGGGAACAATTTCCGCAACCCCGCGCCTAATAAGCTCCATTTGTTCATTTACTTGCATCTTAATAATATTATTGTTTTCCACAAAATAACCTCCTTACCATAAAAAATAATAGCACAATTGTTTCGTGGTGTGCAATAATTAGGTAATATTAACGTATATCTATTATATAATAGCTACATAGATCCAAGTTTCAAGCAGGAAAAATGCTTAACATTGTATAATTCAATATAAGATTTAGGTTAAGAATGATATATTTATCCGGGAGGCTAATAATAGTATGTCTAAAACAAAACAAAAAAACAAGAAACTAAACATTAATTGGAAAATTATTTTTATCTCATTTGTGCTTTTAGGATTAATAGGTATAGGGGCAACAGTCGGGGTGTTAGTATATGCAGCTCAAGACATGCCTATCTTTGACCCGGCACTACTTTCCGGGGATAAAACTTCTTTAATTTACGATGATAAAGGAGAATTAGTCACTAAATTACATGCCGTAGAAAATCGTACTGAAATAAGCTTAGATAAGGTACCAGATGATATAATCAATGCTTTTCTCTCCACTGAAGACCAGGACTTTTATAGTCACCATGGTATCAATTTCAAGGGAATTGTAAGAGCAGTATTAAGCAACCTTACTTCCGGGGATTTAAAGGGGCAGGGGGCCAGCACTATTACCCAGCAATTAGCCCGTAATGCCTTTTTATCTTTCGATAAAAAATGGGAACGTAAAGTGAAGGAAATGCTGCTAGCTTTTAAAATAGAATCTAACTATTCTAAAGATGAAATATTGAGCATGTATCTTAATAAAATTAATTTCGGTGCTGGGGCTTACGGTGTCCAAGCTGCAGCTAATACTTATTTCGGTAAGGATGTGAGTGAATTATCTTTAGCTGAAGCATCATTAATTGCTGGTTTACCCCAAAGCCCTAATGGCTATAATCCTTTTCAATTCTATGATCGGGCTAAAGCTAGACAAAAAATTGTTTTAAACAATATGGTTAACTGCGGCTTTATTGATAAAGATGCAGCTACAGAAGCTTATGAAACGGAATTAGTTTTTAGACAATCATCTTCATTAGAGACAAGATACGGTTATTTTGTGGATGCAGTCATAGAGGAATCTATGGATATAATTAAGGAACTTAGCCTTTTCGATGATCCTAATGATGCCATCTATCGTCATGGTTTGCGTATTTATACTACTATGAATAAAGATATT
>CAZYLY010000187.1:0-3830 GCA_964648825.1 uncultured Syntrophomonadaceae bacterium
CACAAGCATTTTTGACGGTTCTTTCTCCCCCAGTAACAGTATTAAGTAAACCTACCCCGCCTTTATTTTGTAAAGAATAAAGATAGGGGGTATTTTTAAGGTTGATATCATGGACATTTAGATTGTCTATCATATAGATTACTACCCGATCGGCAGCATTATCTGCAGGTGCAGCCGTTACTGCTGTAATCATACTTAGGGTAGTTATAGCTAATATAATTCCTATTATTAATATTCTTTTGATTAAGCCCATTTCTTTTAAACTCCTATACTTCATTAAAAGCAATCCATAAAGAGGTAATAATATATGTAAGTATTAAGGCACAAGCAATAACTCCAGTATCATTTACTACAAATACTGTAAATGCAGATATTAAGAGTACCCGCATACTTATAGCCAAATCTGGAAGCTTGATAGCTAAAAGGGTAATTTGTGTTTTTTGCTTATACCATAAATATGCCAGCAGTGCAATAGATATAAGCATAACTATAGTCCAATTAGATGTATAAACCGTATTAGCCAATATACCTAGTTTAGTTCTAATTATAGAATAAAAAACTTGGTAGCCCCCATTTAGTAAAGAATTAATTGCTTTACCAGCATGAGAAGGGGCGGCACTAAAAAGAAAATCAAGCTGTGCGACCCCTATAACCCCTATAATGGCTATTACACCGAGTAAGGCTAAACGCTTAAAATTAGTTTTATGGTTAGTAATAAGCATAATAAATATTCCTACCGTAACTAAGGAAGTTATTAATCCTCCGACATTAGCCCCGAATTTAGGATGTCCTATTGCCATACTAATGATTAAAAGGAAGGAACCGCCTATTAATGCTTTAAGATAAGGGGGAATGCGTAAACGATAAACTAAAATAGTTATAAAAATCACACTGGATGCTAATAAAATCCCCATAAAATCATTCCCTACCCCATAATACCTACCCCCGGCAATAGCATCGGAGCCTAAAGGCGATATTAACATTAAGCGGGCCCCAGTAAAGCAATCAATAGCTAATAAAAGGGAAGTTATACCAGTAGTAAGGAATAAAGTATTAAGGGGGCTTAATATAAGGTTTAGGATAATACCCAAGCTAATGTAATCAAGATTACGGTAAATAATGATTGATAAGCAGTTAAACTAATAAACATCCATAAAATCGGTATTACTAAAATGCTATTAATTAAAACCATCAATATCTTAGGTTTATCATTTTTTTGCCTATTTAACCAAACTCCTATAGCAAAAGAAGCTAGTATTAACCCGATATAAATAAGGTGCAGGGAATTGCGCGCTCCCCTTAAGTTTTTAAATAATTCTAGTTGTTTATTTACTGCGCTAATACTATTATTCTCTACGGAAATTATTTTTGCAGGGTTGCCGGAAGCTATATAGTCTGCTTCTAGAAAAGAAAAAATTGTTGGTAAAATATCGGCATTAGTAATTATACCTGCACGGCGGGTAGTAGAAGATGTTACTAAACCTCCGTCTGGATAGTGAGGATTATATATAAGCAGGGGGGTAAGTCCCATGTTGGCTTCACTTAGCATTTCTTTATTAGGATTAGGTGATATTATTAGCAACATAGTAGAATTTAGATTTATATGTTCTAATAACTTGCCTATAAATTCATCATTTCTCTCGATAGCTGTTTTTCGTTGTTTTAATACTATATGGTCTGCTGTAGTTAAACGGCTTGTTTCTACCCTGGTAGTATCACCTAAATCTATTATAAGTAAATCAGAAATAGGCAGATAAGTATCTATCTTTTCTAATAAAATAGTATGGTTAGCCTTTATTCCCCCCGCCGCAGAAGAATCATTTTCAACTAAATTTTTACTTACATCCCCCTGTAAAATGACGCCGTTTTCATCCATACCTAGTATAGCAATATCACGGTTGCAAGTATCTATGGTATCAGCATTACCTAATACGGTTACTTTTAAATTATTATTACGGGCTATTTTACCTATTTGACCTGCTTCATATGACGGGTTATAGACTAAAGAATTTTTTTTGATGTTTTCTACATATAAATTAACCATGCTTCCTGGGGGAGGATTAGAACCGGTAAATAAAGTATAAAGTTCGCCGGCTGTCCAATATGGTTCACTTTTTTCAAAAACATTAGGTAAATTAGTAATTGGCTCATCAACATTAAAGGATAGTTCGGCTTTATTAATAGTGCTGACACGTGTGCCGACTGATATTGACATATAAGCACTAGAAGGATAACGGTTTTTAGCTCTAACATTCATTAATCCCGTACCACTTTGGGTAACAAGTTTTTCTAGGTTAGGAGTTATAGCTAATTCTAAATCCTTAGTATCGATATAATCCATGACTAATATTATCACTTGTGATGGTTTAGCTTCGGCAGCTAAAATTGGCTTAAAATTAAAAAAAGTTATGCTTAAAATTAACAGTAAACAGCAGGTTAATATTTTTCTCATTTATACTTCCTCCTAATTTATAACCTTATCCTGTTTCTATAAAAAGTCTTGATTTTCCTGCGCAAGGTCTAATTTAGGTATATAAATTAAAGATAATTACTCCTTAGGTTCTGAATTAAGGATAAATCTATACAAAATAATTTAAAATACGAAAAAATAATAGCATTTTATTGACAAGTGTAGGGATTATGCTAAAATTCTACTTGTAACTTTTTAAGCAAAAAAGGAGGTTTGGGAAAACCAAACAAAAAAACTGAAGGGAGATGACATTATTGCAGTCTTTAGGACGTCATATCTTAGCCGAAATGTATGGATGTCCATTTGAAGTATTGAATGATATTAGAAAAGTTGAGAATATCATGGTCAATGCTGCTTTGGAGGCTGGCGCAGAAGTTAGAGAATTTGTGTTTCACAAATTTAGTCCTCAAGGAGTAAGTGGTGTTGTTGTTATTTCCGAGTCGCACTTAGCGATTCATACATGGCCGGAGCTGGGTTACGCTGCTATAGATGTTTTTACTTGCGGCGAGAAAGTAAACCCATGGGATGCGTGTAATTACCTTGCTGAATTATTTGGGGCTGATTATGTAAATGCCTCGGAAATTAAGCGAGGAATAATGGAAGGTCAGCATGAACGCTTAGTGGTAAATATCTAGGAGGGATAATATTTTAGTTGACCGACGATGCCAGGTAAGCTAACAGGTCTTACTATCAATTAATTAGTAGTAAGACCTGTTTTTATTTGCCGAAAAAATAAATATTATTAATTCAGTTTAGTTAATTTCGTATATCTACTATAATGAATGTGGCGCGTAAAGTTTAAATAGTAAAAAGTAAGAAAATTTAGAAAAAGATTATTAGGCAGGAAAGCCGAATATCCTGTAGAATGTTACAAGAAGTCTAGAGTTATTATCGAGGAGGACAAGTTTTGAAGAATTTTGGATTTTCCCGGGAGCTTAATAAGGAAATATACGAGGTGGATAATAATCTTAGGAAATCACTTAATTCTTGGTGGGGAGAACTAGAAATTTTTATTTCCGGCTTAGAGGACGATCCTTTATGGCAGAGTATTCCGGAATTTGTTTTTCTAGCTTATGACTACTTCGGGATTAAGCGGGATATATCTTTACAAATGGCGGTTATCTTTAAGATGGTTTATCTGACTAAGTATATACATGGGACTATTAAAGATGATGAAGAAGGACAAGATTACAATCAACTCCTGCAGTTCTCCATTTTGATTGGTGATTATATATCCGGTTTAATTATGAGCCAGTTATTAAGGGCGGGACAGGGTGATTTAATTAGCAGTTTTTCTGACTTAATGATAGAAATTAATGAAGGGCTTATTATTAAGCATAAAATTGACTTTGATTCCCTC
>CAZYLY010000188.1:0-2977 GCA_964648825.1 uncultured Syntrophomonadaceae bacterium
ATCAACTAATACAATGCCATCTTCCCGTTTATAAGTAGCCCCTGTCGGGCAAACAGTCAGACAGGGCGGATTATCACAATGCTGACACTGCATCGGAGTAATAAGCCGCTCAACTTTTGGATATTTCCCGGTTTCCTGTTCAATTAGGGTGTTATAAGTCAATTCCGGCGGTAATCCCCACTGGGTCTGACAAGCAATACGACAGGCATTACACCCGGTACATTTATTTTGGTCAATAAACATTACATAATTAGGCATTATTCCACCCCTTTGTAATTGTCACGATGCATTCTTGCCCCATGACATGTCCGGTTTTTTCATCGACCCGAGCAGGAATAAAATCGTTATAATTAACACCTTTACCATAACCAAGTTTCAGCTTTTCGGAAAAAGTCCCATAAGTGGAAGGCAGCCATACACATTCTGGATGCAGCCCTTCAGTTACATGAACTTGCACCTCTTTAGCAGTAATATCACTTGTAACTGTAACCCAGTCCCCCTCCTGAATATTTAATTCCTGAGCCCGAGAACTATTCATCCACATAAAGGTTCCATTTTTCTCTTCTGTAATAGCCATTAAATAAGGATTATTAGTAGTCATAATATGGGAGTGCCAAGGTTGTTTACCATGAATGAGGCGAAACTCGTGCTTTTCCTTCGGCATTACTAAGGGAGGTACCCATGTAGGTACGCCTAGAAAGCCCTCTTTTCTCCAGGCACCGATGGAAAACTCAATTTTTTTAGTAAATGTATTAAAAGTAATTCCTTCTTCTTTAGGTAATACCGTAGGTCTAAGCTCGATACAGCCTTTTTCCCGCAGTTCATCTACACTTATACCTAATGGACTTAAAGCCGTTGCCATTTCTTCTTCGGCGGTATAACCATAAAGATTTTCAATACCATAAGCAGTAGTAATGCCTTTTAAAATATCTAATAAGGATAGACTGGAATCAGTAGTTTCTAAGGCTTTAAAACGCGCCGCTACTTGGGCGGCCGGCCAATAAATATGGCCATTAACTGCCTTGGGTGCTTCGGTGCGTTCTAAATAATGACATTCCGGCAAAATATAATCCGCCGTATAGTAAGACACTTCATTCCAATCATAAGGTATACTTACTACTAAATCGGCATTTTTAATTTTCTTCTGATATTCTGGTTCTGGAGCAGAACGCAAGGGGTTATAAGAGTAAAAGAAGGCGATTCTCGTTTTACCCTTTTCAATCATGTCAGGAATACGCTGCGGAATTCCCCGCGAAGGTTCGACTAGTGGATACTCCCCTGCTACCCCGGCTCCATCAGCTCGAATACCTTTGGGAGCTACCGGACCAAAATAAGTAGCTTCGGGATGACCTAGCGAAGTGTTAGCCGCCGGGAAAATCCCGCCCTTTTGCCAGAAGTTACCGATGAGAGCATTAATAATAACATTCATCATCATTATTTCATTGGAATTCTGGTAATGAGCTGCTAAGCCATGATAGCCTGGTTCTAAAAATGCGTTAGGAGCATTTTCAGCTAATAACCTAGCAATTTCACGAATCTTATCCGCCTCAATATCACAGATTTCAGCCGCTGTATCAGCATCAAAATCCTTGTTATGCATCCAAAATTCATCAAAACCATATACATATTTATCCACAAATTCTTTATTATACAGGTTTTCCGTAATCATAGTGTGGGCAATGCCTAAGAAGAAGGCTAAATCAGTACCCGGTCTAATCGGAATCCATTCATCCGCAATGGTAGCTAATTCACAGAAGCGAGGATCGACTACGATAATTTTGCTGCCGTTTTCTTTGGCGGCGGTTATACGTTTCATAGCCGCAGGGAGAACCCCTCCCGCATAATTCCTACCTACGAAAAGCATAACTTTGGCATTATCAAAATCGGAATAAAACATACCTCCGGCCATATTAGCCCATATATTAGTCTTAGCCGTAAAGCAAGTTGTATAATGAGTTATATAAGTAGAGGAACCGATGATATCCATAAATTGCTGAGCATAAGTTTCCTTGCCGCCATGGGCTGCCCATAGCATTTTATCCCCGCCATGTTCTTCCACAATATTTCGCATCTTTGCTCCTATTTCCTGAAATGCCACTTCCCAAGTAATAGGTTTAAAATTATCACTCTTATCTACCCGTTTCATCGGTTGGGTTATCCGCCCCGGGTTATATACATTTTGGGCAATTCCATGACCACGAGCACATAGATGTCCCTGTGACTTCATATGCACTTCATTACCTTCAATTTTCCACAGCCGGCCGTTCTTCACATAAGCCCAAACTCCACAATAAGTAGAGCAGCCATTACATAGCGAAGGAATCTTCACAACCTCGGCAGTTTTAGCATCTTGGGCAAATGCCTTAAAATTCATGTTTAAACCCTTGGCAACAGCCACGGTTGCAGTAGTAGCAGCCCCAGCTTTTAAAAACGTTCTCCGCGATATTAGTTGCATTAGACTTCCTCCTTTTATCTGCTCTTAAGCACAACCGGCTACACCTGTAGAAGGTGCTAAATAATTCAAAGGAAGCATAGAATAATTTTCTTTGATTAGACTGTGAATGGGAGCTGCCCCAATTACATCTTCATTAGGTGTCCAATAACTCATACCGTATTTTAAGGCTACCGCATCATAACCTAAGGTAACTAAAGCCCGGGCTGCTTGACTAGCATCCATGCCGTCGTATCCGATTAAAACCATGCGTTTATCAGGATTATAAGCCTTAACATTTTTCACTTCTGCTAACTTATGCAAAGGAATACTAACTGCACCTTCAATATGTCCCATTTTGTAATGTTTTGCCTCACGAATATCAATTAACATATAAGGCTTAGCTGCATCTTCTTGCCCAACAGCATAAAGCTCTTCAGCAGTAATAATGCCTTTATAATTGCGATTTAAATAAGTATTAACCGTATCGGTAATATAAGCTTTAGTTTCACCTTCCGGGTACTCGATTACAGGTAAATCGTATTC
>CAZYLY010000188.1:2987-3827 GCA_964648825.1 uncultured Syntrophomonadaceae bacterium
CAGTTACTAAAGGATAATCTAGCGGATTGGTAGGAAAAATATCATAATTGGTAGAAGCTAATTCCTTAGTCCAGCTTTGAATCCCATAGATAAGGGGCATAGTTTTATAGCCTAACTGTTTCCAAGTAGCAGCAGTTTGAGCGGCTAGATGACCATTGTAATCGATAATTACTATAGTCTTATCAGTAGGCAGGGTTTCAAGTTTTTTTGGATCCGCAGTTTGGTTATAAGGAATACTAACTGACCCGGGAATATTACTTTTAGTAAAATCTTGGTTAGCCCTTATATCTACTAAATAATAATCTTCTTCTTGTTCATCAATAATTTCATGTAATTCTTCCGCAGACATGGAAATAATTCTGCCGCAAGAGAAGAAATTATCCATAACTTGGCGAACCGTCTCGAATTGTTCTGCTAAAACTATCTCATCACTTTCCGAACCATATACAACTTTAGCATTGCTATTAGAACAACCAGTTAAAGTCAGCATAAGAAGCGATAATCCAATTAAGATAGGAAGTCCACGTTTCATTTGTTCATCCCCCTTTTTACTATTTCCGATACTTTTGTTACATTTATCACAAGTTTATTAATTACATCTTAGCAAACCTTCTTTTTTTCTTCTGTGACTAAAGTACAGTTGTGAAATAAACTAAAAATATTGGGGAAAACTAAGACAAAGCAAAACTGACACCCCTTTCCAGAAGATGTCAGCAATTACTGCACTACGGCTTCAATATATTTATTTAACAAGAGGTTTTACAGTTGAATCAAGCTTCGCTGCTAAAAACCCGGGCCAAGTCCTGGGGTTCTTTAACATCTAAGCGCCCGCGCGATAAG
>CAZYLY010000189.1:0-3812 GCA_964648825.1 uncultured Syntrophomonadaceae bacterium
ATTTGAAATCAAGCCCTAGTTTAAGTGAACAGCAAGAAATTAAAGCAGAAATCCTGAAGATGTTAGGGTAAATAGGCATTGGGTTACCTACGCAAACACGTAGATCCTTCGTGAAGCGGTGGGGATGATTTAGCCATTAAAAGTGTGTCAAAACCCCCGTCCCCATGACACGTTAGTGGGCGAAGCCCACCGCTTCCACCGCACCCGGCTCACCCCGCTCATCCCGTAAGCTTTCCCATTTCTTACACCTGTCACCCCAGTAAGCTAATACTTCTCCATCCCTTTTTATGCTGATTACTTCACACATATTAGGACAGCCCTTACATTCAATACTACTAGAATTAAAGCTACCTTGGTCTATAAAGGCATCACCCTTAAAGTTCGTCATATCTACTACTTCGACATGTTCCTTAGCTAATAAGGCTACCCCTACGGCTCCCATAACATTATAATGTTCAGCTATTTCAATTTTTTGTTTTAATACTTTTTCGAAGGCTACTTTTAATCCTATATTAGCAGCTACTCCCCCTTGAAATACTATGGGCGGTTCGATTTTTTTGCCCTTAGCTACATTATTTAAATAATTACGCACTAAGGCTTCACAAAGCCCCATCAATATGTCTTCCATAGGATAACCCATTTGCTGTTTATGAATCATATCAGATTCGGCAAAAACTCCGCAGCGTCCTGCTATTCGCACTGCTTGTTTGGATGTAACTGCTTTAGTGCCGAACTCCTCTATAGGAATATTTAATCTTAATGCTTGTTGATCTAAAAAGGAGCCCGTGCCCGCTGCACATACAGTATTCATAGCAAAATCATGTACAATAGCATCTTTTAATAGTATAAGCTTCGAGTCTTGTCCTCCGATTTCAATGATAGTCCTCACCTGGGGATAAAGATGTAAGGCGGCTACCCCATGCGCAGTTATTTCATTTTTAACTACATCAGCCCCCAGCATAATAGCAGCTAGGTTTCTGCCGCTCCCGGTACTTCCTACCCCCTTAATTAATTCAACCACACCAATCTCCTTTTTAATTTGAGCATAACCATCTTTAATAGCTTGAACCGGATTACCATTAGTTCGCAAATAAACTTTACTGCAAATATTATTGTCCTGGTCTAACAAAATAAAATTACTTGAAACTGAACCTATGTCAACACCTAAATAGTAATGCAATAATATTTCTCTCCTTTACATATTTACAGCCGAAGAAACAGATTTTTTCCTGCCTAACATATCTACAAAAGCTTCTAACCTGGTAGTAGTACCGGCGGATCCAGAATGTTCATCAAAATATAGGGTCATGCAAGGAATCCCTTCCATGGCACTCACTTTTCCTAATACCGATTGGGCCACAATTTCAGGCATACAAGTTAAAGGCCCAATTTGAATCAGACCATCACAGCCTTGCCGGGCATATTGTACTGCATTGCCGACTGTTTCCCGTCCATGCCCCCCTACCGCATGGTTTAAATAGGGGCTGGCACTATTAAGTATCTGTTTATGATTAGATTTCTTAACATAACCGCCTAATAGGTGGTCATTTAACCAGTCACTAATATAAATAGAGCGCGCCACATCAACATTTAAACGTCCTAATAGCCTCACAATATCATAGTTTGTACTCGGCTCTAGTATAGTATATATTTCCCCGATTAAACCAATTTTTAAGAGCTTCTCCCCGTTTTGCGGTTCAACGCTCATTTTTTCAATATGATTAGCTACAATTTTATCAATCGCTTTTCTATCATTTGCTTCATCAATAGCTCGCAATCCCTCATCATATTGCTTTTCTACCCTATTCTTATCAATAGCCCGGGGTAAATAGTATTCCAAACTTTTTTCCAATTTCTCCACTGCGTTTAGCTTATACCAAGCAAACCTAACTGCCCTGACTGCCGTATAAAACGATACATTGCTACCTAAGGCCTTAATTTGATTAAAAAGTTCGCTAAATTTAGAATCGGGAGCTTCCAGAATATACATATCGAATTCATAGCCTAAATCATGTAAAATATCCCTTTCTACTTGGGCAAAATACCCAAAACGGCAAGGTCCCCATCCGCCTGCCATTACTACCGCATTGGCTCCTTTTTCTAAGGCCTCAATAAAATTGCCCACATTAATTTTTAACGGCATACAAGCAAATTCGGGGGAATACTTAATCCCTAGCTCCATAGTACGGTTAGTAACCGGTGGAGGAGGTATAACTTCGAGGTTAAGCCCATTTAAAACAGCTTTAATGGCAATATAGGCATTACCCATGTGCGGAAAAGTTATTTTCACGTGTAACCCCCTTCCTGCGCTGCAGCATTTCACAAAAAGCTTCCAGCCTAGTCATTATTCCACCTTCACCAGTATGCTCATCTATGGTTAAGAGCATAAAAGGTTTATCCTTTAACTTTCTTTCTATAATTTCCCCGACTAAAGAATCAGGACCACAACCAAAGCATGCTAAATAAATCACCCCATCAATCTGGGGATTTTGTTCCATATATAGCGCACTTCCCACCATTTTACGTCCCAAAGTCCAAAAAACCCGTTTACGCATAGTAGCAGCCGCTCGTTCAACTGCAACTCTTTCCAAATATTCCGGGCAAACTACTTTACATCCCAAACCTCTAAGCTTGTTAATTATATCCATACATAAGGCTTCATCATAAAGAGAATAACCATGCCCTAAAATTCCGATAGTTAAGCTAGTTTCTTGGGGAAAAGTGACCCTTTCCCCTTCCCAGACCCTAATAGCTTCAGCCATAGTATAGCCTTGTTTAGTTAAGCTTCTACATAAATAAAATTCCTGCCTAGCTTGTTCTAAAGCATTTTTAATTAATTTTTTATCCTGCGTAAATAATTGCCCTACCCTTAATACATCTTGCTGTAAGGCTTTATCAGAAACACTTAAATCAATCGTAAGGTCTATAACTTCCGGTAATTCTGGAATAGCCGCTTTAATCATATCAGGAAGTCCCATAAATTTAGGACAGATATAACTTTTGTGTTCAATGCTAACTATCCTGGGTAAGAAAATGTAATCTAAATTATGTTGGCATAATTCCTGTACATGCCCATAATAAACTTTTATAGGAAAACATACTTCATCTACAGCCAAATTAATCCCCCTATCAATGGTAAAACGATTAGTAGCTGATGAAGTAATTACAGTAGCCCCAAGCTCGGTAAAAAATGTTTTCCATAAAGGGTAATGGTAATAGTAAAACAAACTTTGGGGTATACCTACCTTTTTCATTTATTATTACCTCCTTTAATCAACCCTTAGGATTAAAAATTACGGCCGCCAAATAACCAAATACAATAGCAGCAGTTATTCCGGCCGCGGCTGCTTCTACACCTCCGCCGATAGCACCGAGTAGTCCCTTACTTTCCGCCGCTTTTAAGGCTCCTTGAGTTAATAAATGCCCAAAACCTGACAAGGGTATAGTAGCCCCAGCTCCCCCCAGGTCAACTAAAGGTTGATATAAACCTACCCCGCTTAAGATAGCTCCAGCAGTAACATAACCCACTAATATATGTCCCGGAGTTATATCTGCTTTAGTCAAATTCATAATTAACTGTCCGATTAAACATAAAGCTCCCCCAATTAAAAACGCGTTTAATAACGAACCCAATTACTTCACTCCTTTTATGCAAGTACCCTAATTTTCAATTGCAACTGCATGGGCAATTCCAGGAATAGTTTCCCCCTGAAAGCTCGTGGTCGGGCTCATTAAAGCACCTGTAGCTACAAACAATAACTTATTTAACTCCCCCGTAGACATCATTCTAAGCAGGGGACCACATAACATCG
>CAZYLY010000190.1:0-3676 GCA_964648825.1 uncultured Syntrophomonadaceae bacterium
GGAGTGTAGTATATGATTATTTTTACCATTATTATTTTCTTATGCTTAAGTATTATTTATTCCTTTTATCCCTTAATTAGGGAAAAGCAATGGTTGGAATTATTTATTACCCTGGTAATATTTGCAGCTGGAAGTGCTTATAGTTTAGAATACTACTTTGATACTAGCTACTTACCTAATCTAGGGGATTTATTAGATTATTTTGTGCCCTGGGCGGAAAAGTTAGCAGCATTTAGTCAACCAAAATAAATATTCAGGAGCTTAATTATGAATCAAATCTATAGCCGGCAACTAGGTTTTCTTATTTTTTTGTATTTACTCGGCAGCGCTTTTATATATGTTCCCGAAAGTGTTATAGGCAAAGATGTATGGGCAGCTACAATTCTAGCTGCCTTACCAGGCTTATACCTGCTGTATATTTTAATATCTGTTCAGATGATGTATCCGGGTCAAAATATTATACAAATTGCTGAATTAACTTTAGGTAAAGTGGGGGGAAAGCTCATAAACCTTATTTTCTTGCTTAACCTCTTTATAATAGCTATTTTACTTTTATTTGATAATATTAGATTTGTCCAGCTAATGTATCCTGCCATTTCAACTATAATATTAACTACCACCATAATTCTTGCCACTGCTTATGTTATATTGAAGGGAGTAAATGTCCACGCACGATTAGCTGATTTCTATATCTGGGCAGTTATAGTATTACTTATTTTAGGTTTAATTTCTATCACCCCTTTATTTGATTTTAATAATATTCTCCCTGCCTTAGTAAATATAAAGCCTATTGTAGGAGGCACTGTATACGCCAGCAAATGGCCTTACGCCGAAATGATCGTTATCGCCATGTATTTACCTTTTTTAACTGATTTAAAGGAAAATAAAAGGCAGCTATATTTTTGGTTTGGCTTAGCCGCCTTGGTACTCGTTATTCGCAGTTTTCTAGTCCTGGGGATTCTGGGAGCAGATTATCTTAGGATTTCTCGTTTTCCGTTTTATGACGTGTTTAGGTTGATTAGATTTCAGGAATTCGAGCGTTTAGAATTATTCTTTTTCTTTCTTTTTATTAATCTAATGTTTACTGTTCTCATTTTTTCTTATAAATCTTTAGCTATAAGTATAAAAGAGTTCTTTAATTTCAGTAATACTAATCGCTTAATATTTCCAGTAGGGTTACTAATTATAGGCTTAATGTATAAAACCTTTCCTTCTGACATAAGGTTTATTTCCTTAAATGATGCCTCCATATTTATTGTATTACCCTTTAGCCTTCTTTACCCCACCATCGTTTTCATCGCCGCTAAAATAAAGCTGCGTAAACAGGACGAGTAAAAATAAAGACCTACTCCGTTTCATACCTATACTTAAAAAAATGCTGCGCAAAAAAGCTATCATAGGCAGTAAATAAATCTTCCCCGGCTTCCTCCTCCTCAATCTTATTAATAAAAACAAACAGCTTCGCATCTAAATTATCGGCCATATGTAATAAGAAAGCTTCAGGAAATAACGGTATTACTGGTGAACCAAACTCCATGGTGCCATGATGGCTTAATACCATATGTTTTATCATCATTTCTAAATTCTCTGGAAAACTCTCATCCGCTTGGCGAATACTGCGAATAGCGTTATCTACCATCTCATGGCCTAATACTATATGGCCTACTAGGCGCCCGGAAGTTGTATATTCGGGCAAAACTTTTATTTCATATTCAGCTAATTTGCCTATATCGTGCAAAATAGCACCTGCTATTAATAAGTCCCGATTTAACACTGGATATAAGGAAGCCGCACTGGCACAAATATTAGCAACTTGGATAGTGTGCTCTAAAAGTCCTCCGGGATAATTATGATGAATCTTTTTAGCCGCTGGTGTTTTCATAAAAGCCGCCTTGACCTCCAAAGTAAAAATTGTGTGCAATAATTTATTAATATGAACATCATTTATCGAGGCTAAAAGCCCCTCAAATTCCTGTTCCAGTTGGTTTAATTCTACTGGCGGCCCTTTTAAATAAGGTGTAACATCCTCACCTTCCATTACCTTAATCAGTTTAGCATTAATTTGTAAACGATTATTGTATAGGGCTAAATCGCCCAATATCCCAATTACTAAACCTTTTTCCACATTCCCGGAAACATTACAGGTATCCCAAGCAATAACATCTATATTACCAGTAGCATCACCTAAATTAAGATTCATAAAATCCCGTCCGTCTTTAGTTTTACGGTCTACTTTTTCTAAAACTATATATTTGCTTCGTATTTGCGTGCCGGGACTTAATGATTTTAAGTCTTTAACTGTAAAGGGTCCTTTTTTCTCCATGATAAATCCTCCCCACCAAAAGTTTTTATTTACACCGGATGTGAATAGGAGCTTAGCTTAACTTGGGGCAGCTCTGCTCTAATAAATTCTATTAAACTAACTATCCCTAAGCTGGGTTCATCACTAGGAAAATGCTTTACTAAAACTTCGGGATCTATATTAAGATTACGGAATTGTATCATATCTATATGGTTATGTTTAATAAAATCCACTAAGGAATACGCCTCCGTTTCCCTATCCGTAAAACCAGGAAAAGTTAAAAGATTCAGGGATACTTTTAAACCCTTATCTTTAGCGTAGTTTATCGAGGTTTTCACCTCTGCTAATTTATAATTATGCGGTTTATGGTATTTCATATAATTAGCTTCATTACAAGAAAAAATAGTCACTCGCATCGCATCTAGCCCCGCATCGGCCATTTGTTTAATCCCATTAGTATAACCCGCATTAGTATTAATGTTAATAGTTCCTTTATTTGTATTATTGCGCACCTTCCGAATCGCTGCGGCTAAACTGGCCGCATTTAAGGAAGGTTCCCCTTCACACCCTTGCCCAAAACTAATAATAGCATCAGTAGCATTACTTAAGTGCCAAGTCGCTACTTCGCTGATTTCTTCCACCGTAGGTCTAAAATCCAGCCGATTTTGAGGTGCATCTACACCAGCATGACTTTCCGATATACAACCTAAACAACTAGCATTACAAGTAGGCATAGTCGGGATGCCGCCTTCCCAGCGCCCGTAAAAAATATTCTGGGCGGTAAAACAGCTATATTGTAAAGAACACTTCGCCAGTTGCCTTAAGATTCTGTTTTCTGGGAATCTATTTAAAGTCCGATTAATTTTTTCCGGGAGCCTAATCGTATTATAATTAACCGGGTGCCATTTGCGGTGCTCATCAGTTTGCACCGCGGCGACATATATCTTTTCATCCTTAAACCCTACCGCTGCATAACCGAATAAGGGTAAATTCATAGTATTATCATTTTTTACCCCCGCCGGCATTAAAGTTCGGGTAAAGCCTTGAGGCAGCAAAGCTGCTACCGCACTAACCGTTTCGTTCTGATTATAAGGGTTTTTTTCTAAAAGACTTATCTTATCTTCTAAATTAAGCCCTACCGGATAATGGCAGGGAACACTTACTAAGGAGGCTCCTTTAGGTAAGGGAATTAATTCATATTCCTCCGGCACTACCCATTCATTACCGCTGCGGCCTAACATTTGCAAGGTTGTATCTTCAAACAATTCTCCATCACTATTAGCATATAAGGTTAAATACATATGTTTACCTCATAATCTAGAATTTTCTTATAGTCTATACTAAATTAAAACTAACCGCAATTAGGGGAAAAAA
>CAZYLY010000191.1:0-3668 GCA_964648825.1 uncultured Syntrophomonadaceae bacterium
GAAGTTTAATTTAGAAAAAGAGGGTTATAAGGTTTTAGTTGCTTATGATGGCTTAAGTGCCTTGGAAATTGTTAAATCAGGTCATCCTGACCTTATAATATTAGATATTATGCTGCCTAATATGGATGGCTTAGAGGTCTGCCGCACTTTAAAGCAATCGCCAGATTTTCATAAGATTCCTATTATTATGCTTACTGCTAAGGGGGATGAATTTGATACGGTTTTAGGTTTAGAAATGGGTGCTGATGATTATATTAAAAAACCTTTTAGCCCGCGGGAAATGATAGCTCGAGTAAAGGCGAGGCTAAGAGCATTGAAGATTTTGGAAGCGGAAAAATCAGTAGGCAATAAGGCGTATGTTTTTCGCGATGTTATTATCATACCAGATAAATATGAAGTATTTGTTGGGGAGACTAAACTAGATTTAACCCCTAAAGAATTTGATTTATTAAGGATATTAGCCTTAAACCAAGGACGTGTTTTTACTCGGGAAGTCTTGCTGGAAAAGGTTTGGGGATATGAATATACTGGAGATACTCGTACAGTTGATGTACATATAAGACATTTAAGACAAAAGCTTGAGGATGATTCGATTAACCCTTCGTATATTGAAACGGTGCGCGGCGTTGGTTATAGATTTATTGAAAACTGTTAAAGTAGGTGTGAGTAATGTTATCTCTGATTCAGGATAAATACCATATTGAAACTATATTAGGCAGTATGATTGATGCAGTAATCCTGTTTAACACCGAAGGGCGCATTATCACTGCTAATAAAGCTGCGGAAAGCTTATTTGTAGTTAAAGAAGGTGGATTAGCCGGCAATCTATTATGTAAAATAAATACTGATTTAAAGATTAATCAGATGGTTATTGATGTTTTAAGTAGTGGAAATGAAGTTTTTACCGAAACTATGATTAGCCCCAATACCCAAACTTTTAGGGTGCGGGTTTCCCCCATAAAAAATGAACAATCCTTAATTGAAGGTGCGGTAGCTGTGTTTCACGATGTAACTGATGCTAGAAATTTTGATCAGATGCGCTCACAGTTTGTCGGCAATGTATCTCATGAGCTCAGAACTCCCTTAACTTCGATTAAAGGCTTTGTAGAAACTTTATTAGATGGGGCGATGGAAAACAATCTTACTTGTCGCCGCTTTTTATCTATTATAGATACTGAAACTGATAGACTTAGCCGGCTTATTGAAGATTTACTGACTCTTTCTTCGATTGAATCTAAGGAAAGAATCATTCACCCGGAATCTGTTTGTATTCAAAACTCCATACGGGCCGTAATGAATATATTAGGGCCGCAAATTAGTGAAAAGAAATTACATGTAGAATTTATTATCGCTTCCGACTTACCCCAAGTGGTGGCTGATGAGGATTTATTAGGACAAGTCTTAATTAATCTTTTAGATAATGCTATTAAGTATACCCCCCACAATGGTAAAATATATATCCGCTGTAAGAGGCGTGATAGCAGGGTTATTATCACTTTTACCGATACGGGTATGGGTATTCCGCATGAAAGCATTCCGCGGGTATTTGAACGTTTTTACCGGGTGGATAAGGCCCGCTCCAGGGAAAGAGGCGGAACTGGCTTGGGTTTAGCGATTGTTAAGCATATTGTTGAATCACATGGGGGCGAAGTTTTTGTGAATAGTGAAGTGGGCAAAGGCTCAACTTTCGGGGTAAGTCTTTTAGTATTTTAATTAGTTTATGTCCGTAAAAAAAGGGTTTTTATAGTAAAAGGCGAATATTACTTAGGATGGTGTTATTTACATGAGTTATTTAGCCCAAAATATTAATGTTTTACGTAAGAATATTACTAAGGCAGCAGCGAAAAGTGGTCGCGAGGCTAAGGACATAACTTTAGTAGCTGTAAGTAAAACTGTTGATATAGATATAATTAATCAAGCTATAGCACTGGGAATAACTGATTTTGGTGAAAACCGGGTACAGGAGTTAAATAGCAAAGTACCTCATATCCCTAACGCTAAATGGCATATGATTGGCAGATTACAGACAAATAAAGTTAAAGATGTAATAGAAAAAGTAGTTTTGATTCATTCTTTAGATAGATGGGATTTAGCAGAAGCTATCAATAGTAGGGCCGAATATAAAAATATTGAAGTACCAGCTCTTTTGCAAGTTAATATTGCGGGGGAAGAACAAAAAACTGGTGTAGAACCTGATGAGATTAGGGGTTTTTTAGAATCGGCAGGCAGCCTGCCTAAGCTTAAAATTTTAGGATTTATGACTATGGCACCCGAAAATGAAAATGCTGAAGCTGCTAGACCTATTTTTAGAGAGTTAAATTTTTTAAAGGAAAAGTTTAGCCAAGAATCGTTTACTAATGTTGATTTAAGATATTTATCCATGGGGATGTCCCAAGATTACGAGGTAGCCATCGAAGAAGGTGCTAATATGGTTAGGGTAGGAAGTGTAATATTTAAAAATCGATAAGGGGGTATATTAATGGGCATAGTAGACAAGTTTTGGACTTGGTTAGGAGTACAAAACGAGGAAATTAGTGAAGAAATCTATGAGTTACCAGACACTACTAGTAAGGAAAGCAAGGACAATAAGAAAAACATCGCTAATATAGTTAGTATTCATACTAATAAAACCATGAAAGTTGTAGTAGTAGAGCCGGAGAAATTTGAAGAAGCTCAATTATTTGCGGATCATTTACGTAATAGAAAACAATTAATTATTAATTTTGAAAAAACTCCGCAAGATATTTCGCAGAAAATTATTGATTTCTTAAGTGGAACTACTTATGCGCTTGATGGTGACAGCCAACAAGTAGGACCCCATATTTTCATTTTTACACCTAGTAATGTTGAAATTTCCCGTGACCATCGTTCCATGATTCGTAAACACGGCATGGTTAATCCCTTCGGGGGTGAAAGATAGTGGCTTATACCCTGGGGGTAATAGGTTGCGGTAAAATGGCTTATGCTATATTATCTGGTTTAAGAAAGAATACTGCTATTACAATTAACCAACTACTATTAAATGATGTAAATGAAGATTATGCTGACCAGTATGCGCGAGATTTTCAAGGAGTTAAAACTAACCCGGAAAGTCTAATTAAGCAAAGTGACATAATAATACTAGCGGTAAAACCTAATCAAATTGAAGCAGTTATTATACAGAACCAAGAATTTTTTAAGCCCTCACAGCTTATTATTTCTGTGGCTGCTGGAATAAGCACTAGAACAATAGAAAATGTTTTGAAGACGGAATGTGCAGTAATTAGGACTATGCCTAATACCCCTGCATTGATAGGCGAAGGAGTTACTGCTATAACTGCGGGTAAGCATGCTAGGAATGATGACATAAACATAGCTAAATCACTTTTTACTAGTATTGGACAGACTTATATTGCAGACGAGAAAAATATGGATGCGATTACTGCTATTTCGGGAAGTGGTCCGGCTTATGTTTATTTAATAATTGAAGCGTTTATTAATGCTGGAATTGCTATCGGCTTAGATAGTAATTTTACTAAAAACTTAGTTATAGATACCTTTAAGGGTAGTATAAATATGATGGAGATATCAGGCAAACACCCGGCCGAGCTACGTGAAGATGTTTCTTCACCCGCAGGCACTACTATTGCTGCACTTAAAGCGTTTGAAGAACAAGGGTTAAGGAACGC
>CAZYLY010000192.1:0-3659 GCA_964648825.1 uncultured Syntrophomonadaceae bacterium
ACCGAGGCTTTTCTCAATTTAAGGATGAAGACGGCATTAAAATAAGGTATGCGAAAAGAATATAACTGATTTTGATTCCATTGTAAAAAACTTAATTTATACATTCAACTAACGAATAATAACATTTTGCAGAGAATCAAACTTTAGTTGATAAGTTAAGAGGTAAAACATGAAAGCATTATTTAGAGCTGAACCTGGTTATATCATGGCCTATAATTTAACCGCTAAGTTCACTATGAAAATAAGCGGAAATAATTTAGCTCTTTTAGAGCAATGGCTGGCTACCGGTGAATTTAATGAGATTATACATTTATTAAACAGCTATGGCTTAATTCATATTCCTGTTACCGAGGCAGAGAAAGAAGAATTAAAACATGTAATTACCCAGTGCCATGAGGTAAAAGCACCCCGGCGGGCTCTCCATAGCCCGGAGATAATGAATATAGAGCTGACTACTCGCTGCCCTTTAAGGTGTCCCCAGTGTTATTGTGATTTGAACCAGGGTAAAGATATAAATAAAGAAATAGCTTTAAAGTACATAAAACAGGCGGCTCGCTTAAAAATCCCCTTCATTAATTTAAGTGGGGGGGAAACTTTGCTTTATCCTTATTTAACTGAGTTATTGAATTATATAAGTCTTAACGGTTTAAAATCAGCTATAGCTATTAGTGGCTGGGGATTTGATAAACTTAAGTTAGAAACCCTAAAAAGTGCCGGAGTAAATGAAATATATGTTTCTTTAAATGGCTCCAGCTCGGATATTAATGCTAAATCCCGAGATGGATATGAATACGCAATTAAAGCTTTGCAGTTATTACAAGCTGACCAGCAAACTGATTATTATATTAACTGGGTAGCTAGAAATGATAATATAGGTGATTTTCCTAATCTGGTAGATTTAGCCCAAGCGTTTAAGGTTAAAGGTCTAGTTATATTAGAGTCTAAACCTGATGCTAATTATGTGCTGCAAAATAGTTTAAGCCTAGAGAACTTTCTTTTCTTAGCTGACTACCTGAAAAAACATAATCAGCAAGAAATAAGTATTGAGGTAGAGCCTTGTTTCTCTCCTTTAAGGGCATATATAAATAATTACTACTTATATAATCGTAACACTGGTGTAAATAAAGGCTGCGGGGCGGGAAGAAACTCTATGGCTGTCGATGTAGATGGATACCTAATACCTTGCCGCCACTTATTATACCCTGAAGCTTATGAAGATATTGAGGATTACTGGTGGAATTCAAAGATATTAGATAAGTTGCGTACCTTTGAAGATAAACGGGAAGAACCTTGCCTACGCTGTTATTTAAATAATAATTGTCTTTCCTGTAGGGCGGTGGCAGATAAAGTGGACAACAATGTTTTAAAAGGCAATCATTATTGTGTAATAGGGAAGAGGAAGATATGAAAAAAACAATTATTATACTGGGAATACTAACAGCTTGTTTAACTATTACTATTCTATTTATTAATGTTACTCCAGCTAATAATGCTATTAAAAAACAACCTGTTACCAAACCTGATGGTTCAAAATGGCAACTTGCTTACTGTGAAAGCGAAAGCTTTTTAACATATTCCCAAACATTAGTAGCAATCGTAAATGGACTTGAAGAAAATGGCTGGCTTAATAACTTGGAAGGTTTTGAAGAAGTTGCAGAGAGTGACGATAGTCTAGCCATCTGGAATTGGTTGGCATCTAGGGAGGTAAGTCCCTATATTGATTTTACCTTTGATGCTTTTTATAATTTGCGTGACTCTGAACAAGAAAGGCTCATTAAGAGGCTTCAGGATAAAGATGATATTGATTTAATGATAGTTATGGGGGCTGCAGCAGGTAATTTGTTAAGTAATGCTAAGCATGATACTAATGTTTTAGTATTCGCTGCTTCTAATGCAGTACGCTCTGGAATAATTACTTCGGTGGAAGATTCAGGTAAGGATAATGTGTGGGCACATATGGATGCACAACGCTTTGAACGCCAAACTAAAGCCTTCTACGATATTTTTAAATTTAAAAAGCTGGGAATTGTTTATGAAGATTCTGATAATGCTCGGGTATATTCAGCCATAGATGAATTAGAAAAACTTGCAGCAGAAAAACACTTTGAAATAATTCGCTATCATGTAACTGAACCTAGAAGTGTAGAAGAATATTCCCAATATTACTCGGAAGTTCAGTCTGCTTATAATAAGCTGGCACACCAAGTGGATGCCGTTTATATAACTATAGCCTCATTGGAAAGCGAAAAATTATCGGAATTATTCCAACCTTTTTATGAAAAAAAGGTTCCGATTTTCTCACAATTAGGAAGTAGCGAGGTTAAAAATGGGGCTTTAATCACTGTATCAGTTATGGATGAAGTGAATATTGGACGTTTTGGAGCTGATACAATTAGTAAATGTTTGCATGGAACTAAACCGCGTGATTTAGAACAATCATTTCAAAGTGCCCCCCAAATTACCCTGAATACAGATGTAGCGAAAAAAATAGGATTTAAACTACCTTTCGAACTACTAATGGTAGTTGATAAAGCATATCAGACTATAAATCCTTAAAATATAAGTACTTACTAGATGCTTGGCAAGACCTCATCCACAGTCATAGGTGGGTCTGCGTAAAATCTTGTGCAAGTAATATATGACAAACTTCTCAAGGTAAGAAATAATAGGTTTAGAAATTCATTAAATTGTCAAAGATAATACTGGCTTTTGCCGTAAGAAAGGATAGGGCAACGCTGGAGAGCGACCCGAGCAGTCTTACGGATTTTACCCTAAAACGGATAGTAAAGATACTGTCCGTTTTATCCGTTTTAGGGAAAACAAAAGCGATAAACTTTAATTCTCACTTCGGTTCATTATTTCAAGCTGGCTAATAACCATATCCCAATTTTTATAGCGTTGAGTCCATTTCTTAGTTATATTTTGTGATGCTAGGTATAGCATTTTTCTTAGACTATCATCAGTAGGAAATATGCTTTTTGTTTTAGTAACTTTTCTAAATTGCCGATGTAAACTTTCGATAATATTGGTCGTATATATTATTTTCCTAATCTCAACTGGATATGCAAAAAAAGTAGATAAAATATCCCAGTTATCTTCCCAAGACTTAACTGCACTAGGATAAGTATCCTGCCATTTTTCTTTATAATCTAATAATTTTTCTAGCCCAGCCTCCTCGTTTAATGCTCCATAAACAAGTTTCAAATCAGCAGTAAATTCTTTAATATGCTTGTAGGAAACAAATCTTGCTGAGGAGCGAATCTGATGAATTATACACCTTTGTATTGCGGCAAAGGGGTAAACAGCACCTATTGCTTCCCTAAAGCCTGAAAGCCCATCAACACAGAATAAATCAACCTTTTTAACTCCTCTACTTTTAAGTTCATTTAGTACCCCTAGCCAGAACTTGCTACTTTCATTTCCTCCCACCCATATACCTAATATATCTTTGAAACCATCATCATTTATGCCTAAGACAACATAGGCTGCTTTTGATACTATTTGATGGTTTTCCCGGATTTTATAATGAATAGCATCCATGAAGATAAAGGGGTAGTATTCGTTTAGCGGTCGGTTCTGCCATTCATTAACTTGAGGCATTATTTTCTCGCTAATTTTGCTAACTAATTCAGAGGATATATCTATATCATATAAATCTT
>CAZYLY010000193.1:0-1856 GCA_964648825.1 uncultured Syntrophomonadaceae bacterium
CTACTAACCGTAATTTTGTAGGACGGATGGGCCATCCTGAAAGTGAAGTATATTTGGCTAGTCCAGCCGTCGCTGCTGCTAGTGCCCTTAAAGGCAGAATAACTCCCCCGTGGGAAGTATAGGAGGATTGAGTTATGAATTTAAAAGGCAGAGTATATAAATTTGGCGCGGATATTGATACTGATGCGATAATTCCGGCCCGCTACCTTAATACTTCCGATCCGATGGAATTAGCTAAGCATTGTATGGAAGATGCGGATCCAAACTTTCCGGCCAAAGTAAAAACTGGAGATATAATTGTAGCCGATAAGAATTTTGGCTGCGGCAGTTCACGTGAACATGCACCAATTGCGATTAAAGCAGCAGGAGTAAGCTGTGTAGTGGCAAAATCGTTTGCGAGAATTTTTTATCGTAATAGCATTAATATAGGTTTACCTATATTAGAGTGCCCTGAGGGTGTAGATGCTATTAATGAAGGTGACGAAATTGAAGTTGATTTAGTATCCGGTAAAGTTAAAAACTTGCGTACTAATGAAGAATATCAAGCGACCCCTTTCCCGGAATTTATGCAAAAAATTATGGCTAAGGGCGGGCTAATAAATTATGTTAAGGAAAAGGTGTAAAATATTTAATATTTCTTGTTGAATTGTATAAATGTGCGGGAGTCGTGGCGGAGTAGGGGAGAAACACCCTGCAAAGGCGAAGTAGCGAAAGGGGGCACGCCTTACGGATGAGGCGTGAGCGACTTCTAAGCCATGGAGGGCGCATAGGAGCGTACCCCTGAAGCTACAAGCTAAGCAGTTGGTGTTTCCCCCTTCGAAGACTTGACGACGGAACATTTATACAATCAACCATTAGATTAATCATTAACACTAGAAGAAAGGGTGGAGTTTATTGTATAAAATCGCTGTATTACCAGGTGATGGTATAGGAGTAGAAATTACACCTGAAGCTGTAAAGGCTTTAGAAGCTATAAGTGAGAGGTTTGGGCATAAGTTTGAATTTACCGAAGCTTTAGTCGGGGGAGCGGCCTATGATGAGCTAGGTCATCCTTTACCTGAATCAACTTTAGAATTATGTCAAAACTCAGATGCAATATTATTAGGTGCAATCGGCGGACCTAAATGGGAGGAATTACCGGTACATTTACGCCCCGAGGTGGGAGCCTTACTGCCTTTGCGTAAAGAGTTAGGCTTATTCGCCAATCTTAGACCTTGTTTATTATTCCCTGGCTTGGAACACGCTTCTACTATTAAGGAAGAGGTAATTAAAGGAGTAGATATTCTGGTTATTAGGGAACTCACCGGGGGACTTTACTTTGGAGAAAAAACTAGGGAAAAGACGGCGGACGGCGGTCAAAAAGCCACCGATTTATTAAGTTACTCTACTTATGAAATCGAGCGTATCGTGCGTTTTGCTTATGATGCCGCTAGGAAAAGAAATCGCAAATTATGTTCGGTAGATAAAGCTAATGTTATCGAAACATCCCGTTTATGGCGGGAAGTAGTTATGGATTTAGCTAAGGAATATCCTGATGTAGAAACTACTCATATGTATGTTGACAATTGCGCTATGCAGTTAATTAGAAATCCTTTGCAGTTTGATGTAATTGTAACGGAAAATATGTTTGGTGATATATTAACCGATGAAGCGGCGATGCTAACTGGTTCTATCGGAATGTTAGCCAGTGCTTCCATTGGCGGGGAAGTAGGATTATATGAACCTTCCCATGGAAGTGCTCCTGATATAGCGGGGCAAAAGAAGGCTAATCCTTTAGCTACTATTTTATCGGCGGCTTTAATGTTAAGATTTTCCTTTAATTTAGAGGAAGAAGCCCAGTTGATCGAAAGTGCGGT
>CAZYLY010000193.1:1866-3606 GCA_964648825.1 uncultured Syntrophomonadaceae bacterium
ACAAGAAGGTTATCGCACCCCTGACTTAGCCGAATCGGGCAAAACCATCTTAGACACAGTGCAAATGGGAGATTTAGTCGCCGGTAAAATTAAATCACTTTAAAAACTTTTGCCAAAGGAGGGGAAGATTATTGGGGATACGAAGTTAGATGTAGTAATCTATGATACTACCTTAAGAGATGGCTCACAGGGAGAAGGGATTTCCTTTTCCTCAGATGATAAATTAAAAATAGCCCAAAAATTAGATTATTTAGGGGTTAGTTATATTGAAGGCGGGTGGCCGGGCAGTAATCCTAAAGATTTAGAATTTTTTAGACTAGTGCAGGAATTGGAACTAAAAAATGCTAAAATTGCAGCTTTTAGTTCTACTCGTAAACCGGGCATAACTATTAGCCAAGATAGTAATCTTAAATCTCTGCTAGAAGCCGGGGTTTCCGTAGCTACCATCGTAGGCAAAACGTGGGATTTTCATGTGCATAGGGCTTTAGAAACTACTTTAGAAGAAAATCTTAGCATGGTTAGGGATACGATTGCCTTTCTAAAAGATAAAAGCCTGGAAGTCTTATTTGACGCGGAACATTTTTTTGATGGTTATAAAAATAACCCCGATTATGCCTTGGCCGTATTAATGGCAGCCGCAGAAGCGGGTGCGGATTGGTTAATATTATGTGATACGAATGGCGGCACTATGTCGTGGGAGATTGCTGATATTTTAAATACGGTTAAGTTAGTAACTCCAGTACCTTTAGGTATCCATGTGCATAATGATGCGGGATGTGCAGTGAGTAATTCCTTAATCGCGGTTAAAAACGGCGTTACTCAAGTACAAGGGACTATAAACGGCTATGGGGAAAGGTGCGGTAATGCTGATTTATGCTCGGTAATTCCCGGTTTGGAATTAAAAATGGGCAAAAAGTGTTTACCGGAAAATAATCTAAAAAATCTAAGTGAAGTATCGCACTTTATTGGTGAAATAGCTAATATGCCTCATCATAATAATCAGCCATATGTTGGATACGGGGCTTTTGCCCATAAAGGCGGAATCCATGTTAGTGCTTTGCTAAAAGATTCCCAGACTTATGAGCATATTAACCCTGAAGAAGTAGGTAATCATAGACGAGTATTAGTTTCCGAATTATCTGGTTTATCTAATTTACTATATAAAGCGAAAGAGTTTAATCTCGATGTTAATAATTATAGTGCCGAAACTAGAAAAGTTATTAAGCAGATAAAAGAATTAGAAAACCAAGGTTTTCAGTTTGAAGGTGCTGATGCCTCCTTAGAATTATTTTTACGCAAAGGCTTCGGGCAACATGAAGATTATTTCCAATTAAAGAATCTGAAAATTATTTTAGAAAAAAGTGAGAATGATGAGATTTCTTCCGAAGCTATGGTGAAAGTTACGGTGGGGGATAAGACTTACCATACCGCCGCTGAAGGGGATGGCCCGGTTAATGCCTTAGATAATTCGCTTAGAAAAGCACTTTTAGAGGTATATCCCGAAATTAGTGAAATGCATTTAAGCGACTATAAAGTAAGGGTTTTAAATGGTAATGAAGGAACCGCCGCTAAGGTAAGAGTTTTAATTGAATCGGCCGACCCTAGTAGTAAATGGAGTACTGTGGGAGTTTCCGAAAATATTATTGAAGCCTCCTGGCAAGCCTTAGTAGATAGTGTGAATTATATGCTGATGAATAGGCGAGGGAAAGTTGAATAAAAAGCTTCGGGAAGACAAGGGAA
>CAZYLY010000194.1:0-3598 GCA_964648825.1 uncultured Syntrophomonadaceae bacterium
TATCACTTAGTTTATTATCTGCAAAAGGTTGCAGTATTCTAGTCAACTCTATCGATTTTGAGGACGGGCCTAAAAATCCGTTAAGGGCACAACGATGAAGCTTCTGGTAGCGGCTTTTGACGCCCAGTTGGGGGTCGTTGCTGGGAGTTAAGAATAATGGGGCAATCCGCAATGGCATGCGGGCATGACCCCCTTATTCGTGGAGGCTCGTCTTATCCCTGCGGATAAGGCGAGAAAACCTGCATTTGGTCTAAGCTGGGTGCAGTGTAGCCTGCCTTGAGTGGGGGCGGCGGATGAGCGTTAAGGGTGATAATTTCTCGGCCAAGAAATTACTCGCCTGCTCTGAAACCGCATTCTGCAAAAGAGGCTAGACATAGGTGTGAGTTGCCGAGGAAAACTCCTAGACTGTGTGTTTTTACACGGTTTATCGGGGATTAAAGTGCGTACTAAGTGGTAATCCAGCCTTACTGATGGCAACACAGTAGAGCAAACGTAAAGGGAAACCGCCCATTTGGCGACATTTGGGAGATTTGCTGGGAAAACCTGCTGGACCTATGTCGCAGCGTTTACTCGATAAACAACCTTTTGCCAGCACCTTATATAATCTAAGGAGATATAGCAATTTTGAATAGCTATATTAAAAAAGAAAACATAATAGCCGGATTATTAGTAGCCTTTTTAACATTTTTTATTGCTTTATTAGTAAGTTTGGGTTCTGAAGCTTTAATAAAAGCAGTAAATAGTGTTTTATTGGCTATTATTTTATTACTATGTATAATATTTTTAGGTATACTATTTGATGTCATTGGTACTGCATCAACAGCTACGCAATTAGCACCCTTTAATGCTAAGGCCTCTAAAAGGGTACCCGGAGCCAAACAAGCAGTAAAGATTGCACGTAATGCCGATATTGTAGCTAACTTTTGTAATGATGTAATTGGTGATGTAGCGGGTACTTTAAGCGGTGCTATAGGGGCTAGTATAGTTATAAGTTTAAGGGGATTTCTACCTTTTTTGGATCTGGTTTTTGTCAGTGCGGTTATGACTAGCTTGATAGCGGCACTCACCGTAGGGGGCAAAGCAATAGGTAAAAGCTTTGCTATTAATAATGCTAATAAGATTATTTTAAAGGTAGGAATTGCTTTAAGTTGGGTGGAAAAAATTACGGGTAAAGAATTGTTGGAGAATAGAAGGTGAAAGCGTGGATGAAATACTAGGGACAATAGATTCTCCTGAGGATATAAAAGGATTATCTCTTAATAAATTAAATAAATTAGCTGACGAAATAAGATTACTTTTAATCGAAAGTGTTTCCAGGTGTGGCGGACACTTAGGGGCTAATTTAGGTGTGGTTGAACTTACGATAGCTTTACATAATGTGTTTAATTCTCCCCAAGATAAAATTATCTGGGATGTGGGCCACCAAAGTTATGTACATAAAATTTTAACTGGCCGCAGGGAGGATATGGGTACATTAAGACAATATGGGGGGCTAAGCGGTTTTCCTAAATTTGAGGAATCACTCCATGATGCATTTAATACTGGACATAGCGGCACCTCAATTTCAGCCGCTTTAGGTCTTTCTTTAGCCCGGGATATTAATATGGAAAAACATGCGGTAATTGCTGTAATCGGTGATGGTGCTTTAACTGGCGGTATGGCTTTTGAAGCTTTAAATCATGCGGGACATGCTGGTAGTGATTTAATTGTAATTTTAAATGATAATGAAATGTCTATTTCTAAAAACGTAGGGGCCATGTCAAACTATTTAAACCGTTTGCGCAGTGACCCTTCTTATTTTCGAACGAAGGAAGATATTGAACAAGTTTTAAATAAAATTCCGGGAATTGGGGCTAATCTCCTTAAAGCTGCCGGTCGGGTAAAAGATACGGTTAAATATATGATGGTACCTGGAATATTATTTGAAGAATTAGGTTTTACTTATATAGGTCCGGTTAACGGGCATAATTTAGAGGAACTTACTTTGGTTTTATCTAATGCTAAAAAAATGAAGGGACCTATATTGATTCACGCTATAACCCAAAAAGGGCGTGGATATGAACCAGCGATTAAAAACCCTGATGTATTTCATGGTGTAGGCCCTTTTGATATTGGAACTGGTAGTCAAATTAAAAAATCAATCAAAACTTATACCGAACTTTTTGGGGAGTTTTTAGTTAATAAAGCCGAAGAGGATGAAAAGGTAGTTGCTATAACGGCAGCAATGACTAGCGGAACCGGGCTAATGGAATTTTCTAAAAGGTTTCCCGAACGCTTTTTTGATGTCGGAATATGTGAACAACATGCGGTTACTATGGCAGCCGCTATGGCAAAAGGCGGATTAAAGCCGGTAGTAGCTATTTATTCTACATTTATGCAAAGGGCTTATGACCAAATAATCCATGATGTGGCTTTACAAAATCTGCCTGTAATTTTGGTCCTCGACCGGGCTGGTTTAGTCGGGGAGGATGGACCTACTCACCACGGTGTTTTTGATATTTCTTTCTTGAGATGTGTTCCTAATCTTACCATAATGGCTCCGTCGAATGAAAATGAATTACTAGATATGCTACATACTGCTTTTTACATTAATGGTCCCGTTGCGATTAGATGGCCCCGTGGTGTAGGCGAAGGTGTCGAAATAAAAAAAGAACGTTCCCTGCTTAAGGTGGGTGAAGCTAATTATTTGCAAACAGGTCATGATTTAGCTTTAATTGCTATTGGCAGAGGTTTATCTATTGCTGCTGAAGTTGCGCAAATCTTTAAACGGGATGGTATTGTAGCATCAGTTGTTGATGCCAGATTTATTAAGCCTTTAGATGCAAAAGGTTTGGCAGAGCTATGTTCGCATGCAAAGTATTTAGTTACTATCGAAGATAATTCCCTTCTGGGAGGATTCGGCAGCGCTATAGCCGAATTGTTAGTTGATAATAACATTAAGGTGAAAATGCTTAGAGTGGGAATCCCCGATGAATTTATAGAACATGGCCGGGTTGACCAGTTATTTGATTTGTTAAATATGGATGCGGAATCAATAGTCGAATCTATTAGTATTAGGTGGCCCAAATTAATAAAAAATAATGGGTGGGAGTTGCTGAAATTTGGAAAAAGCTAGACTAGATAGCGAAATATTTCGGCGTGGTTTAGCTGCTAGCAGGGAAAAAGCTAAGGCTATTGTTTTAGCAGGAGAAGTCAGAGTGAATGGCGTAAAAGTAGATAAACCCGGTACAAGTGTAGACGAAAATGCTGAAATACAAGTAAATGCTGCTCCTCGTTATGTTAGCCGGGGGGGTTATAAATTAGAAAAAGCGATAGAAGATTTTGAAATAGATTTTACTGGTAAGATAGTTATGGATGTAGGGGCTTCTACTGGTGGATATACGGATTGTGCTGCTAAAGTGATAGCAATCGATGTGGGCTATGGTCAACTAGATTGGAAACTTAGAAATGATGAACGGGTAGTTAACAAGGAACGAACTAACATCAGGTATTTTACCTTGGAGGCGGAAAATGATAAGGTTGATATAATTACTATTGATGTTTCGTTTATTTCTACCGCTAAAGTTTTTCCAGTAGTAGCAGGTTTTATTAAAGAGGA
>CAZYLY010000195.1:0-3597 GCA_964648825.1 uncultured Syntrophomonadaceae bacterium
TGTAAAATTAAAATTAGAATAATTCCAACCCAAACCAACCAAAAGAAAATCTGTGTTGAATTAAGTTTTCCACCCAAACTTAGTGCACATTCCCCTACAAATGTGCACTAAGGGTCTGTATAAAAACTGTCTATTACTGGCTTTAGGGCTTAGGATATTCACAAAATAGCTTATTACACTTTTTGCATTTATAAAATCTAGCCAGTAATGGCGAAAAGAGTATAAATATTATTCCTGCCCCCATTAATATATGTCCTATATAGAAAATATTAATATGCATAATAAAAGAGGCAGCCATCCAAGCTACCCCCATAAAAATCCAAAATAAAACCCCAGTCTTTTCTATCATTGTACCCCCGCATTTAGGACACATACTTTTCCCCCCAATAAAAAGCCTACCGCAGGAAATTCTTAACCAAAATCATCGGGGTTCCCGCATCGGCCGAACCGCTAACTAAGTCAGCTAGACTAGCTATTAAATCCTCCGTCTTCCTCGGAGTAGTTCCCTCAGTTTCAAAGCCATCATTTTCGAAATTATTTTTACTTAGGGTTTCCATGGAGCTTTCAATAGAATTAACTTCGACCCCTTCATCTAGCATCTTATCTACAATATATTTATATTTTAAACCTTCCCTATATTTCCCCTTTAACCCCGGAGTTAGCCCAAAGGCCGGCTGTGGATCAGCCAGTTCATAAATGCCGGTAGAAGGATCGCAATAAGCACCATCGCCATAGACTAATACTTCAATTTCCTTACCCATTTGTTCCTTGACTATACTTTGCAGGTGCAGGGCAAAACTGTCCCCTTCCCGGGGAGCCAACTTCAACTTATCTCCTGATGACATATTACTGCCTAGCAGTCCCCATTCCGACCACGCTTTCGCTTTTTCATTATTGCAAATATCTTGTAAAGTAATAGTATTGGACATTAATTTCTGCACTTTTTTGAGCGTTCTGACCCGCCCATGGATATTAGCTACCACAACCCCGTCTGGATTATACCCTGTAATTTTAGTGGGGTCGTTACTAAGTATAATAGTAGCTTTAGCCCCTGCTTCTTCAACTATAGATTTATAAAGTTTTATGTAATCAACTTTAGTTATTGGATGTAAAAATCTATTATCACCGATTTCTTCTACGGTAATCACATCACTATAGCCTTTGCCCTTTTCTTCAGCATACTCATAAGGCAAAATTTGGTTGCCAACTTCATCAGCTGGATATGATAGCTGAATTATTACTTCACCCTGGGGTACTGCCTGTGACAGCCCCTTTAAAATTAATGAAAAACGATTACGACTTAAAATTGGAAATACAATCCCTAATTTGCCATTCGGCTTTATGTTTAACTTTTGAACTAAATCAATTGCTATATCATTGACAGTAATATAATTGTTTTGAGCCCGTGCCACTACTGATTCAGTAATACAAACAGTATCACCATCATCGAGCAGCTCATCTTCATGGCATTTCAATAAAACTCCTTTTACCATATTAATTAAGTTGCATCCCGGAACAATTACCCCCATTTTAAGCCCCAATGCCGAAACTCCAACATAATCTGGTATTCTACCCAATTTCATCCCTCAAATCTATTAATTATCCTTGATAAATATAACCTAAAACTGCCTCTACTTCAAGTTACTCATAAAAAAAAACAGAATAAAAAATCATCTAATTATTAAAAATAAGAAAAAAAGGGTGATTGCTTTGCGGACTTTATGGAAAGGTGCCATAAGTTTTGGGCTAGTGAATATTCCGATAAAAATGTATGTTGCGACTGAAAAAAAGGATATTAAGTTTAACTACTTGCATAAAGAATGTATGAGCCCGGTACAATATCGCAAGTTCTGTCCCCATTGTGATAAGGAAATTAATAGTGAAGATATAGTTCGGGGCTATGAATATCAAACCGGAAGCTATGTGGTTATAAATGAAGAAGATTTAGAAAGAATTCCGTTAGATAATACTAAAACTATTGATATTCTTGATTTCGTCAGTTTAAATCAAGTTGACCCTATATATTTTGATAAAACCTATTATTTAGAGCCTAATGCTGGGGGTGAAAAGGCTTATACTTTGCTGATTGAAGCTATGAATAATACCCAGAAAATTGCTATAGCTAAAGTATTAATTCGTTCTAAGCAATCTTTAGCAGCATTACGAGTTAAGGATGGGGTATTAATAATGGAAACAATTTTTTATCCAGATGAAATTCGTTCCCCTGCCTCTTTAAGCTCTGGAATAACGAAAGACAAATTGCATGATAATGAAATAAAAATGGCGGTAAGTTTAATCGAAAATCTTTCCACCGATTTTGAGCCTAGTAAATATGAAGATGAATATCGAAAAGCTTTATGGGAATTAATAGAAGCCAAGATTGCTGGTAAAGAAGTTACTACCCCTAATACTACTGCCCCGGCCAGTAATGTGGTTGATTTAATGGAGGCTCTGAAGGAAAGCGTTAAGCTTGCCGAAGCTAATAAAGGGAAAGAGAAGAAACCTCGTCAAACAACGCGAAAAACTAAAACCGGTAGTTAGCATATGGGTAATACTCTTATTACTCCTATGTCCCCCATCACGTACGACCATATTTTTGATAGCCCTGCATATATTTATCAGGTCAAATGGGATGGAGTTCGCATGATTTCTTATATTGACGGGGGTAATGTTACACTTATAAATAAACGTCTTAACTACCGGACTAAGCAATATCCTGAGTTAAGTATTCTTCCTAAGCTCCTTAAGGGGAATAGGGCCGTAATAGATGGAGAAATAATTGCCCTTCATAATAGTAAGCCTAGTTTTCCTACTGTTATGCGCCGCGACGGAATTTCTAATACGGACAATATTCAGTTATTAGTAAAAAAAATTCCTGTTATTTATATGGTTTTTGATATTTTATTTTTCGAGGGGGAAGATTTACGCAATTCTGCTTGGGAATTTCGCAATAATATTTTATTTGATAAAGTAAAAGCCGCAGAAAATATTGCTTTAGTCGAAAGCTTCCCTGAAGGCACTAGTCTTTTTAAGGCGGTTAAAAGCCAACAGTTGGAGGGGGTTATAGCCAAGCAAAAGGAAAGCCCCTATGTAAGCGGCAAAAAACATCAATACTGGCTGAAAATTAAATATCGTCGCCGCCTATCTTGTGTAATTGGCGGATTTACCTTGAGAAACCATATTATAAATGCTTTATTAGTCGGGGTATATGATAATGAACAATTATTATATTGCGGTAGAGTAGGAACCGGGCTGAAAGCACCCGAATGGATAACATTAACTGATGAACTAATGAAATTAGCAACTACTAAAAGTCCTTTTTCTGAATTAAGACCGGCTGATTATAAAAACGCACATTTTGTAGAGCCATTAGTCACGCTAGAGGTAGATTTCGCTGAATGGACACTAGGAATGCACCTTAGAGCTCCATCTATTATTGGTTTTAGCCTTAAAAATCCCGAAGAATGTATCTTAACATAGGAGGGAGAAACTTATGACTTCTGAAATACTAGCTGCAGGTAGAAAGATTAAAATTACTAATTTGGATAAAGTCTTTTGGAGTGCAGAAGGTTATACTAAAAAAGATTTAATCGAGTA
>CAZYLY010000196.1:0-3579 GCA_964648825.1 uncultured Syntrophomonadaceae bacterium
GCGATTATGCGAGGGTTAGCCGCTAAGTTAGGTGAAGATGTAGAAAAATACGGTTTAGCCGGATTATTGCACGACATCGATTATGATGTAACTGGTGATGATTGGGAGCGTCATTCCCTGTTAGGTGCCGAGATACTTAAAGAAAAGGGCTTACCAGAAGATATAGTTTATGCCGTCAAAGTACATAATAGTCTGCATGGATTAGAACGAATAACTTTACTCGATAAAGCCCTATATGCTGCTGATCCGACTAGCGGATTTATTACAGCCGCTGCTTTAGTCAGGCCGGATAAAAAATTAGCCGCAGTGCAATTAAAGTCGCTAAAAAAGCGCTTCAAGGAAAGTGCCTTTGCTAAAGGTGCTAACCGGGAGCAGATGGCATTATGTTCAGAACTAGGTTTGGAATTAGACGAATTTTTAAGTATTTGCTTAGCAAGTATGCAAGAAAGTGCAGAAGAATTGGGATTATAGAGAGAAAGACGGGTAATAATATTAATAGATTAATTTACCCTGAAGGAGGCAAATATGATTACTCCCGAAAATATTATAGAATATATGCGCCAGGAGACTTATCGCCCTTTAGCTTATAACGAGTTATTAGAAGTTTTCGGTATAGATGGGGTTGAAGATGGGATTAAGTTTAGCAAAATGATTGGTAAGCTTGAAAAGGAAGGCGAAATAGTTAAAACGCGCAAAAATAAATATGGCTTGCCGGACTTAATGAACTTAGTACGGGGAATTATGCGCTTAAGCCGAAGAGGATATGGAATCCTGGTGCCGGATGAGGCTGGTTTACCGGAAATATTCGTCTATGGCAACAGCCTTAGTGGGGCTATGCACAATGATAAAGTCATGGTGAGAATTCATCGCCAAGGAGCAAATTCCCAGCGCCCTGAAGGAGAAGTAATTCGGGTAATTACTCGTGCTAATAGGGAACTAGTCGGCACCTTCGAAAAAGGCAGACATGTAATGCAGGTAATTCCTGATGATGAACGGCAGATATATCCGATTTATGTTAAACCGAGTAAAAAACTAAAAGTGAATAACGGGGATAAAGTATTAGTAAATATTACTTCCTGGCCGACTAAAGACAAAAACCCAGAAGGAGATATAACCGAAGTCTTTGGGCGTAAAGGCCAGCCAGGGTTGGACGTTTTAGTGGTAATTAAAAAACATGGGCTTAGAGCCGAATTTCCCGCCAGTGTTATTGAAGCAGCCCGTGAAGCAGCCAGACCGCTTAGTGAAGAAGAAACTTTTAATAGACGAGATTTAAGGGACTTGCGTATGGTTACGATAGATGGGGAAGATGCCAAAGACCTGGATGATGCAGTCTCTATAGAGAAAATCGAAAATGGCTATCGTTTAGGAGTGCATATTGCCGATGTTTCACATTATGTACGGGAACGAAGTAAGCTGGATAAGGAAGCCTTCACTAGGGGTACGAGCGTATATTTAATTGATAAAGTCTTGCCTATGTTGCCCCGGGAATTATCTAATGATATATGCAGCCTTAATGCTAAACAAGACCGTTTAGCGATTAGCTGTATTATGGATATTGATAATAAAGGCAAGGTGTTTAATTATGATTTATGCAAATCAGTAATAAATGTAAATGAGCGCATGACCTATACCGCCGTTAATAAAATAATTATTGATGATGATGCCCAAACTAAAGCAGAATATGAAGAATTAGTTCCCGATTTTATTTTAATGAAAGAATTAGCCGATATTATTAGACGGGAAAGAAACGGACGTGGAGCCCTAGATTTTGATTTTCCCGAATCGAAAGTTATTGTAGATAAGGATAGTTTTCCGATTGAAATTAAGAAGTTCGAGCGTGGACCAGGGGAAATGCTTATCGAAGATTTTATGATAAAAGCTAATGAAACAGTAGCCGAGCATATGTATTGGCAGGAAATACCTATACTATACCGAGTGCATGAAAAACCGGTCGAAGAATCCTTAGCGAAGGTTAATCATGTATTAGGCGTTTTTGGGCATAAGGTACAAGGAGATAAAGTAGAACCGCGCACCTACCAAAAGATACTTAGTGACATAAAAGGTAAGCCTGAAGAACAATTATTATCCTTAATCCTTTTACGTTCGATGAAACATGCCCGCTATATGCCCCAGGCTTTAGGACATTTTGGGCTAGCCTCCAAGTATTACTGCCATTTTACCAGCCCGATTAGAAGATACCCTGACCTTATAGTCCATAGGGTACTAAGCTTACTTTTAGAAGGTAATATGAAAGGCAAGAAAAAGGCTAGCTTAGAAAGTAAAATGGCTGCTTTTGGTGAACACTCTACCCAACAAGAAATGAGAGCCGAAGAAGCCGAACGTGAATTAGTTGATATTAAAAAAGCCCAATATATGGCGCAGTTTGTAGGCGATGAATTTATAGCCCGAATTTCTTCGGTACAATCATTCGGCTTTTTCGTGGAATTAGAAAATACTATAGAAGGCTTAGTGCATATTTCCAGTATAGTAGATGATTATTACGAATTTAATGATAGAAACTATACCTTAGTCGGCACCCATGGCGGCCGCAAATTCTCTATCGGCGATGAAGTAAAAGTGCAGCTTGTAAGGGTAGATGTCGATGAAGCCAAAATCGACTTCGAACTAGCCTAATGTCATGGGGACGGGGGTAGTGACACACTTTTAAGGTGAAAAGTAAGGTGTAAAATTTTGGATGGGTTGACGGTGCGTGAAAAACTGGGTATAATATAAACGTAGCAAATGATATAACTACCCTGGCCTGTAGTAACACGGTTGTTTCGAGGCGAGGGTTTTATTTTCCCTATATGAGGTGTAAGATGGCGAAGAAACAAGGGATTAAACCGGTAGTAGATAACCGCAAAGCATGGCATAATTATCATATTAAAGAAACATTTGAAGCCGGGCTAGTTTTAACCGGGACAGAAGTTAAGTCTTTACGTAATGGTAAAGGCAATTTACAAGATGCTTATGCGGCAGTTAGAGATGGGGAAGTGTGGATTAATAATTTCCATATTAGCCCTTATGAAAAGGGGAACCGCTTTAATCATGATCCCTTAAGACCAAAAAAGCTATTGTTACACCGTCGGGAAATTAACCGTTTAATCGGTCTGCAAAAAGAAAAAGGCTATACCCTGATTCCACTTAAAATATATTTTAAGAATGGTCTAGCCAAAACCGAATTAGCCGTCGCAGTAGGCAAGAAACTATATGATAAACGTGAAGATATGGCTACACGGGATGCCCAAAGGGATATGGAAAGAGCCTTTAAAGACAAATCCTATATATAACAGTGACAAATATTATTTCCCATATTATTATCACAGTATGCAGTTATTATTAAACAAGGGGGCGTACTGGTTTCGACGGGGGAAAAGATGGGTTGAGTAGCGAGCCGAGTTGTCGCCAGCTCGTTAAAAAGGTGAAAAAATTAAATTAACTGCAGAAGATAACTTCGCACTAGCCGCTTAAGCGGCTCGTCCGGCCAGATTTCCTAACGGTCTGGTGCAGGGCGTCACTTAGTTAGGGTACCCTGAAGCCTTCTTTCTCGAGGGGCTTTAAGGGGAAATTAATCGGGGA
>CAZYLY010000197.1:0-3544 GCA_964648825.1 uncultured Syntrophomonadaceae bacterium
ACTAGCCTATTGGCCTACCATAAAGAAAATTAATAAATGCATTAATTGCGGAATGTGCAATATTCTTTGTCCTACGAAAACCTTGCATACGCTTATTAACGAAGATAATTATAAACAATATTTTACTAGTGGATTATGTATAGATTGCAGATTATGTCAACTATTTTGCCCCCAGGGAGCAATTGTAAGGGATAGGGAAAGAATAGAAAAACCTTTTGAGCCTATCTTGTTATCATATGGTAAAACGAAAAAATGCGAAACTTGCGAAAATATGGTTTATGACTACACCAGCAACCTGTGTTATTGGTGTAGTGAAGAGGATAAGCAAGATTCTGATGCTATAGATTCTTATAGGAAATTACTTTTAAATAACAGCTAATATAAAACAATTTAAAATCAATTGCACCAATTGAAATTTATTAGAATTTGCACCTAATTAGGAGAGACATATGAAGTTAAGAAGAATTAATCTAAGGGGAATTATAATATCAGCCGCAATAATTCTACTTTTAGGGGCAATTTTTTTCCAAAGAATTGGCGCACAACAGGATACGCTTAATTTATTAATTAATATATCACCAGATGTTGTTTCTTATGAAAGTATAAGGGGGAAATATCCGTCCTATAAGCTTTATGATCTAAATAAAAGTCTATTAGGATACGGCGTCATATCTAAAGCATCGGGATACGGAGGTCCTATTACCGTTTTAACCGGCGTTAATCCAAAGGGTCAAATTATAAAAATAAAAATTATAGATAATTATGAGTCCCCCTACTACTACCAAAGGTTAATTGATTACGGATATTTGGATAAGTTTATAGATAAACATATTTCTGAAAAGTTAGAAGTCGGAAAAGGACTGGATGCTATTAGTGGCGCGACTGTTACTGCGGAAGGTATATCAATAGCAGTTTGTAAGGCAACTAACCAGATAGGCGTTCAGGAATTCGAAATGCAGGATCAAAACTTTAACAAAATTGAAATAGGCATTTCAGAAACAATTTTAATTCTCTTATTTGCACTAATTATTTTTAGCAAAAGTGAAAAAATAAATAAATTAAGAATATATATTTTGATATTTTCAGTATTTTTTTTAGGTTTCAAATTAAATGCTCCTATTAACATAGGCAATTTTGCCTCTCTTATTAGTGGCAATGCCCCTTCTTTTTTTGAAAGACCATTTTGGTATTTTTTAATTATTGGTACTATTTTATTACTATTAATAACGGGCAAAAATTATTATTGCACATGGCTCTGTCCCTTTGGGGCAGTCCAAGAAGGTATTAATAAATCGTTAGGGCTTATAAAAATTCCCGTTCCTAGAAAATTTTCTATCAATGCAAAAAAGATTAGATTAACTTTGACTTGGATTGCTTTAATGGTTGGCTTCCTATTTGTAAACCCCAGTATTTCTAGTTACGAGCCCTTTTCGGCTTTTTTTGCAGGACAGGCTAATATTGGACAGTGGTTAATTATGGGGATAACTTTGCTGCTATCTATATTTTTGTATAAATTTTGGTGCAGATTCTTTTGTCCTGCAGGTGCAATTCTTGATTTAGTTGCTTCTACAAAGAGAAACATTAAGAAAATTAATCTTAATCTTACTGAAACGCAAAAAGATAATAGCTGTAATTCATGTCCCCATTCAAAACCGTGTAAAAATAAAACTTCTAGAGTTTCTGAGGGTGAGCTTAAATATAATAAGTTTTTTGAAATAGTAATTAGTAGTTATATTCTTTTAATTATCTTTACATTGATTATGAATATAGGAATTATTTAAATGTTATTAGTTGTTCATGGGGTGGTTGTAAATTGATTCATAAAACAATTTTGAGAAAGCCAATTATTATATTAATAATAATTATAATTATTTTTTTTAATCTAACAGGATGTAAAGATAATACAAACCATTTTGAAGATACAAAATTTATACTCGGGACGGTAGTTTCTATTAAAGCTTTTGGTGAAGATGCTGAAATAGCAGTAATAAAAGGTTTTGAAAAAATGGAGGAACTTGAAAAAACATTTGACCAATATAATCAGAACAGTGAAATTTCACAAGTTAATAAATACTTTAGTGATCAAAACACTAATGAAAAAAACCCCTATAAAATATCAAAAGAATTGTGTGATGTAATAAATCTGGGTTTAGAATATGGTGATAAAACCAATGGTAGGTATGATATAACTATTGGACCATTAAAAAAATTATGGGAAACAAAAGAAAAGGAAAATGCTTTGCCTTTACAAAATGAAATAGGTGAAGTTAAGAAATTAATCGACTATAAAAAAGTGCAACTTAATGTAGAGCAATATACTCTTTATATAGAAAAAGGGATGCTTTTAGACCTGGGTAGCATTGCTAAAGGCTATATCACTGAACAAGCTATATCAACCATGAAAAAAAATAAAATTAATGGCGCTATTATAAACGCAGGTGGGAATATTGTTACTATAGGAAATAATATAGAGGATACATGGAAAATAGGAATTACTAACCCGATTGAACTAGATAGTATAATAGGTTACTTTAGTTATAAGGGTGAAAAAGCAGTAGTATCTTCGGGTAATTATCTGCAATATTATTTAATTAATGATGAAAAATATGGACATATTTTAGACCTTGATACGGGTTGGCCCTATAACGAAGTTATAGGTATTTCTATAATTGGTAATGATTCTGCAGTTGCCGATGTTTTATCTACTGCAGCATATGTTGCAGGGATAAAAGAGGGTTTGGACCTTATTAAAAATGCAGATTTTGAAGGGTTGATTATTGATAATACGGAAATATTACATAAAACTGAAAACCTAAATAACTATTTTCATGAACGGAAAAAATATAAATAATTTTAGGGAGGGTTAAATCTGTGAATGCTTTCAAAATAATAGCTGCATTAACGATTCCATTATTATTATCTAATTCCAAAAATCAGGCGACATTAGTAATTAAACATGGCAAAAAAGAAATTCATCGCGAAAGGATTTCAAAAAAAGATAATAAAATTTTTAAAGTTAAACTAACAAAGGGTTATACAGCAGAAATAGTAGTATCAGAAGGTAAAGCCTGGATAAAAAGAATGCCTAATTGGATTTGCCCTAAACATATTTGTTCAGACACGGGGAAAATCTGTTTCGAAGATGATAAAAAAATTGTTTGTGCTCCCAATAAATTAGTAGTTTATTTTGAAAAATAGTAGTAACTATACTAAATAAATATTCATAAATCTACAGAGAGGAATACTCTGTTTTTTTTGTTTAAGTTATTGACATATGTCAATAATCAGTTATAATTAATTTAGTAATGGGCATATGTCAATAATAATTGAATTATTTTTATGATATATGTCGCGATAATGGAAGGAGGTAGTAATCATGCCGAGAAGAGATGGAACAGGTCCTTTAGGACAAGGATCAATGTCAGGTAGAGGATTAGGTTTATGTAATAATGTTAATGCGGGAACTTTTAACGGACGTGGTTTTGCTTATGGCAGAGGATTTAATGCTGGCGCTGGTTTTGGTTCAGGACGTGGTAATAGAAGG
>CAZYLY010000198.1:0-3538 GCA_964648825.1 uncultured Syntrophomonadaceae bacterium
ATGAATCAACTAGCATTTCTGTATGAATGCCTAAGTCTTTTAAATCACTATCGGCTATTTTAGCCCCGATTACATTAGGAAGACCGCCTATTCCTAATTGCAAGCAAGAGCCGTCCTCTATTTCACTCATTACATATTCAGCAATTTTATAATCAATTTCTTTAGGTGGTATGGGGGGGATTTGTAATAATGGCTCATTATTGCCCTCAACTACATAATCAACATTACTAATATGAATATTTTCCGAATTGCCTCCTAAACAAGTAGGTACTGATTGGTTTACTTCTACTATAATCGTTTTCGCCTTAGTTAGAATCGCCGGAGTAACCGAATTGGAAGTACCTAGATTAAAAAAACCCTTGGCATCCATAGGGGCAACCTTAACAAATACTACGTCAGTCGTTTCGTATTTTTTAGTTAATCTAGGTCCTTGATGATAAGTAATAGGTATATAATTACATAATCCTTTATCATGCAACATTCTGGAGACTTTACTAAAATGCCAATCCTCCATAATAAAATGTTCCCTGTTAGGATCAGCTGCGACTACTTTAGGTACTTGGGTAAAGCTAACTGAGCGCACATTTACATCGTGTAATTCGTCAACTCTTTGGGCTAGAGCAGCATCAAGTGCTTCTGGAAACATAGCAAATTCACTATACCAGACCATATCACCTGATTTAACTAACCCGGCTGCTTGTTCTGCTGTTATTAATTTTTGTTTGTACTGCCAACTAGTAATATCACTCATTAATTATCTTAACTCCTTCCGATAATGAAAGTAAACAACAGAGATTACTTGTTTATTATAGCTTAGACTTTTGAATAATTAAAATACATCGGGGATCATAGACAAATAATAATGTAAATAATACATACTAACACCTTGTTACGATTCGTAAATTATAACCTATAAAATTATTTATGACTAGTATTTTCCCCATAATATATTATAATTAGTAGAAGGTTACTACTATTAGCTTTTATTAATATTTATTTATATTTATTAATAAAGGCAATGATTTTAGGGGTGGGGGGTTTACAATGGGAGAACTTGTTATGAAAGAGGAAACTATGAAAGACTTTACACAATTTACCTGTTACCAATTAAAGGCTACAATGAAAAAGGTTGAAAAGTACATTGGCCAAGAGCTTAACCATTATGGGGTTAATATGGCTCAATCCTTCGTCTTATTTTCTTTATTAGAAAATGATGGGACAACTTTATCTGAAATTGGCTTAAGAGCCCAAATCGAAAATTCTTCTTTAACTACTATGGTAGATAAGCTAGAGAAGGAGAATCTGGTAGAACGGCGATTATTTGCCCAAGACCGCCGGGTTGTAAGACTATTCCTAACTGATAAAGGCCGGGAAATGGCTAATAAAATCTTAGACTCCGGTTATAATTTTCACAGATACTTGGAAAAAAACATGGGTATAAACCCTGATGATTTCTTAAAAGCTTTGGCCAATGTATCTGACAGTATTGATGCTCTGCAAGATTAAAAACATTGAAAGAGGCATTAAGCCTCTTTCTTGTTTTTATCCATCTTTAGATTATAGGCATTTTATCCTTCATTACTTAGCCCCAATACATCCAGCAAGGTAAATATTAAGCTCAAAACTATGGCAACTACAGTGGCAAGTCCCATACCGGCCAATGTAACTGCTCCTAGTTGAATACTAATACCACTAATTCCTATAATTAAAACAATCGAAGTTAGGATTAAGTTTCTGGGCTTGCCATAATCTATTCTAGCTTCAACTAACATTCTAATCCCAGAAGCAGCTATTATTCCGAATAATAGAAGTGATACCCCTCCCATCACTGGTGCGGGAATAATTCTTATTGCCCAAGCTAATTTACCCACAAAAGATAATAAGATAGCTAAAATTGCTGCTCCGCCGATAACCCAGGTACTATAAACTTTAGTCAGAGCTAAAACTCCAATGTTTTCCCCGTAAGTAGTATTAGGGGTAGAACCGAAGAATCCCGAAAAAACTGTGGAAATCCCATTACCCAATAATGAGCGGTGCAATCCAGGCTTTTCGATTAGGTTTTCACCGACAATATTTTGGGTTACGATTAAGTGTCCGATATGTTCAGCTACTACTACTAAGGCGGCGGGAATTATTATAGCAATAGCTGCCCAGTTAAATTCCGGGGTATAAATGGTAGGCATGCTTAACCACGGAGCTTGAACAATAGGGGTTATATCGACTAATCCCATAAAAAAAGCTAAAACATAACCGGATAATATACCGATTAGAATTGGAATTATGGCTAAAAACCCCCTAAATAATACGGAACCGAAAATAGTAACGGCTAAAGTAAAAATAGAAACGGTAATTATTTTAGGATCCGGCGACCATACTGCACCGACAAAGTCATCTGGTCTTATAAAACCTGCCATTTTAGCTGCAACTGGAGCCAGTTCTAGTCCAATCACGGCTACAATAGCCCCCATAGCTGCCGGCGGAAAAACTACCTCAATCCAGTTAGTCCCTACCGCTTTAACAATCATCCCGACAATTATAAATATAATTCCCACGGCGATAAAGCCGCCTAATGCTGCTGAATAACCATATAAAGGCAAGACGATTAATACCGGTGATATAAAGGCGAAACTTGAGCCTAAATAAGCCGGAATCCTCCATTTACATAATGCTAAATATAATATAGTTCCTATTCCATTGAATAAAAGAATGGTAGCCGGGTCAACCCCGAATAATATCGGTACTAATACCGTAGCACCAAACATGGCAAATAAGTGTTGTAAACTTAGGGGAAATGTCTGTAATAATGGTAGTTTCTCATCGACACCAATTTCTCTTCTATGCAATTCTTATCCCTCCAAGACTTTTTATTAAAATAAATAAAGTCTATCTCCCGCATCTCCTAACCCTGGAACAATGTATGCTTTCTCGTTTAATTCAGGATCGACTACGGCGGTAATAATTTTTATTTCCGGGTATTTCGCATGTATCTGGTTAATCCCCTGCTGGGTTGCTAAGGTACAAATGAAAGAAACCTTATCGGGGGTATAGCCTTTTTCCATTAAAAACTCTAAGGCTTTAACTCCACTATTACCAGTGGCTAACATAGGGTCTAGAACTAAGACATGTTTAATATTAGAAGTAGCCACCGGAGTAGTATTTAAATAGGGCTTAGCTTCTAAAGTATCATGGTCTCTATAAACCCCAATATGTCCTACCGGTGCAGCTGGTAAGATGCTTAAAAAGCTTTCTAACAAGCCTAGACCAGCCCTTAAAATAGGTACAATTAATACTTGCGCATCATCCACATATTCACAATCGGCTGCAACTTCTAAAGGTGTAATCACTTCCCCCTTAACCGTAGGCAGTTCACGTGTTGCTTCAACGGCTAACAAAGTTCCTAGAGTGAACATGGCGCTCCTAAAGTCTTTGGTAGAAGTAGTTTTATCTCGCAGGACTTTGAGACTACTACTTGCTACTGGATGGTCTATTATATGTAGTTGTTTCATTATTCACCTCCTCCTTTCTATTTTTTTATAAA
>CAZYLY010000199.1:0-3522 GCA_964648825.1 uncultured Syntrophomonadaceae bacterium
AGAGTGTGTATTTATAAATTTTAGGATAATACTCATTATAAAGTTCAGAAAAAACCTCATCTTCTACTTTTTCACTGGGAAGCTGATTAAACTTATACATAAACTGTACACCTCGGCTTTGAGAAGAATTTTATATTTATATGCTAAGCAAGCTGTCTTTTTACTAACTGAGTAAATAAACCACCCTGCTTAAATAGTTCTTGATAGTTGCCGCATTCTACTACCTGCCCCCGATCCATAACCACAATTTTGTTGCAATTAACAATGGTGCTTAAACGGTGAGCAATGACTACCCTAGTTGCTCCTAAACTGGCTAAGCTTTCACTGACAATCTTTTGAGTTTTATTGTCCAAGGCACTGGTAGCCTCGTCAAAGAAAATAATTTTAGGTTTAGATATAATAGCCCGGGCAATAAGTAACCTTTGCTTTTGTCCACCAGAAAGGGTACTGCCGGCTTCACTTACCATGGTGTGCATTCCCATGGGCATGCTTTTTATATCCTCTTCCATTCCTGCCATCCGGGCCGCTTCCCAAGCGTCGTCGAGAGTTAAGCCAGGGTTAGCGGCCACTATATTGTCAAATATACTGCCATACATTAATTGCCCGCTTTGCAGCACAACTCCTAATTGACGACGGATAGAACGTATATCCACATTGTCTATATCTTGTTGGTCATAATATATTTGACCTGATTCCGCTTTTTCAAATCCTAATAGTAATCTTAAAAGAGTTGATTTTCCACTGCCTGAGGGGCCCACAATTCCAACATAATCTCCTTTTTTAATTTCTAAGACTACATCATTAAGGATTAACGGCCCGTCCGGCTGGTAACGGAAGTTTACATGACTCACTTCGATATTGCCCTGCAATTCACCGGGATTAACTTTTTCCTGATCAAATTCCGGCAAGGCTTCTAAGATAGGTTTAGTTCTTTCATATAAGGGCTTAATTATATTAAGCTGCAAAACCACCGCCGATATCTCCAGCATAGCCCCTAAAAAGCTGGAAAAGGCAGAATTAAACGCAATAAATTTTCCTGCTCCTAAATTTACTCCCGACATTTTTATCATGGCAAAAAATATAATTCCGGTAGCAATGATGTTAACCGTGAAATTAAAAACTGCCATTTTATTGCCTAAATTCTCTTTTCTATAGGTAACATCCCGTACTTGGCTAAAATCACGAGCCCAATTATTAAAAGCTCTTTTTTCCGCTCCCGAGGTTTTTATTTTACTTACCCCCGTCAGTAAACCAAAAACTTTACCGGAAAGGGTATTATTCAAATCAATTAATTGCCGTTCATATCTGATTTGCAGAAAACCAAATAATAGTGATACAGCCATTACTACTATTACAATCAGGGTAGAAATAAGGGCTAGTTTCCAACTGTAGTAGAACAACAGAATTAAATAAAATACGGAGAAAATTCCTGAAATCATGGTATTAGCCACGGCCCCGGAAAGTATACTTCTAATTTGGCTAATCCCCATGGCCCGCCCCGACAATTCACCGGCTGTATAATCTTTAAAAAAAGGCACCGGTAAACTAAGCAAACGATCCCAAATAGCCGCTTGCAAATCAGCTTCAGTTCGTCCTTCAATTCGGTGCATCGCTAAAGATCTGGTTAAATTAAAGGCAAAAGTCGTAACCGCAATAGCAATTAATAAAAAGCCTATCTGGGTTAAAAGTATCTTTTCCCCGTCAGGAATAACGCTATCAAAAATAATGCCAGTTACAATAGGGGTTAAGGCTCCTAATAAGCCCCCCAAAATACCCATAACTAATACCGTAACGGCATCCAATTTCCAAATTCCATCAGCCAAATATTTTAAGAGATCTTTGTAACCGATTACTTTAGCAGGCAATGGACGGTAAAAGGTGTAAGCTTGCGCTTTAAGAGTCTCTGCTACTTGGGCATCAACTCTAACCTGACTTTCATCATACGGGTCATATAAATCATATTTGGTAGGAGAAACAGGTAACAAGGCCACCGGTTGGCCGTCTCTTTCCTTATAGGCCAACAAGGCTCCATTATCTTCTTGCCACCAGTTATCCTTTAAAATAATTTGCCTGATCCTGATTTGTGAAGCTTGAGCAATAGCGCCTAAAAGATCTGATGATTCCGGATTATTCTTTTTTAAACCATATGATGGTACTATATTAATTTTTTTTGATTGTCCTACTGCAGCACAAGCTTTAAAAAGCAAGTTATCCAAAAAATATTCTTCAGCTTCCGGGCTATCTTTTTCTTTTAAGTTTAAGGTGTTCATCAATCTCCTTAAACCACTATGCATATGGGAATCATCTTGTTCTGCTTTGATCTTATTTCTTAATAATTCATTTCTATTTTCCCCCAGCAGCATTTCCAAAGCCTGCTGGAAGACATCGCGGTTATAATCCGCCAGTTGTTCAGCACTTAAAATCTCCCCATCTATAGTCTCATCTGTTTTAATGCCCCAGATTTTCCATTTATTAAGCCAAATTTTTAATAAATCGTATATTTCACGATCTTTTTCATTGATAAGGCCAGCCATTTGTTCTTTATCAAATTCCAGTAATTCTGTACCGGTATATCCTACCACTAAGAGGCCAAAATCACCTTCATTTACACTTATAGGGTCGATGCCCAAGATGATATCTCCTTTTTCCATGGAAAACAGGTAATTTCTACTACCAGTTGTATCATTATCAATAATTTTGGTAATAAAAATATCCAGCTTGCCTTCTTTTACCAGCCAAGTTTTAGCCTGGGTCAGAAGTAAAGGCTTATTACCTTCGGCTGGTATTAGGGTATATTGCAAACGGTCAATAAAACTCAAAGTAAGAACCTCTCTTTCGAGTTTTTTAAGCACTAATTAGTTGGGCATAAAGCCCATTAGCATTCTTTAATTCATCATGGGTGCCGCGCTCCACAATTTTGCCCCGCTCCATAACAATAATTTCATCACAATCTCGAATAGTACTTAAGCGATGGGCTACAATTATGCAAGTACAACCCCGGCGCCGAATATTTTCATCAACCAGATTTTCAGTATACACATCTAAAGCGCTAGTAGCTTCATCTAAAACGATAATGGAGGGATTTCCGGTTAAGGCCCGGGCAATTTCCAGTCTTTGGCGCTGACCACCGCTAAAATTAGTCCCGCCTTCACTTACTTTATGGTCATAACCCTTGTCTCTGATGGTTATATCATTATGAATACAAGCATCTTTAGCAGCTCTAATCATATTAAATTCTGAAATAGTAGTATCCCACATAGTTAAGTTTTCTTTGATAGTTCCATCAAACATAGTTATATCCTGATCAACTACCGCCATAGAATTGATAATTACGCTCCGGGGCAAATTCTCCCTAGATTTTCCGTCAAATAGTATCTGACCTGACCAGGGTTTATTAATTCCGGTAATCAATCTGGCAATAGTACTTTTTCCGCTCCCGGAACCGCCTACCAGGGCCACTCTGGAGCCTGGCTTTAAGCTTAGATTAAAGTTTTCAATCAGGGGCGGGTCCCAGGGATTATA
>CAZYLY010000200.1:0-3520 GCA_964648825.1 uncultured Syntrophomonadaceae bacterium
AATCATATAATCGGCTAATTTCAGACCAATTTGGGTTGCCATAATACTATTAGCACCGTGGGCAATATTAGCAAATGGTCCCCCATGCACAAAGGCGGGGGTATTTTCTACGGTCTGTACTAAGTTAGGCTTAATAGCATCTTTCATTATCAATGCCATTGAACCAGCAGCCTTAAGATCATTAGCCGTAACTGGTTTACCATCATAAGTATAAGCTACTACTATTCGCTTAAATCTCTCTTTTAAATCCATTAAATCAGTAGCTAGACACAAGGCGGCCATAATTTCTGAAGCTACACTAATATCAAAACCAGATTCACGCGGTACTCCATTCGGTTTGCCGCCTAGACCTAATACTATATTTCTTAAGGCTCTTTCGTTTAAATCCATTACCCGGCGCAATACTATCTGCCGCGGGTCAATATTTAAAGCATTACCTTGATGAATATGATTGTCCAACAAGGCCGCCAGCAAGTTATGAGCTGTGGTAACTGCATGAATATCGCCAGTAAAATGTAAATTAATATCTTCCATCGGTACTACTTGAGAATAACCGCCCCCGGCAGCTCCGCCTTTAACCCCAAAACTTGGTCCTAGCGATGGTTCACGCAGAGCAATAATAGCTTTCTGTCCTATTTTATTTAAGGCTTGTCCTAATCCTACTGTTGTAGTAGTCTTGCCTTCGCCAGCTGGAGTAGGGTTGATGGCTGTAACTAAAACTAGTTTGCCTGAAGGTTGGTCTTTCACCCGTTCCCATACATCTAAAGAAACTTTAGCCTTATATTTACCATAAAGGTCTAAATCATCTTCAGTAAGTCCAATTTTTTGTGCAATTTCTACTACTGGTTGCATAGTACATTCTTGTGCAATTTGAATATCGCTTTTCATTATTATCCCCCTTATAGTTGTGATTAATTTTATATTAATTATTTTTATTGCAGTATAAACTATTTAAATACTACCCCTTATTAAAGCACTTTCACCTAGTATTTGTCTACTATCATTTCCTAATGCCTAAAATAAAAAAACAGGGGTACAAGATTAATTACACCCCTATTTAGCCTCTAAATTAGCCTGTGTTTACTAAGAAATGATTTTATATACTTCGGTATTAATATTTTCTTTAATCACCCGGCTAGCATTTAATAGTTGTTCCAATGCGTCTTTTTTCTGTTCCACATAAGCCGCATCCTTAATAAATGGCAAATTCACATTAACATTCATAACTCCAGCTTCAACTCCGGCCAGACCATTTATAGCTGCTACCCCAATATCACTAATCACATTAACATTGGAAATTCCTAACATACTTTGACCTAATTCTAATACTTCTAAACAAGTACTAGCAATCATGAAGGGAATTTCAGCCGCCCTTTTATAAGCATCTTGAATGGCAGCCGTTCTGGCTGCTTTATCTTCCTCGGTCTCCTTTGGCAGTTTAAAAGATGCAATTACCTGGTTAAAAACATTAGCATCATCATCAATTAAGCAAATCAGCTCCTTATGTAAGCTATCGCTTTTAACTAAAACTTCCTTAATCTGCCCTTCTACGCTTTCATAGCCTTTTTTGCCGATAGTAAGATGACATACCATCGATAATAAGCCGGCTGCTAAAGCACCAGATAAAGCTGCTACTCCTCCGCCTCCGGGTGCAGGTAAATCAGAAGCTAAGTCCGCCATAAATTCATTTATTGTCTTATCTGCTAACATACTTTTCCCCTTCCTATATCCCTATAATATGATTTTCAATAATCTGATCCCGATTGAAATCTACCAGTTTCAAAAAGTATTCGGCACAATTAATTAAAGCATCTTGGGGCAAAGTCCCTACTATCTGCGTACCGGCTACGGTAATTCCATAGCGAGCCGCTTCGGCTTCTACAACATTAAAAGCCCTATATATAGGAGTAGCTTCCGTATCAAACATATTCATCGATACTGCTACTAAATCGCGGTCTTCAAGATAAAATGCTACTGCACGAATAGTAGAAAAGCCTCCGCTAGGTCCTCTCATCATTTTAGCTATAGTTTTAGCAATATTAATATCTTTAGTATTTAAAATTATATTAACGGCTACCAGTCCCTTAGTTGCCGCACTTACTATAGTCGCCCCGGCGGTGGGATGTAATATTTCCCCTATATCTGGTGCCCGTTCAGGAGTATGAACTACCTCTTTTAGGCCTTCATACTGTCCTTTTCTTATAAAGGCTATATTTTTTCTATCCTCATTACGGGCATTTTCCCCACTAAAATAAACTGGAACCTTAAATCTATCGTATAATTCTTGCCCTATTTCCTCCGCAAAATTAATACATTCTTCCAGACTAACATTGGCTAACGGGAAAACTGGCAAAGTATCTTGGGCTCCAATACGTGGATGAGTACCCTTTTGTTCCTCCATATTAATCAGTTCATAAGCTTTACCCGCCATATTAAGTAAGGCCTCTTTTAAAGGCTCTGGGTGACCGATTACTTCTACTACTGTGCGGTTAAAATCTGGATCAGGATAATAATCTATAAGTTTAATCCCTTCCACTTTTTTTAAAGGTGCAACTACAGCTTCGATTACTTTTTTACGACGCCCTTCGCTAAAATTAGGCACGGCATGAATAAATTGATTTGATTGTGAAGACACCTGATTTTCCTCCTCATTTATATAAAATATACTTGTCCTATACTTAGTTAATTATAATATTGCATATGTATTATAAAAATATTACAGCTTTCTTCATTTTCCGTCCATCACTATCTTATGATACCCTATAAATAAGATAGTAGCATTGATTTATACGAATAATTTATCTAAATATCATATTACATATGTATATAGCAGCTAAAAATCCAGTAATATCAGCAGTCAGCCCCGTAACAATCGAATATTTATATTTTTTAATACCTACAGCACCAAAATAAACTGTTAAAACAAAAAAAGTAGTATCAGTAGTTCCTTGCATAACTGATGCTAATCTGCCGATAAAGGAATCAGGTCCATAAATGCGCATTAATTCAGTAGCTAAACCTAAAACGCCACTACCGGATAAAGGTCGCATCATAGCTAAAGGTAGCACTTCAGCAGGCGCACCTATTCTGGAAGTTAAGGGATTTAAGAAATGGGTTAAATAATCCATAGCTCCTGAAGCTCGAAAAACAGAGATGGCCACCATCATACCTACCAGGAAAGGTATGATTTTCACTGCAGTTTTAAAACCTTCTTCAGCACCTTCGACGAAACTCTCGTAAACTGGGACTTTCTTGAAAAAGCCGTACAAGGGAATAATTAATAATAAGAGCGGAATCGCCCAAGTAGATACTACATTTAATATGTTAAATAACATCTACTTACTTCTCCTTAAAGCGGCTACGGGTTCTAAGCCAGTAATCTAAAGATACGGCTATAGTCATAGCTATTGCAGTCGCAAATATACAAGGACCTACAATTTCAGTTGGATTAGCCGAAGCAAAAGATACTCGTACCCCAATAATAGTAGCAGGAATAAGGGTAATACACGAAGTATTTAAA
>CAZYLY010000201.1:0-2877 GCA_964648825.1 uncultured Syntrophomonadaceae bacterium
CTTTTCTTTTATTTTTACGCCTACATAGAACATCTTGCCCATACTTTTTGTTTTAGTAAGTAAAAGCTCTTGGTAGGCAGTTTTAAAAGGATAGGTTTGCGGATTATTTTTAGCTGGCGAAGAAGCTTTAAAGCTCCATATGATTCCAATAAGCAGGTTAGCCAGATAATGGGAGACGGCTAGCAGATAACCATAAACTGGCGAGCCGAACATCCCTACTCCGACAGCGCCGATAATAAATAAAGGACTGGAATTATTGGTAAAGGACACTAACCTTTCTGTTTCATCGGCAGTTAACATTTTTTCTTCATAAAGTTTTTTACACAAAATGGCTCCCATGGGAAATCCTGAAGTAAAGCCCATAACTATAACTACAGAACTACTGCCAGGAAGTTTGAATATAGGTCTTATAATTGGTTCTAATATTACGCCTATAAATCGAACTAAGCCTAAATTAACCATTAATTCTGTTACAATAAAAAAGGGGAGTAATGCGGGAACTAAGACGGAATACCACAACTTGAACCCGTTCGATGCGGCAGCAACCGTTTCACTAGGATTTATTATCATAAAAAAAGTTAAAAATATTATTATGAGAATAATAGGATTAGGATAGTGTTTCATTTGTTGACTCCCCAGATTATTCATTATATAAATTATTTATATGATGAATAGGGTTAAAAATAGAAGGATTAACTAGGTTTTGCTTAGAGGTGATATGGTGTGACTAATAGGAGAAAACCCCAAATAGGGCTGGTGCTGGGGGCCGGAAGTGCCAGAGGATTGGCTCATATAGGAGTTTTGCAAGTGTTTGAAGAACATAATGTGCCTTTTGATTTTATTGTCGGTTCTAGTATGGGGGCGATGGTAGGGGGCGTTTACGCTTGCGGGACTAATTTAAAAATGTTAGATAAAATGGTAGAAACTATGGATCATAATCTTTTTTTAGATGTTAATGTACCGCGATTGGGATTTATAGCCGGAAAAAAAGTAGCAGTATTATTAGAGCTAATGACCAAAAGAAAAGATTTTGCTGATTTAATCATTCCTACTAGTGTGGTAGCAACCGATTTATTAAGTGAAGAAACGATAGTTATTGAGGAGGGCTCACTCGCCGAAGCTATCAGAGCTAGCATCTCTATTCCGGGGGTTTTTAACCCGGTAAGAAAGGATAATATGGTTTTAGTTGATGGAGGGGTTAAAGACCGCTTACCTATTAGTGTAGCTAGGGATAAAGGTGCCGATATTATAATAGCAGTTGATGTTACCTTCGGGGAAGGCCGCAAAGTTATAATAAAAAATGCTCTGGACGTAATTATGGCTTCCATAGATATTATGCAAAAACAACAATTTGATGTTATAAGTACAACTGCCGATATTCTCATTCAGCCCAGGGTAGGCGGCTATTCAACTTGGGATTTTGAAGCAGCCCGCACTATAATAGATTTAGGTCGGGAAGCTGCCGAAGCCAAGCTAGAGGAGATTTTTAAAAAAATAGCAGCATTTAGCAAATCATAGACATAATATCGGAGAAGTAGTGAAATCTGCTGCTCCGCTCCTTGGTTTACAATCTGGATATAAAAGGTTATATACATTAGTAGCTTTTATATCCAGGTTAATCATTTTACTGGCGGGACTATTTTTTTGGTCATAAAGAACTTTGACATCCTTGCCCCTGCTAAGAACCGGCAGGGGAGAATTATTATTTATCTTTTGTAAAAGCTTTTGTCCGCGATGGTTAAAAGCTAACACATGATGATATAAAGGCCCGTAATTATCTAATTCCAGAGCTGCATCCTTAGTTAAGTTAAACAAACTATAGAGTAAAATGCGGTTAATTTTCGTAAGACTGTATCTTTTTGTTTTGATAGAGTTTTTTAATTCTTCAATATTAGTGCAAGTTAAAGCTTTATCATATATACGGTTCTCTAACCCCTCATTTACATCGTATAAATCCTTTATTTCATCAATACTCATAGTCCGTAATTTATACATTAAAATATTTTCCAAAATATCAGGGCGGCTAGGAGCACGTCCTTGGCGGATTTCTTCTTGTAAAATTTGTTGGACAGTTAATGGCATAGTATGCTGAATATCTTCCCAAGGAATATGGTTATAAAGTGCTGCCCGAATGGCACTGGCACTGGCATAGTCATTTAATTCAGTACTATGGTAACTACTGCCTTTACGCTGCATAGTAAGGGGGATAATGTTAGAATCCATCTCCTGCAAGACTTTTAAGTATTCAATGCCTAAAATATTATTAGAGCCTAACAAAAAGTTTTCCATCCAAGGGTGAGGATAATACTCTTGTAAAGCTTGGGAGCGAGCCACTGGATAACTTAACCCTTTAGCTAAATACTTTTTGAGCAGTAGCTGATACTCTTCCGTTTCATTATTAAGCAGTGCAGCTAGGTGATTTAAAAAATTTATGTCATTACTTTCACTGCCAAAACCTAAGTGAGTTACTATGCCGGTATGCTGCAGTAATTGTATAGCACCTTTAGCAAAGTTATATGCGCTGCGGGTAGCAAAACAAAAGGGCAACTCAATAACTAAATCAGCGCCGCCTTGTATAGCCATTGATGCTCTAGCCCATTTATTACAAATGGCTGGAGTTCCCCTTTGTACGAAGTTACCGCTCATAACACAAATCACATAATTAATATTATTTTGTAGTTTTATTTCCTTAATAAAATTAAAATGTCCATTATGAAAAGGATTAAATTCGGCAACTATGCCTAGAACCGCCATATATCCAGCTTCCTTTTTTATTATAGTAGTACCATAAATTTTACCACTTATTTAGACTTTTATGCTAGAATAGATTAGTGTGATATGCTCGCTAAGAAGTGTAAAAAAGGGAGGTAGAAGGAT
>CAZYLY010000201.1:2887-3499 GCA_964648825.1 uncultured Syntrophomonadaceae bacterium
TTACTTGCAGAAATTCGGGAAAAGGCTTCTGTTAAGGGGAAAACTATCGTATTACCCGAAGGTCTAGAGGAAAGAACGTTGATGTCTATTAAGGAGATTGCTGACAAAAAAATTGCTAATCCTATTTTACTGGGGGATGAAGGTGAAATTAGAGCATTAGCCAGCAAAATTGGGGCTGATATTTCTGGAGCGGAAATAGTTAACCCTGCCAAAGCTGCTTACTTTGATGATTTTGTACAAGCTTTCTATGAAATGCGTAAAAGCAAAGGCGTAGATCTTGACAAAGCTAGAAGTACTATGCTTGACCCGCTTTATTTTGCGTCCATGATGGTTAAAATGGACAAGGCTGACGGTGAAGTAGCCGGAGCAGAAAATACTACCGGGAATGTGTTAAGACCAGCTTTACAAATTATTAAAACTGCACCTGGCATATCTGCCGTATCAGGTGCCTTTATCATGATTGTTCCTAATTGTGAATTTGGAGACAAAGGAACTTTCATATTTGCTGACTGTGCCGTAACTCCAGTACCAACTGCCGAACAAATGGCAGAATTCGGTGCGGCTTCAGTAGGGACTGCTGTCGATATTTGCGGTATGACTGATCCGAAGATC
>CAZYLY010000202.1:0-3493 GCA_964648825.1 uncultured Syntrophomonadaceae bacterium
TATAACGAAATCATCAATTACTTTATCAATAGAGTTAATCATATCATTAGGATCTGCTAATACTTCACCATACCACGGCCCGGCAGCAGTTAAACAAATATCGCCGCTAAACAGAAACTCTTCATCGGGAAACCAAAAGGAACAATGTCCTGCAGAATGTCCAGGAGTGTGAATAACTTGTACTTTAGTTTTTCCTAAATCAAAAATATCGCTATCTGTAAATGTTCCCGAGGCTTTGCGAGGTGTCTCTTCATCTGGGGATATGTTTAATGATAATATGCCTTGGGCTTTTTCAACACCGGGAACTAATTCATCCCATTTATCAATGGAATTATAATACTCAAATAATTCCTCATTAACTAAAGCATCATAATCTAGTTCATGAATTAATGATTTTGAATTACTAAACAGGTAATGACCTCTAGTATGGTCATAATGATGATGTGTATATAAAACCATATCAATAGTGTCTGGTTTTATTGCCATTAATGATTTAGTATCAGCACCTGTATCAATTATCGTTTTAACCTCGTCATCAATTAAAAGACAATTACAATAAGTAAAACCACCTTCATTTAAAACAAAACTAATTTTGTCGTTAATTTTAAGCTGCATTCTTCCCCACCCCGCCGCTTTTATTTAAGAAGCTATGGCTTATTCAGCCACAGCTTCTTCTAATTGTTGTAACACATCATTAAGCTTTTTAATATTGTCACCATACCCAGCCCAATCCCCAAACTGCAATCTTTCATTAGCAGTATCATAATATTGCCGGGCTTGGCTAGCTAAATCCTGTACACTACGTGTAATATCAGGCATTTCGATAGTAGAACTTCCAGGTTCCTCACCAGGAGATGGTGGAACTGGTGTTCTGCCTTCTCCGAATACTTTTAATAAAGCTTGATCTAAAGAAGTTTCCATAACGGTAGTATTTTCATATGCTACTATAACCCGTTTAAGTTCAGGTAATTTACTATTATCAGCTTGTAGATACAATGGCTCTACGTACAATATCGAATTATTGATAGGGATAACTAACAGATTACCTCGGTATACCCTAGAACCCCTTTGGTCCCATAAACTTAATTGCTGGGCAATTTGCGTATTTTGGTTTATCCTCGATTCTATTTGTTCAGGACCATAAATAGTTTCTTGTTTAGGGAAACTATATACTAACATATTGCCGTAATTATCGCCATCCATACGGGCACACATCCAAGCTACCATATTAGGACGACTTTTAGGGGTAAAAGGCATCATCTGCACATACTCGGCTTTCTCCTCACCAGGAATCTTCATAACAATATAATAAGGCTCAACTTTTACAGATTTATCATCAACTATTTCATTAGGAATTAACCATATATCTTCTTTATTATAGAAAACGTTAGGATCAGTCATATGATAAGTTAAATAAATATCAGTTTGAATTTTAAATAAATCTACCGGATACCTTATATGCTCAAATAAAGCCTTGGGCATTTCAGCTATGTCATGATATATTCCGGGGAAAATTTTACTATACACCTGAATCATAGGATCATTAGGTTCAGCAGCATAAAAAATGAGTTCGCCGGTATAAGCATCACATGTCACCTTTACTGAGTTTCTAATATAATTGTTTCCAGTACGGTCAAATGGCTGTGAATATGGATATTTGTTAGAATAGGTATAGGCATCTAACATCCAGTATAGCTTGCCGTCATCTTTGTTAATTACAATATAAGGATCACTATCATAAGCTAAATAAGGTGCTATTTTATTAATTCTTTCTTGAATATCCCTATGCATTAAAACTTGGCTGTCATTAGTTACTTCAGTAGAAAGCACCATTTTGTAATCTTTTAAAACCCAACTAAGCATTAACTTTCTTAACATCGAATTTACTTTAATTCCATTTTTCCCTTCATAAATTGAATACACGTTAGTATCCCCCATAGGATAATCAAACTCTTTTTGCTTAGTATTTACTATTACATAAGAATCGGTCACTTCTCCAAAATATATTTCCGGTCTTTTTATCTCTAAATCGGTTGAGGATCTAGGCGGTACATCCTTGATAAAAAATTGCGGAAAGCCTTCTTCAGCTACTTCGTTAACCGGGCTAACCACCAGTCCATATCCATGAGTATAGGTCAATTTTTCGTTTATCCACGTTTTGGCATTTTCCGCCAATTCTCGCTGATCAATTTCCCGGGCGGATAACATTACTTGTCTATATTCACCATTAATAGTATAACGATCAATATCTACATCATTAAAAACATAATAAGGCCGCAGTTGTTGTAAGTTTTTATAAGTGGTAGTTAAAGGTTGCCAGTCCCATAATCTTATATTATTTATAGTATCAGCGTGGTCGGGAGCATTAATATCTAAATCATAACTAATGTTAAATTCTTTAATTTCTGCCCGGTCAAGACCATAAGCCTTCCTAGTAAATTCAATAGAATTAGCTAAAAAAGGTTTTTCTTTATTAAATTCATTAGGTTGAACTACTAATTTTTGCACAATTCCTGGATAAACCCCGCCTAATACCAAAGCAATTACAATCCAGGCACCAATACTTATTAAAATCCAGTTAAATTTTTTAATAAATATATTAGCAATAATAATTAAAGCGACTACTAAAGATATTACAATCAATGCCCTATATGAGAAAAGCAAGGCATAAACATCCGAATATGTAGCCCCAAAGACTAAACCTGTAGGGGAAAATAATATCTCATAAGAATTAAGGTGGTAGCCGAAAGATTTTAAGGCAAAAATCATAGCGATAAGTACAGCTATATGCCCTTTAGCAAAATTAAGATGTTTCCAATCACCAAAAATTAAATCTAGGGAGGTGTTAATTATATATATGGCTCCTACCATTATTGTAGATAAAACTAAAGTCGTCATCAAAATAGAATAGGCAAATTGGAGAAAAGTTAAGTCGAAAAAATAAAAACCTAAATCTTTTTTGAAGATAGGGTCAGTCACATTAAAAGCAGTTTTGTTTATATATTGTTGAACTATTAGCCAATTATCTGCCGCCACTGAACTTACAATAAAGGCACCAAAAAGGCTTATTAATAGAAATATCCATTTTGCGTATTTACCAGAAAGAAGAGTACTCCAAGGAGATTTATACTGTTCATCTAGATAAATAATTTCCCTGCCCTCTTCGGTTTCCTGAGGGCGTGATGGTTCTTCAGTAATATTTCTACGCGTTAGCATTAAATTTATAAAAAATATTAAAAATGACAAGACAAATATTACTACGTAAATACCAATTTTGTTGAGTAAGATAGTTTGGAAAACAGTTTGAAAGTTTATCGATTTAAACCATAACCATTCTGTATAAAAATTAATGAAAATTGATAACAAAGCAATAACGGCTAAAAATATTATCAATTTTATTGTACTACCAAAATTCGATTTACTTTTACTCATTTTTTACCTCCTTTAAAATTACACGATTAAATTATTATAGCAGATTTAAGATGTTACCCCC
>CAZYLY010000203.1:0-1185 GCA_964648825.1 uncultured Syntrophomonadaceae bacterium
CATATAAACAGCCCCGTAGCTTCCCATCCGCTGTCATACGAATACGATTACATTCATGGCAGAAATGGTTACTCATCGGGCTAATAAAGCCAATTGAGCCTTGACCGCCCTCGATATTATAATATTTCGCCGGTCCATTGCCAGGAATATAGTCAGGTGCTTGTAAGTGATAATGTTTTTCTACTATAGCTTTTACCTCATCACTTTTCATCATCCGTTCCTTTTTCCAGTAAAGCAAATCACCTACGGGCATAAATTCAATAAATCTGACGTGAAACGGATAATCATACGCTAGTTTAGCTAAAGTTAAAACCTCATCATCGTTAAACCCTTTAATTACTACCGTATTAAGCTTAACCGGCTGCATGTCCAATTCTAAGGCTGTGAAGATTGATTTAATCACATCATTTACATTACCATTACGGGTAATATATTTAAATTTCTCTGGCACTAGACTGTCCAAACTGAAATTAACCCGATTCAAGCCGGCTTTTTTCAGTTCTTTGGCCATTTTATTAAATATTATGCCATTAGTAGTAATAGCTATATCATCAATAGGCTCCAAATTAGAGATATACTCAATAAGCTTCGCAATATTCCGCCGGGCTAAAGGCTCACCACCGGTAAGACGCACTTTTTTTATTCCCACTTGGGTAGCAACATTAACGATACGTGCCATATCTTCCAGGCTTAAAATTCCCTCATGATTAAGCTTGTGGTCAATGCCTTCTTCGGGCATACAGTAACGGCAACGCAAATTACACCTGTCAGTTACTGAAATGCGCATATAGTTAATCTCTCTGCCGTAACCATCTACCATCATATTCCCTCCCTAAGCCAAGATTCTCCCTATCCCTTTAAGAAAGAGCAGTAGTTTTATTCGAAACAGCCTAGCTCACAGGCAAAGATTTTAATTTCATTATCATCACAAATCTTACCTATTTCAGAGGGATGTACATTCAAATCTTGAGCAAGTTTACGTGCATCAGTACAAGAAATTCTGTTATCAATAGCTTTTTCTTTAACCTTAGCAATCATTTCGTTTTTCTCCATTATTAAAACCCTCCTAAAAATAAAATATACACCCAAGGATAAGGGTGTATTACTCTTTTAAAAATTACTCCTTTCCTAGTGGGAGGCATATTAGTTTCCCTTTATACCCTATCGTTCAAACCCCCTTAGCTT
>CAZYLY010000203.1:1285-3490 GCA_964648825.1 uncultured Syntrophomonadaceae bacterium
AAGCTTAAAGGCGAAGTATGGACTGCAGTTAGTGATGAAGAAATAGCGGCAGATACTCGCGTCGAAGTAAAAGCCGTTGAAGGGGTTAAGCTTAGAGTTAAATCAAGTTAAATATAAAAAGGAGGGTTTAATTTGGGAGCATTAATAGCTAATTTTTTACTAGTAATTTTGGTTTTATTCATTGTTTTTTCCTCTATCCGTATAATTAAGCAATCTACTGTAGGCATAGTTGAAAGGTTAGGTAAATATCATAAAACTGCCCAGCAGGGAATTAATTTCATCATTCCTTTTATCGATAATTTTCGTTATATTATCGACTTAAGGGAACAAGTATATGATTTTCCCCCCCAACCAGTTATAACCAAGGATAACGTTACCATGATGATAGACACTGTAGTCTATTTTCAAGTGACCGACCCCTTTAGTTACAGTTACGAAATTGCTAATCCCATGGCGGCAATTGAAAACCTCACTGCTACTACCCTAAGAAATATCGTGGGGGATTTAGAATTAGACGAAACCCTGACTTCCAGGGATATAGTTAATACCAAACTAAGAGCCATCCTTGATGAAGCTACTGATAAATGGGGAATTAAAGTAAACCGGGTAGAACTTAAAAACATCCTACCCCCAGCTGATATTCAAAACGCCATGGAAAAACAAATGCGGGCCGAAAGAGAAAAACGTGAAGCCATTTTAAGAGCAGAAGGACAAAAGACCGCTGCTATCCTAGAAGCTGAAGGTGGCAAACAAGCAGCTATTTTAAATGCCGAAGCCGTACGGGAAGCTAGTATCAGAGAAGCCGAAGGTAAAAGGCAAGCCAAGATTTTAGAAGCCCAAGGGGAAGCTGAAGCAATTTTAACCGTCCAAAGGTCCTTTGCGGATAGTTTAGTAATGATAAAAGAAGCTGCGGCTGATGATAAAGTGTTAGCCTTAAAAGCTTTAGAAACATTGAAAGAAATCGGAGATGGTCAAGCGACTAAGCTGATTATCCCTAGTGATTTAGCGGGATTAGGCGGAGTATTTGCGGCGCTTAAAGAAGTGGCGGGAAATGCAGGGAACGCCGCCGAGGAGTAATTTAGTGGTGTTTTGTAGGAGAGGGGCTCTGCCCCTCTCTCGGGTTTGCTGTGGTATGCTCTAAAAATGCTCCCAATCTACTACTACTTCCGATTTTTCCGTTACTATCCAATGTACTGGTACATCCCTTTCATGAGGATGAATATTAGCGATAACTTGGAAATCAAAACATACACCACATAAAAAGGTATCTTTTCTTACTCCTTTTAAAAAGCGGTCATAATAGCCCTTACCATATCCTAATCTATACCCGTTAGGGTCGAAAACTAAGCCGGGAACTATTACTACATCAATCTTACTTACATCAAATGCTTCTCCTAAAGGTTCTTTAATTCCGAAAGGGCCGTTGCCCATATTATCCCAGCCGGTAAAAGGAACCGCAGCCATTTCACCGCCTTTTTCTACCCGAGGTAATAGGATGGTTTTGTCATTTATTAAGGTTTCTAAGTAAGGCATAAGAATAACTTCATTGCCAAAAGCGGAAAAGCCCATGATAGTGCGAGCATTTTGGATATCAACTAATTCTTCTAGCTTTTCGCATATCGCAGCACTATATGCTTTTATTAAATCTACTGAAAGCTGATTTCTCCTCTGTGACATTTCTTGGCGTAATTTGCTTCTAACTTCTTTCATTTACACTCCTCCTCCACAACCACAGCATAATTCCTATAACTAACAAAATCAGGGTATAAACTTGACCCAGAGTAATAGGACCATACATAATAATACTTTCCCGGAAAATTTCAATAATAAAGCGGTAAATAGCATAACCGATTAAATAAAAGCTAAATATTTGTCCCGTATATTTACGCCGGGGATAAAACCAGATTAGTAACCCAAATAATATGAAATTAATTAATGAACTATATATCTGCGTCGGAAAGCGACTAAAAGTATCCACATAAGAGAAGACCACTCCACAAGCGGAATTAGTAATCGCCCCATAACAACAACCATTTAGGAAGCACCCGATACGCACAATAGCATAGCCTAAAGCGACAAAAGGTGCTAATATATCAGCAACTCTCCAAAAGTCCCAATTATTTTTCTTAATGTAAAAAACAAAAGGGATTACAGCTCCTACTAAACCCCCGTACCATATAAGACCTGATATGCCACCTCCTGATA
>CAZYLY010000204.1:0-3353 GCA_964648825.1 uncultured Syntrophomonadaceae bacterium
CTTATATAATAGTTGAGTTTAATAGGGGGTTATTATTTGAAAAATACTTTAGAGAATCTTTCCACCAACCAATATTCTTATCATTATGAGGAGCCACTATGTTTTAGTAAATTAGAAAAAGGTATCTTAAGCTATATGCTAGAGATAAATAATGATTATAAAAGAGAATTAGTTTACTTATGTATAGGTACAGATCGGGCTACTGGTGATTGCCTAGGGCCTTTAACTGGCACTAGGCTAAAAAACTTATTACCCTATGCACATATATATGGAACCCTTGAAACACCGGCCCATGCCGGGAACCTAGCCGACTTACTGCTTAGTATAAAGCATAGCTTCGATAATCCCTTGATAATTGCTGTAGATGCTTCACTAGGTAATACTGACCGTATCGGATATATTAACGTCAAACGCGGATGTCTTAAACCAGGAATAGCTTTAAAGAAGGTTTTACCAGAGGTAGGAGACTTTCATATATCTGGGGTAGTAAATGTAGCAGGATTTTTAGAACAGATGGTTTTACAAAATACTAGACTGCACATAGTTTACAAAATGGCAACCATAATTGCCCAAAGTCTGTATATGGCACATTACAAATTCGAAAGCCGCACTGAACATTACAAAACAAATTATGCCTATTAAAAAGCGGGGAAGACATGCTTCCCCGCTTAAGTGCTAATATGTATAATAGCGTAAAATCTTATCTATTTTTCTTAAACTCTGTTAATTTAGATGCTTCAATTTTTTCGCCTATTTTGCTCATCTTAGAATGCCCATCAAGGGTAGCACCTTCTTGAATAATTAAGACACTACAAACTACATCACCTAATAATGACCCTGATGCGGTAATTTCCAGACGACCCTTAGTGCTAATATTACCCTCAACTTTGCCAGCTAAAACCATACTTTCTGCCCTAACCTCGCCTTTAATAAAACCCTTTTCTCCTACGATTAAATCACCTTGGATATTTATTTTACCTTCCACTAGTCCATCTAGCCTAATTGAGCCTTTAGAGTTAAGTTCACCCTTAAGTTCAACTCCGTTTGCAATAAAGCTTTCTATATTTTGATGTTTCTCCAGCCGCTTTTTCATTTTTATCACTCCTATAATTTAAACTTCTACGGTAAATAAATTAAGGGATCTTGGGTATCTCCCCATTTAGTAATAGTAAAGTGTAAGTGAGGGCCGGTACTCCTGCCGGTATTACCTAGCTTTGCTATTTTATCCCCTTTTTTAACTTGATCACCGACCTCTACTAAAAGAGCCGAATTATGTCCGTACATACTGGTAAATCCATATCCATGATCAATTACAACAGTACGTCCATAAACAGCTCGCCACCCAGAAAAGGTTACTCGCCCGTCTGCAGCTGCTATAATAATAGTGCCTACATCATTAGCTATATCAATTCCGTCATGAAAAGACTTGCTTTTACCGCCGAAAGGAGATTTCCTCCAACCATAAGGTGAAGTTATCTCCCCAGTAACTGGCCATTGGTTAGGAATAGAACGAAAGTACTCCGCTTCATTATCTACTTGGGCTAATAACTCATCCAACTCTTGTTCCTGGCGGCTTAAATAAGTTTTAATATCTTGTACTCGATTAAATACTTCCGTATCTAATGCTAGTCGGTTTTGCGATTTTAAATCAGCTCCCCCTTTACCACCTGCTGAAACATTAATTTCATTAGCAGCATCATCAGTAATTCCCATCAGCTTCTTTATTTCACTTTGCTTTTGTTCAATTTGTTCCTTTTGTTTTTCTATTTGTTTTATTTCTTCGTCTAATAGATTAATAGCTTCAGTTTTTTGTAAATTATCTTGTTTTAAATCATTAACCGCTTGGATTTCTGACCTTGCCCCATAAAAAGCTATACCTATACCGATAGTAACAACTAGCAATATAGCTAAAGAAGTTGCTATAGCCTTAATAGAAAAAGTAGAAATATTAAGTTTATACGGTTGTTTAGCTGTCTCCGGTATTAATAACAAGGTTAAACGTTCCGGTTTAGTTTTCTTCTTCTTAGAAGGAAAAATATGTTTCTGTTTCATTTTCATTCTCCGTCATTAATAAAAACTCTTAAAATTATTATTGACAACTTTTGATGATATAATAGCACAAAACTTTCCTTTGAAAAACATTCCACCTCGGTGGGGAAATTTTGGAGAAAGCTAGCAATGGTTTTTTTTGCTTGAGTTAGTTTGGGTTGGGTGACAAGAGTTGGAGAGTTTTGTTACTCAACTATCTCTATTTTAAGTTTTATCTAATAAGCACTCGCTAATGTTTTTTTATCAGAAATTGTTTCACGTGAAACATTTTCTGATTCCAATCAAAATTCTTTACACAAAATCAACTATCCATCACACTTAAAAGAGGAGGAAAATTGTTTCAGTTATAGAATGCTTTATAACTATCTAATATTTCAAAAAATATCGAATGGGGATAGAATCGTATGGAAAAACAACTTTATACAGATCAACTGATTGATCAGAGGCATCAAGACTTTTATCTGCACTTAAGAGAAAAAATTACGGGCTGGCTTCAGGGTGATAATGGGGAAAATAAATGGGCTCCGTATATTATGTTAGTTCCCGACATGTTTCATCTATTATGCAAATTAGTAGTAGATCCTAAAGTTTCTTCTAAAGACAAAACAAAGCTAGCTGCTGTAATTGTATATTTCATTTCGCCCATTGATTTGGTACCCGAAGGCATTGTAGGACCAATGGGTTATTTGGATGATATTGCACTAACCGCTTATGCGCTAAATGCTATTATTAATAATACGGCTCCCGAGATAATTCAAAAACACTGGGCTGGGCAGGATAATATTCTCGAAGTTATAAGAAATGTTTTAGCTACGGCGGATGAAATGCTTGGTAGCGGACTATGGGATAACCTAAAAACCTACTTTAATAAGGGTAAAGAATAGTCTCCTTTTAAGATTGTTCACCTTGCTAATATTTCGCCCTAATAGGCGAGCATAATTGTTACGTTTTACATTTTACATTTCATCCTTAACGAAATTGTTTCACGTGAAACAATTTTCTGATTCTAAGCAAAATGCTTTACAAACCAACAAAAATAATCCGCATAGGGATGCAAATAAAAAAGGCTCATTCCAGCCCCTTGACCTTAATAGAAACAAACAAATGGAGCAGAGCCACGTCCCTACATAATTATATACCACCAGCCACCTGCCCGCAGCTAACCTTTCTTAACAACAGTGCAAATTAGCAACTTTAATTGCAACTGGAATGTGTTTTTATGGCATGGTTTATAAAGAATGCGCAGTAACAAATTCAACACCTTTGGCTTTTAAAACGGAAAATAGTATAGGCTAATTTAATTT
>CAZYLY010000205.1:0-3268 GCA_964648825.1 uncultured Syntrophomonadaceae bacterium
TAAAAGCTCCCCAAGAATCATTAAACGAAAATGATAGAGAAGCTAACTTAGATGAAGAACCGGCTATGGAAGAGGAAAGCTGGAAAGGTATTATCATTAGAGCCCTTAAGGTTTATTTATTTGTTATGGCATTGACTTTCTTAGGCGAAGGTTTTAAACCTATAATAGACACCTATATATTAAATCTTGATTATAGATTGCTCTACTGGGTAAATATGATATCAGCAGTTCTGGATAATGCTACATTAGCAGCAGCTGAAATTAGTATTAAAATGAGTGTTTTACAAATAGAAGCTATTTTAATGGGCTTAATCATAGCTGGCGGAATGTTAATTCCGGGTAATATTCCTAACATTATATCCGCATCTAAATTAAGAATTACTAGTACCGAATGGGCAAAAATTGGAGTACCCATTGGTTTAGTTACGATGGCTATTTTCTATGTGATACTTTTCGTAATATAGATTAAGAGCATTAAAAATCAAGCATCAAGAAAAGCCACAAGGTAAATTACCCTGTGGCTTTTATACGCTTCATACTTTACGCCTTACCTATATTAAATGCATCACTTAAAAAGAGGGGACACAAGCACCTTGGTATTTATCTTCTAAGAAGGCTTTTACTTCAGGAGAATGTAAGGCTTTAGCTAGTTTTTGTACAGCTTCTTTAGTCTCATTACCTGCTTTAACTACTAGCACATTAGCAAAAGGAGAGTCAGAAGGTTCCATAAATATTGAGTCATTAACCGGGTTTAAATTAGCTTCTAAAGCATAATTACTATTAATAACACAAACTGCAAAGTCTTCTAAGGTCCTAGGCAATATCGCCGCATCCATCATTTCGAATTCTAGCTTCTTAGGATTATCAGCTATATCTCTTTCAGTAGCAGTAACTCCTGCACCGTCTTTGAGTTTAATTAGACCAGCGCTTTCAAGAACTAATAAGGCTCGGCCCCCATTAGTAGCATCATTGGGAATGCCAATAGTGGCACCATCAGCAATGTCTTTTAAATCTGTTAATGATTTAGAATATACCCCCATAGGTTCATTATGAACTTTTACTACTGCTTTTAAATCCGCATTATTTTTAGAATTGAAATCATCTAAGTAAGGTGTATGTTGAAAGAAGTTGGCATCAATTTGCCCGTCATTTAAGGCCGGATTAAGTAAAACATAATCGGTAAATTCTTTAATAACTAAATCAACACCATCTTCAGCCAGCATGGGCTTAACAACCTCAAGAATTTCAGCATGAGGTTTAGCAGTAGCACCCACTACTAGTTTAGTTGCCTGTTGTTGATCTGGTGCACCACTATTTTTATCAGCATCATTACTGTTACCACAACCAACTACTAAACCTAAAGTTAATAATAAACATAATAATAAAATAAGATGTCTTTTCATTATTTACCTCCTCTTTTTAACTATATTAGCTGTAACCTTATCACCAAGCACTTGAATACCTTGTACCATTACAATTAAAATAATTACCGTAGTCCATAAAATAGGATATTCATAGCGTTGGTAACCATAATAATAAGCTAGTGTTCCTAGTCCCCCCCCTCCTACAATACCAGCCATCGCTGAATAACCAACTAAGTTTATAGCTGTAATCGCAACCCCTAAAATAATTGAAGGCAGAGCTTCTGGTATTAATACCTTATAAACAATTTGCCAAGCATTAGCACCCATAGATAAAGCCGCTTCAATTAATCCCCACTCAATTTCACGCATAGAGGTTTCTACTAATCTAGCCACAAAAGGAACTGCAGCTAAGGTAAGCGGTACTATTGATGCTGCAGTACCAATCGGTGTTCCAATAATAAATCTAGTGACTGGAATGATTAATATTAGAAATATAATAAAAGGTATAGAACGTACTGTGTTGACAATAAAACCCAAAACACTATTTAAACTATTATTTTCTAAAATATGCCCTTCTTCAGTAGTAACTAAAATAATACCTAATGGAAGACCTAATAAATAACTTAAAGAAGTAGAAATGGCAATCATATATATAGTTTCCCAAGTGGCTATTAAAACCCTTTCGATAATCCAAGCATTTTCAATGAAAAAATTAGTGAAAAACAGACTAATATCAAAATCAAGCATTTTTTAACACCTCTATTTCCAAACCTTTGTCATGTAAATAGGCTAAGGCATCATCAATTGTCGAGGCATCTCCCATTAACTCGAGGACTAAATTGCCAAAAGGCGTATCTTTTACTCGGTCGATATTTCCATATAAAATATTAATATTTAAGTCAAATGATTTCATAAGGGAAGAAATGATCGGTTCACCAGCAGATTTTCCTATAAATGATAATCTAATCAGGCGGGAGTGTATTTTACTTTCCGCCGGAATATTGGGAAAAAGCTCATCCGGCACTTCGTTTTTAACTAGTGCATTAATAAAACTTCTGGAAGTAGGAGTACCAGGGTTGGAAAAGACGGTTAATACATCTCCAACTTCTACTATTTTTGAATCATCAATAACTGCTACTCTATCACATACTTGCTTAATAACATTCATATCATGAGTAATTAAAAGAATCGTTAAATTCAACTGTTTATTAATATCTTTAAGTAATTTAAGTATCGAGCGGGTAGTTTCGGGGTCAAGTGCCGAAGTGGCTTCATCAGATAATAATATTTTAGGGTCATTAGCTAAAGCCCGGGCGATACCAACCCTTTGCTTTTGACCTCCACTTAGTTGGGCGGGATATACTTTAGCTTTATCCGTAAGTCCGACTAATTCTAAAAGTTCATTTACTTTAGTCCTAGCTTCCTTGGAGGGAACTTTAGCTATTTCCAAAGGAAACATTATATTGTCAAATACGGTTCGGGACGACAATAAATTAAATTGCTGAAAGATCATACCTATTTTTTGACGTGCCTCACGCAAGGTATTATTATTTAAATCTGTTAAGTCCTGCCCGTCAACAATAATAGTACCTTGAGTAGGTTTTTCCAGCATATTTATACAACGGATTAAAGTGCTTTTACCCGCACCGCTTAAGCCGATAATACCAAATATTTCGCCCCTCTCAACCTCTAGGCTGACATTATCTAAAGCTAATACTTCGTGGCTAGTTCCGGTGTATATTTTAGTTAAATTCTTTATTGTTATCAAAAAGCTTAGCCTCCTAAAAATAAAATGCCCCTTTGTCTGACACAAAGAGGCAGGAAATGCTTCTAACTCTTATCTGCCAGACAAATATCTGCAGGAATTAGCACCATACCTGTAGGCTGGTTGCCGGGCTTCATAG
>CAZYLY010000206.1:0-3257 GCA_964648825.1 uncultured Syntrophomonadaceae bacterium
AAAAACTTATTTCAAGAAACCGCCCAACTGGGCTTAATGATTGTAGATATTCACCGGATGCTGAATGAAGATGAGCCGGAGCTGAATTATATGCATCGGTTAAAATAGGGGGAAAATAGGTTCTTTATAAATTCAACTAGCGCGGTATTGTTTTATGCAGCCAAATAAACTACTGAGGAAACACACATGCAAGTACTAACCGAAAAAGATGCCAGACACAGAAGATATGCTATTACAGTCACGGCCTTAATAGCATTTTTTGTCGTCCTAATTATCATGAATATTAAGCTGGGTAGCGTATCCATCGGCACTGAAGAAATTTTTAAAATCCTAACTAAACAAATTGAGGGTACTACGAACTCGGATATAATATGGAAAATTCGCCTGCCTAGAGCTATAGCTGCCATTATTTTAGGGGGAGCCTTAGCCTTATCCGGCTTTTTATTACAAACCTTTTTTAATAATCCCATTGCCGGGCCCTATGTTTTAGGTATATCATCAGGGGCAAGATTAATGGTAGCTATAGTCATGGTGATGGTATTAGGCCGGTATCATACTGTTAGTTCGGGAGTTTTAATTCTAGCCGCTTTCATTGGGGCGATGATGGCTATGGGCTTAGTTTTATTAATTGCTAGGGAGGTACAACGCTCGGCTATGTTAATAGTCAGCGGAGTTATGATAGGTTATATATGTTCGGCGATTACGGATTTTGTAATTACTTTTGCTGATGATGCCAGTATCGTCAACCTCCACCACTGGACTAATGGTACCTTTTCCGGTACCTCTTGGGAAGATGTTCAAGTTATGGCGATAGTAGTAATGATTACAGCGTTAATAGTATTTCTCATGGCTAAACCTATAGGCGCTTATCAAATGGGAGAAGCCTATGCACAAAACATGGGGGTTAATATTAAAAGCTTTAGAATTATTTTAGTTGTAACCTCCAGCATCTTATGTGCCTGTGTAACTGCATTTGCTGGTCCCGTATCCTTTGTAGGAGTAGCAGTACCCCATATAGTGAAAGCACTTTTAAAAACAGCTAAACCCCTTATCGTAATCCCAGTCTGTTTCTTAGGCGGAGCTATATTTTGTTTGGGTTGTGATTTAATTGCGAGGACTTTATTTGCACCGATGGAATTAAGTATTAGTTCGGTTACTGCACTTTTTGGAGCCCCTATTGTTATTGCAGTCATGTTAAGGAAAAGGGAGCATAACTAAGATGGATTATTTTTTCTCTACTAAACAGCTAACCGTAGGCTATAATGGCAAACCTCTTATCAAAGATATAGAAATACAACTAAAAAAAGGGCAAATATTAACCCTTATAGGACCTAATGGCTCGGGTAAATCAACTATTTTAAAAAGCATAACTAAACATCTAAGAACTATTGAGGGTACCGTATATATAGATAATCAATCTATTAATGATATGAGTTACCGCGATATATCTTACCTAGTATCCGTAGTTTTGACCGAAGGATTAAAAACGGAATTGATGACTTGTGAAGATGTAGTCGCCACAGGGAGATATCCTTATACAGGCAAATTAGGCATACTTTCCGCCGCAGATCATGAACAAGTTTATAAAGCTATGCAGCTGGTAAATGCGTGGGAGCTGCGAGAACAGGATTTTAATAAAATTAGTGATGGGCAAAGGCAAAGAGTTCTATTAGCACGAGCCATATGTCAAGAACCGCAAATAATCGTATTAGACGAACCGACCTCTTTCCTAGATGTACGCTATGAACTAGAATTATTAGATATTTTGCGCACTATGGCTGAAGAACATAATATTACTATAATAATGTCATTACATCAGCTGGATATGGCACAAAAAATATCTGATATAGTTATGTGTGTAAAAGGAGAACATATAACTAATTTTGGCACCCCTCAAGAAATATTTACCAAAGAACTTATTACAGATTTGTACGAAATATCTAAAGGGAGCTATAATCCTTTATTGAGCAGTTTTGAAATGGAAAAACCCCAGGGGGAGCCGGAAGTTTTTGTAATAGCAGGGGGCGGAACTGGTATAGCTGAATATCGAGCTTTGCAAAAAAGAGGCATACCCTTTGCTACTGGTATTTTGCATGAAAACGATATTGATTATCAGATAGCATTAGATTTAGCTAGTGAAATCTTTGCGGAAAAGAGTTTTACTAGGATTAGTGAACAATTATATCAAAAAGCTTCATACCGGTTGAATTCATGCCATACCGTTATTAATTGTCTCGATAGTTTTGGAGAAATAAATAAGGAAAATCAAGATTTATATAATGACGCATTGTCTAGAGGGCTAAGAATTTTAAACAGCACGAATGAACTTCCTTTTAAATAAGAGGTGATAGTAGTGGAAAAAGGGAAATTATACGGAATTAGCGTGGGCCCAGGTGATGCAGCCCTAATAACTCTTAAAGCTGTAGCTTGTATTAAAGAGTGCCAGGTGCTGGCAACGCCGCGGACTAGTAATGGTAATTCATTGGCGTTAAAAATAGCCGCCGCCGCAGTTGATTTATCGGCAAAGACTATAGAATATCTAGATTTACTTATGACGCGCGATGTTAATAAACGCAACTCAAGTTATAAAGTCGCCGCTAAACGGTTAGAAACCTATTTAGATACAGGACAAAATGTCGGCGTTCTGACTTTAGGTGATGCATCCTTATATAGTTCATATTCATATTTGGCTGATATACTAAAGGAACGAGGGTATGAAATAGAAACTATACCTGGAGTAACTAGCTATAGTGCTTGTGCAGCCTTAGTTAATTATAAGCTGACTGAAATGGATATGCCTTTACATATCTTGCCTGCCTCTATGAAAGACTTACCTGCATCCTTGGCTTTACCCGGGGGTAAAGTCATAATGAAATCAGGCCAGGCCTTATCAGAAATAAAAAACCTTTTATATGAACAGGGACTAGAGAACCAGGCCGTAATTATAACTGACTGTGGACTAGAAACAGAACGAATTTTTAATAATATAAACGAAGCCCAAGATGAAAGCTATTTTTCCACTATCCTCATCAAGCCTGAATAAGTAAATATATTATCAGAATATATTTAATGATATTAAAAAACTCCTACCCAAAATCTTGTCAAATGTTAAGCATCATTATATAATAAAAAAGCGCTCGAATAGATTAAGAATATATTAAAAAATTCTTGACATTGTATTACGAGCATGATATTATAATCTTTGCGCCTAGCGGAAAAGCGAAGCGCAGCAGATCTTGATAAAACAGAACAGCAAA
>CAZYLY010000207.1:0-3191 GCA_964648825.1 uncultured Syntrophomonadaceae bacterium
ATCCCTATCCCCTTTACCTACCATACATTTTAGCCCTTTGGCCAGTAAGGCCGGGGTGTAAAAATCCATCCTCCCACTGGTAGTAGGCCCGGCTGAGCCTATAATTTTTTCCGGTGGGGCTGGACAAGGACCTACATAGTATATTATTTGCCCGTCCAATTCTATAGGTAGTTCTTCACCTTTTAGCATAGATTCATACATATTACGGTGAGCCGCATCCCGGGCGGCATATATATAACCTTGTAATAATACGTATTCCCCTACTTGCAGATTCTCTATATCTTCATTATTTAGGGGTGCTTGTAATATTTTCATTTGCCTACCTCTTAAAATTCTAATTCTATACGGCGGGTTGAGTGACAGCCTAGATTTACAGCTACAGGTAAACTGGCAATATGGGTAGCAAATACTTCTATATTTACTCCTAAGGCAGTTGTTCTGCCGCCTAAACCTTGGGGACCTATACCCAGTTCGTTAATTTTGTTTAGCCACTCTTTTTCTAAAGCCGCAATATCTGGGGCAGCATTTCTAATATTAATCGGTCTAAGCAAAGCATGCTTGGCTAAAAGGGTCGCCTTTTCCATATTTCCTCCGATGCCGACACCAACAATAATAGGCGGGCAAGGATTGCCGCTAGCTTCCCTAATGACCCTTAACACAAATTCCCGCACACCATCCAGCCCCTCCGCTGGTTTTAACATCGCCACCTGCCCCATATTTTCACTGCCAGCCCCTTTAGGGAAAATGGTTAGTTTCAATTTATCCCCAGTTACAATATTATAGTGAATAATAGCCGGGGTATTATCAGCAGTATTAATCCTGCTAAGAGGATTTTCTACTACCGATTTGCGTAAATAACCGAACGTATAGCCTTGGCGCACCCCTTCATTAAGGGCTTTTTCCAGATTTCCTCCGATTATATGTACATCTTGCCCTATCTGTACATCAATAACTACCAGCCCGGTATCCTGGCATAGAGCCATTTTTTCCGCATCTGCTATATTAGCATTTTCTATAATTATTTGTAAAATATTTTTCGCGGTAGGCGAAGTTTCTTTAATATATGCTTGTTGCAAAGCCTCTAATATATCCATAGGTAACTGTCTATTAGCAGTAATTACCGCTTGTGCAACCCGTGGAATTATATCATTACAATTAATTTCGCGCATAATATCCCTACCTAAAAAAGTTTCTTTTAAGATAGATTAATCCCATTTGCTTGGAACAATATACAACTTTTAATTATAGCACTATTGCCGCAAGTTGTCTCAAGGTGATTAAGCTTTTTTAATTTCATTTTTATTAAAAAAATATCTATTGACAACTAAAAACGTTTTTAATAAAATTGCATTAAATATATATCGAAACGAGGTATATAAATGTTAGAATATCTTATTTTAGGTTCCTTAACTATAAATAATATGAGCGGTTATGAAATTAAGAAATTGATGGGTAATAGTACCGCCTTTTTTTCTAATATTAGTGATGGCAGTCTATATCCTACCTTAAACCGCTGTGAAAAAAATGGATTAATTACTGCCCAGGAAGTAGTAACAAATGGGCGTTATAAAAAGGTTTATGCAATAACAGATGAAGGGCGTAAAGTTTTCGCCGATTGGCTAGAAACTCCGCTTAAACCTTTTATGTTTCGCTATGAAATGTTAATTCGTATGTTCTTTGCCCGCAATCTTGCCCCGGAGAATCTTAATGAATTAATCAAGCAACATATAGAACAACTTACTGATTTAAGTGAACAATTGCAAAATATTGAAGATAAGCATGGCCAAAGTAGTGATGATTTTCAACTTGCTACATTACATTTCGGACGTGATTTTTATGCATTTTTAATAAATTGGTACGAAAAATATTTACAAGAGAAAGGGGAGTGAGATGTCCTCTCATTGATTTCACTAAGGAATTATTAAAAATGATAAGGAGTGAGTAGAAGTGACAGATTATGATGTAGTAGTAATAGGAGCTGGTAATGGAGGGCTTACGGCCGCCTGCACCTTAGCTCGTCAAGGGGTAAAAACCTTATTACTCGAAAGACATAATGTCCCAGGCGGTTGTGCGACTAGCTTTCGTCGGGGGCGTTTCGAATTCGAAGTAGCCCTGCATCAGCTTAGCGGTCTAGGAAGCGCCGACAAGCCAGGCCCATTATACGGTGTGTTAGACAAATTAGGAATAGTCGATAAATTAGAATGGATTGCTATGGAAAATCTTTATAGGTTAATTATACCGGGTGTTGTTGATATTACCCTACCTGCTGATCAGGAAGGCACTATAAAAGTTTTACAAGAAAATTTCCCCGCTGAAAAAGATAATATTACTAATTTCTTCAATTTATTATATAACTTTTCTTTCGAGTTTTTTGGCACCTTTCGTGATCCCGAACCAAAGCCCGAAAACTTCCCCCTATATTTTAAATATGCTCTGCAAAATAGCCAATCAGTATTAGATGAGTACTTTGATGATTATAAAATTAAATTAGTTTTATCTACTTATTGGGGTTATGTAGGGGTTCCCCCCAGTAGCTTAACCTTTGCCGATTTAGCTATGCTCCTATTTGCCTATTTAGAATTAAAACCGGGACATCTTAAAGGCGGCTCCCAAGCTATGTCTAATGCCATCTTGGAACAATACCTGGAAGCAGGCGGTGTAGTACGGTTTAATTGTGGGGCCGAAAAAATTGTAGTAGAAAATGGTCAGGTAAAAGGCGTAATTACTGAAGATGGTGATACCATTGTCACTAATTATGTTGTCTCTAATGCTTCCACTATAGATGTTTATACCCAAATGATTGACCCCGAACATGTTCCCGAGGAACAACTCCGAGTCTTAGGCGGCAGTACCGTCGGCCCTTCCTCTCTTACTATATATATTGGCTTAGATTGCGAACCACACGAAGTTGGTATTAATGAAACTACAACCTTTATTGGCACTGAAACAGATATGGATAAAACCTTTGCTTCACTACACGAAATCATGTCTGATGATGAATATGTATTATTAACTTGTTATAATTTATCAGATCCTGATGCTTCCCCACCGGGAACCTCACAAATTGCCATTGTCGATTTAAAATATGCTGACCCCTGGTTAGCTATTCCCTCCCACCAATATTATGAAACTAAATATAGAGTAGCTGATAGGGTATTGAACAAAGTAGAAAAACTTTTCCCTGGTTTTAG
>CAZYLY010000208.1:0-3159 GCA_964648825.1 uncultured Syntrophomonadaceae bacterium
GAGCACACAGACTGACGGTTCTTCCGTATTATCTTCCCACAACTTTTATTGTAAAATGTAACTTTCGGTAGGAAAAATGTAGGGGATTACTCGGGTCGATCTCCCGTGGGGCTCTATTCTTCGACCAACCCCTCATACCGTTCATAACTCGCCTCATCTATTGCTTTTATCCGCTCCGCCAGTCCAGTAGCCGCGGTTATATTACCGGTTTTACATAAACTAGCGGCATACCAAGCGTATTGTTCTATAACTGTAGGCGGCGTAGCGTCATCTAATTCGGGGTTTTTTTCGGCAAACTCTTCATAATAGCTAAGGCTTTTATCATATTCACCTAGCAGGTAATTAGCTTGGGCAATATTTCCCTGGCTTTCAGCGCTTAGAATTAAAGGGCTGTCATATATATACTTTCTTTGGGGGTTCCTTTTAGCCCTTTGCTTTTCTAGTCGTTCTTCGATGTTAGCTAATCTGGCAGCTATATTTTGAACCTGTTCTGTATCGTTATTGTCCTGATAATATTTAAGACCAGCTATTAATACTCTAGCTAATGATTCATAAGCATTAATATCATTAGGGTTAGCCCTTATTGCTCCTTCAGCTTGCCCTCCCATTAGTTCAAAATTCCCCAACATAGTGGCCGTATTTAATAGGGAGCTACGAATTTTAGTATCATAACCCTTGAGCTTCTCCGCCTTAGTCATGATGGCTACTGTTTCTTGATAGGCTCGATTAGTAAGCTCATGTTCCATTTGTTTCAAACTAGTATAACGCAAGGCATAAGCATAAGCTAAGTCTGTAAAGTACTCGGCATTGTTAGGGTCTAACCTAGTGGCTTTTTCGTAATACTTAAGCGCTGTTTGGTAATATTCATTTTGTTTTTCTGAAGACTCGTCTGATGACATGGCAGAGAATGCAGTAGCTGCTTTAACCGCATTTTTATAACCTAAATAACTGCTGCTACCGGAAATGGTTAAGGTTAAAATACATAATACAGCAATTCCTATATTAAAGGCCGGATGACCTCGGTTAACCCAAGTTAATTTACCTGTTTGCTCCTGGTTAAATTGATAGGCAGCACTAATTAGACCGAGTAATATCCATAAAAGTAAGGCTAAAGAAGCCAGAGATAAGTCAAAGTCCATCGCCGCGTGAACTCCTAAAGCTAAAGCTGCCGTAAAGGTTCCCCATATTAGCACTTGTCCCTTAATATTATCTTGTTCCTTCTCACGGCGGTAAATTCGATAAACAACCAATAAAAGAAATATCCATATGGCTATAAAAGCTATTAAACCTATTAATCCTGCCTCCACTCCTACTTGGATAAAGTGATTATGGGCTTCGGTAGTAAAGGTTAGATAATCCTGATATTGATGATATAAGGCGTTCCAACCTCCGGCACCAGCACCGTTAATAGGGTAATCCTTAATAATATCTACGCCCCACCGGATAAAATCGGCCCGAAAGGTGTAACTACTATCACTTAGGTTAGTAAAACGGGATAATTCATAAGTAATGCTTGCAGCCTCGAAACTGCTTCCCTTTAATAAAAATGCACTACCTATCCCTGTCGCTAGCAAGGCGATAATTAACGTAATAGTTAAAACTATTTTCGAATTTATGCGTTGGCCGAGTAAAATAAAGCCTTCCCCGACTACTTGTCCCATTATTACGGTTACTAAACCAATAAGCAGGTAAGATAAGGCAGGTTCTTGCGCCACCATAGCCGGTTGGAATTTAGTATAAGTTATACCGGCAGCTACACAAGCCACGCCTAGTGTGTATAAGGAGCTTATTTTATGTAAGCCCGGCATGCCGACCAAGAGTAACAAAGCCCCGATGACGAAAATCAGCCAGGCACCTTTCGATAAAGCACAAAGTATTACTAATACCATTAAAAATATGGCACTTAGATATATTATTTTAGTTAGTAGTCTTTTTTCTATAATTATTAAAGAAATGCCTAACAAACTAATTACAGCAAGGTATGCAGCCGTAGCGTTAGGGTATTGTAGAGTAGATGATATAGCCCCACCATACATGGCCGAAGGGTAGTTAGAATATCCTGTAGCTGCAAGGATACCGATTACAGCTACTCCGGTTCCGGCAGCTAAAAGAATTTTTATTATAGTTTCAAAGGCTGGGTAGTTCTTAACTACATGAGTAACCATCCAGTAAATCATAAATAAGTTCAGAACTCTTAGAAAACCGTAATACGCTTCCCCCGGATGTACAGCACCAATTAAGGATAATAAGTAGGCAAGAGCATATGCTAATACCGCCCAATCGAGTGGATTCCTTAATAGAGTATAATCCTTTTTATATATCTTTTGTACCCAGATAAGGGTGAAAACTAAAGCTGTGAATATATGAAATATGAACATATCTTCCTTAAAAAATAGCCCCCGGAAAAATGGCGGATAGAAAATTAAGATTCCTAAGGCAATAAATGTAGCCAGAGAAAGCCAGGGGGGAAGTGTTATCGGTTGTGCCGTTTGTGAAGAAGTTTTGGGTTTTTTCCTTTTCGCCATATTCCTACCTCCATCTATCCAATAAATAAAACTTGGTCAATCCCAAGCATTTCACTACTATTCATTGTGTATATTCCCGGTACTCATTTATTCTCCAATGTACCCGCTGCCTCCTCTAAGCCGATAATAATATTTTTACCAGGTTCAGAACTCTCCACCTCATATCCGGCATTTAATCTAACCCCCAACTTATAAGTTAGTAAATAATGTATCATAATAAGTAAAATAAATGAGCCTAACACAATCCAAAATAACAATTCCCTATATTGAATAGCTACTAATGCTACAAAACCCAATACAATATTAATAAATAAGACTGCCAATGTCACCTGTTTATGCGAATATCCAACTTGAATAGCTAATTGGTAAACATGACTTCTATGCGGTAGAGATAGTTGCTCCCCCCGTAACTTTCTCCTAAAGAGTGTACCCGTTGCATCCACCACAAAAACCCCTAAAAGCATCAGCCATATTATAAGCGGAACCGAAAAGCTTTTATCTGAAACAAGAGCCAACACCGCAAAAACATAACCCAAAAACCCGCTTCCTACATCGCCCATAAAAATCCGAGCCGGCGGCCAGTTCCAGACCAAAAAACCACTAACCGCCAAAGCAAGCATCATGCAAATCCAAC
>CAZYLY010000209.1:0-235 GCA_964648825.1 uncultured Syntrophomonadaceae bacterium
AGCCTGCTTCCAATACTATAGCATGAAAGGGGTAATCTCGGGGGGCTTTCTGGGAATGAGCTAATCTTGAATTAATATCCTGGATAAGAGTTCCGCCCATAGCCACATTTAATATTTGACACCCTCGGCATATTCCGAGCAGCGGCAAAGGGCTGCCCAATATTTTTTGCGCTAACCTATATTCAAAATTATCCCGGAGGGGATTTATCTCCCCTAACCTTCTGTCCGGCATTTC
>CAZYLY010000209.1:245-3154 GCA_964648825.1 uncultured Syntrophomonadaceae bacterium
GGATCCATATCCCCCCCGCCAGAAAATAAAAAACCATTACATATACTTATATAATGGTTTAACAATTCCTCTTCCTCAACCGGGGGCAGGATTACAGCAGTTCCCCCCGCCCGATTAATCGAGGCTACATAATGATTCTTCAGCCAAAAGAAGTCATCAGTATAATCATAATTACCCGTTATTCCGATTATCGGTTTCACGTTTATTACCCCCTAGAAAAATAGCCTAATACTTAAATATATGGGGGTCTAAAAGTGAATAGACTGGATAAAATCGGTCGAGGTTCTTGCAAAAGGAACCGTCCCCCTTGCATTCCGTTTTATCACCCGATTAATTAAGGTTATCTATTGTTTTCTCAAATTCCTTGTACGCCGATGAAGCTAAAAACTCTTCAAAAGTGGTAAATTCGCTTACCAAGTCTTGGATAGTTATGCTTTCCAGCTTCGCTTCCAATGCCTGGCGAGCTTCTCCTAAATGAGATTCTAAAACCTCATTTATACGGCTGCCTATGGGGCAGTGGGGGTTAGTATTTTCATGCAGCCCGAATAAGCGGTTAGCCTCGGTTAATTCCACCGCTTTATAGACATCCAGGAGGGTCGTTTCCCCGGCTGCTTTCACTAATTTAGCCCCTTCAATACTAGAAGCCGCCGTTATTAAATCATGTTTTTTTAGATAGCCCATAACTCGTCTAATTATCACTGGATTAGTGTTCACACTAAGGGCGATAATATCACTCGTTATTTTCACTTCCGGTGAACACCAGGCTAAGATAATTAAAATCTGTACGGCTACTGGAAATCTGCTGCTTAACATATTTTTATCCCTTCTTAACCTTTTATATTGCTTCAACCCGGCAGGTAATACGCCGATGTATGGGGGTGCCCATTTCATCCCGGTCACTTGTAAGGACTAATTCATTTACATTAACCCCATATTTTACTCCATCATAGATTAAACCTTGACCGTGGCGAATATATACACAGCCAGGTGCCGCATAAGGGCTGACTTCCACTTCAATTTCCGCGCTGGAAGCTTTAGTAGTAATTTTAGCCATATCGCCGTCATTTAAGCCTAATTTCTTCGCATCATCTTCGTGCATAAGCATGGTTAAAAAGCGCCGTCCTTTATTCCATTCTGGATTACGTATAGTGGAATTAGCTACGGTTTCATGGTGAAGTCCCGAATGAAGAATTAGGGGGAAATCCTCCGGCATTCTTAATTCTTCTAGCTCTTGTTCAATAGTTGCCTTTTGTAGTGGTTCAACTAATTCTTCAATATACAAAGCAATTTTCTTATCTTCGGTTGCTAATTGGCTAAAATTATCTTCTGTATATCTGGCTAGAATTAGGCCTTCTGGACGGGCTAAAATGCTCTCAAACATTTTTTCTACCATGGTAAAATCATCTGGATAACCCATGGCTACTGCCCCTGCCTTTAAAGCCGGGCTAGCATTTAATAATACTCCTACTAATAAGGCTAGATTTACTGAACCTAGTGCCGTACCTAAAGTTTCGGCTAAAATAAGCGGGGCTTTCCTAGCCAGTTCGGGATTTTTAGTTAGAAATTCGCCGAAAGCGCCTAAGTATGCGGTTATACCTTCTTTGCCCGCTTCATATAATGATTCTGGAAGCTTTGGCATTTCCCCGATAGCTTTTATTATTTCTAAAATAATGGCTGAACCTTCCTTACATTCAGGGCTAAGGGGTTCTAAGACCGGCTGGCGCATATATGCATATAATTCTGGATAAGAAAAGTTAAAACAAGTCGTATCATAAGTTTCCATATAACTTAAGCAAGGTAGCACATAATCGCAGTGCCTAGCTGTTTCGCTATAAACAACATCAATACAGACGGATAATTCTAGGACGGCGAAAGCCTTTTCATAAGCTAAGGTATCAGGATAAGCCCGCAAAGGATTATTGGCGCTTACGATTAAAGCTCTTAATCTTTCGGGATGGTCGTTTAAGACTTCCTCGGGGAAAATCGCGGGCGGAAACACCCCCATAACCGGAAACATATTATTATGAACACTGCGCCAGGTTTTAGGATTGCGTTCATCACTATTACTCCCCATAGGAAATAAAAAAGCCGGGATTATATGTCCGCCCTCTTGACAGAAACGTCCGCTTACAGCGCGCAGGATGTGTAATAAATAACTATTAATCGTAGAATTACGGTTCATATAAATGCCTAAATCATCATGAATAGCCGATTTAGTTTGGGCTATTAAACGTGCTACTTCCGCAACTTCAGCATAATCTAGCTCACAAACGGTTTCCACCGCTCTTTTAGCATCAAACCCTTCTAATAAAGGGGCTACTTTCTCCCAGCCATTTACATACTTAGCCAAGTAATCACTATCTTCCCATTCATTATCTAAAATAATTCTAATCATGGCTTTTAAAAGCATCGTATCCGTGCCTGGCTTTATAGCTAAATGAATATCTGCCCGTTCAGCAGTTTCTGACAAACGGGGATCAATTACGATAAGCTTTTTATCAGGATCTTTGGCTATATCTTTAATTAAGTTTCTAGTACGCGGTTCTTGATGGCTCATCCAGCCATTCCAGCCCCAAGCTACTAAAGTATCAGCATTATGGGCATCTGGTAGGGTTACAATGCTTTGTTTACCGGTTACTCGTCCATCTACCCAAAAGACATTGGAAAATTCTTGCCCTAAATCCGAATAATAATAACGCGAACCGAGTAAATTTAAAAGGCGTAAACCGATTGCCACTTCCATTTGTCCGCCTAAAGCACCCCCGCCCATATAAGCAAATGCCTTACCGCCATGCTCTTTTTTAATAGCTAGTAATTTGGCGGAAATTTCGCTAATAGCTTCTTCCCAACTAATCCGCACATGACTATCACCTACTTTTTTCAAGGGGTATTGCAAACGGTCAGCATTA
>CAZYLY010000210.1:0-3049 GCA_964648825.1 uncultured Syntrophomonadaceae bacterium
CTATGAGCGGGACCGCCCATTATGTGAGCCGCAACACTAATATGAAGGTTATTAATGCCGGTGATGGGGCTAATGAGCACCCTACCCAAGCTTTATTAGACTTATATAGCATTAGGGAAAAGAAAGGTACTTTAGAAAATCTAAAAGTAGCTATTGTAGGTGACATACTACATAGCCGGGTAGCTAGGTCTAATATTTATGGCTTGACTAAATACGGCTGTGAAGTGCGGGTAGTAGGACCTTCTACTCTAATTCCCCCCGAAGTGGAAAGACTAGGGGTGAAAAGTTATTACAGCCTATATGATGCTATAGATGGTGTAGATGTAATTAATATTCTGCGTATCCAAAAGGAACGGCAACATAATGGTTTATTTCCTACTTTAGATGAATATTCCAACCTTTATATGATTGGACCTGAACACCTTAAAAGGGCTAAAGATGACGTATTAATATTACATCCCGGCCCCATGAATAGAGGGGTAGAAATATCCAGCGTAATTGCCGATTCACTTAATTCAGTAATTGAAGAACAAGTGACTAATGGTGTAGCAGTAAGAATGGCCTTACTATTCTTGATGATAGGAGGTAACTAAGATGAAAATACTTATTAAAAATGGGCAAATAATCGACCCGGCTAATAATTATAATGAAGTTGCCGACCTCCTAGTTGTAGAGGGCAAGATTGCTGAAATTGGCAGTAATATAAATGTTGATGGAGCCGAAATCATAGATGCTAAAAATAAAATAGTGACACCTGGATTTATAGATATTCATGTACATTTGAGGGAACCTGGTTTCGAATATAAAGAAGATATAGCTACGGGTACCCGGGCAGCGGCGGTAGGCGGCTTCACGACCATTTGTTGTATGCCTAATACTTATCCAGTTGTAGATAATGCTTCTGTCGCTAACTTTGTTAAGGAAAGAGCCTTAAAATCGGGAGTAATTAATGTCTTGCCTATAGGAGCCATTTCTAAAGAACAGTTAGGGAAGGAATTAAGCGAAATTGCCCACTTAGTAGCAGCAGGTTGTATAGCCATATCTGATGATGGCAACCCGGTAGTGAAGTCAGATATTATGAGAAATGCGATGGAATACGCAAAAATGTTTGGCGTTCCAGTCATGTCTCACTGTGAAGAAATAGCCTTAACGGAAAAAGGGCAAATGAATGAAGGTTTTTATTCAACTTATTACGGCTTAAAGGGGATTCCTGATGCGGCCGAAGAAATTATGATAGCCAGGGATATACTTTTATCAAAATTAACTGGAGCTCATATTCACATTTGCCACATTTCCACTAAAGGTTCAGTAGATTTAATCAGAAGAGCTAAAGGCGAGGGGGTCAATATCACTTGTGAAGTAACCCCCCATCATTTGTCATTAACTGATGAAATAGTCGGTACTTATGATACTGATACTAAAGTCAATCCTCCCTTGGGTAGTGCAGAAGATGTAGCAGCCTTAATTGCCGGTTTGGCTGATGGCACTATCGATTGTATTGCTACTGACCATGCCCCTCATCATTATGAAGCTAAAGATTGTGAATATGAATTAGCCTCCTTTGGAATATCAGGCTTAGAAACGGCTATTCCAGTAGTAATGAGCTTAGTTAAGGCTGGAAAACTAGACTTAGAAAACATGATTAGCTTATTAACAGCTAATCCTGCGGAGATAATTAATATTGATAAAGGTACCCTGGAAATAGGCAGTGCAGCTGATATAACTATAATTGACCCTAATTTAGAAAAAGAAGTAGATATTAAAAATTTCTATTCGAAAGGTAAAAATAGTCCCTACAAAGGACAAAGCTATACAGGTTGGCCGGTTATGACGATTGTTAATGGGATAATAATAGCTCGTGATGGTCAAATAATAGAAGAAAATTAAAACAGATCTTATTATAAGGAGATGCAATATTATTATGCAAGGCTATCTAGTATTAGAAAATGGTCGGGTTTTTAAGGGCAAATTATTAAATGACTGTCTTTTATCAGCAGGAGAAGTAGTGTTTTCAACGGCTATGATTAGTTACCAAGATATTATTACCGACCCTTCTTATTATGGGCAAATTGTAGTTATGACTTATCCCTTAGTAGGGAATGTAGGTTTTAATGAGAAAAGTTTTGCTTCGGGTAAGGCGATGGTTAAGGGCTTAATTTTAAGAGAGGCGACTGATTTTCCTAGTCATTATGAAATGGAAGTTGACTTAATTAGCTTCTTAAACAAGAGTGAAATTGCCGTTTTAACCGAGGTTGACACCAGGGCCTTGACTAGAGCCATTAGAACTGAAGGCATAATGGGCGGAGTTATAACTGATAGTTTAGATAATAAAGAATGGTTAATTAAAAAAGCTAAAATAACTGCGGAAAAAAATAAGGGTGATGTAGTACAATTTGTTACTCGTCATAATTATATGAAGTTCGGACAGGGCAAGCTAAGAATAGCATTGTTAGACTTGGGAACGAAAAAAGGGGTTATTGAATCCCTTACCAGAAGAAATTGCGAAGTCATAGCCGTACCAGCTTATACTACTCACCAGGAAATCTTAAATTTAAATCCTGATGGCATTATTATTTCCGATGGGCCTGGTGATCCTGAAGCTATCCCCTATGTCATAGAATGCTGTCAAAAACTAGTCGGGCAAAAACCGATTTTCGGCATAGGCTTAGGTCATCAAGTTTTAGCTCTTGCTTTGGGGGCCAAAACTCATAAGCTGCCTTTTGGACATCGCGGTTCTAACCAACCTGTGAAATGTTTAGATAATGACCGGGTCTATATAACTACCCAAAACCACGGCTTTAGCATAGCCGAAGATTCCATTGAAGATACCCCAATAGAAATTACCATGCGTAATCTTAATGATAATACTATTGAAGGTATTAAGCATAAATCTTATCCGGTTTTTTCGGTACAATTCGATCCTGAAGGTTATCCGGGCTATAGTGACACCGGATTTTTTTACGATAAGTTCTTAGCGTGTTTGTAAGTGTTCTTGTTGAATATATAAATATTCCGTCGCCTGGCCTGCGCATGGGGAAACACCTGCTGC
>CAZYLY010000211.1:0-2777 GCA_964648825.1 uncultured Syntrophomonadaceae bacterium
TAGCTTCAATCTGACGAATCCTTTCTCTGGTAACCCCGAATTCCTGCCCAACTTCTTCTAAAGTGCGCGGCCGGCCATCATCTAATCCAAATCTCAATCTAAGTACTTTTTCTTCGCGTTCTGTCAAGGTACTTAAGATACCATTCATATGCTCGCGCAATAGTACAAAGGATGCAGACTCTTCTGGAGACTCAGCATCTTCATCAGTAATAAAATCACCTAAATGGCTATCATCTTCTTCCCCAATAGGAGTTTCTAAAGATACTGGCTCCTGGGCTACCTTCATTATCTCAATCACTCGGTCTACAGGGATATCCATTTCCTCAGCTATTTCACTGGGAGTAGGATCCCGGCCCAAACTTTGCACCAGATTTCTTTGTACCCTGGACAACTTATTAATAGTCTCTACCATGTGTACTGGTATACGAATAGTACGGGCTTGGTCAGCTATAGCTCTAGTTATGGCTTGCCTTATCCACCAAGTAGCGTAAGTGCTGAATTTAAAGCCTTTGCGGTAATCAAACTTTTCTACCGCTTTCATAAGTCCTAAGTTACCTTCTTGGATTAAATCCAAAAAAAGCATACCCCGTCCTACATAACGCTTAGCAATGCTAACTACTAGCCTTAAGTTAGCTTCGACTAATTGCCGTTTAGCTTCTTCTTCACCAGCTTCAATTCTTTCGGCTAAGTTAATCTCCTCACTTGCAGTTAAAAGGGGAACCCTGCCTATTTCTTTTAGATACATGCGGACCGGATCATCTATTTCAATACCATCAGGTACCGATAATTCCTCGGTTTCTATGTTTTCGTTTTCTCCCTCTTCTTCTAGCTCTGAATCATTAGTTATGTTAATACCTAAAGACTGGAGGTGTTCAAGTAAATCATCAATATTATCAGGCTCTAAATTATAAGCCTGCAAATCTTCAATAATTTCATCATAGGTTAATGATTTTTTCTTTTTACCTTTTTCGGCTAAAACACTAATTGATTCAGCTAGTTTTTTGTCCTGTTTCATTTAATCCCCCCTTCCCGGGTTTCATTAATAACAGTATTAAGATTTAAAATGAAATTTAGCATAATATCAAAATTACCATTTTGTTTAATAACATTTAATTCGCCTTGTAAATCTTGCCATTTTCTTTGTTTTCTATTCCTAATTATTATTCTTAAAAAGTCATTTAGCTCATAATCTTTTATTGGTGCTTCTTCCATAGCTAAGGCTATTTTAGCCCAAGAACTTTCTAAATCATTAGCTCTAATTTCGAGTTCTATTTCTTCATCAAATCTATTATTTTTGAAAATATTAGCTATTTGGTTTAATTTGGTATCTGAATACATTTCTCCTGCCTCAAAAGCCTCTAATTTCGCGAAGATATTTGGGTTTTTAATAGCGGCAGCTAATATTCTTTCTTCTAAAGTAAAATTTGCATAAGGTCTATTATCTCTAATTATTTGCTTATTATTCCTTTTTATACCTTCTTGCCGCCTTAAATCACGATTTCTCGTAAATTCCCGATAAATAATGTTTTCTTCTATCTTAAGTTTTTGGGCAATGAGCTTTACTAGATAATCTTTTTTAAGTTCACTATCAATTTGCTTAATATCTGGGCTTAACATATTGATTATTTTAACTTTATCTTCAATATGATTAGGTGTAATTACATTAATATATCTATTTAATTTAAATTCGATATAGTTAATCTTATTATTCTTTAAAAAGCGTAAAAAATCCTCTTTTCCATACAAATCTAGATAATCATCAGGATCTATTAATCCTGGTAATGTAATTACATCTATTATCATATTTTCTTGCACTAAAACATCTATGGCTTTCAAAGTTTCCCTTTGCCCAGCTTCATCTCCGTCATATAAAATTACCACTTCTTCAGCATATCTTTTTATTAATTTAGCTTGTTCTTCGGTAAAAGCTGTGCCCAAAGATGCCACCACATTATTAATTCCATACTGATGAAGCTTAATACAATCCATGTAGCCTTCTACCAGGATTACCTGGTTCTTCTGCCTTATAGCCTCCCGCCCTTGAAACAGTCCATATAAATTCCTACGTTTAGAAAAAATATTACTTTCGGGGCTATTAAGATATTTTGGCATATTATCATCATCTAAAGCTCGCCCGCCAAAGCCTACCACATCGCCATTAGGTGCGTGAATGGGGAAAATAAGCCGATTACGGAATATGTCAAAATAATTATTAGTTTTTTCACTTTTCTTAATTAAGCCTAAGTGGTTTAAATCTGCCAAATTAAAACCTTTTTTCACTATAAATTCTTCCAGGCTATTCCAAGCATCATCAGCATATCCAAGCTTAAAGTTATTTATAGTCTCTGGGTTAATATTACGCTTAGCCAAATATTGTTTTACCTTATCATGCCTGGTTAAAACTTGATGATAATATTCGGCTACAGTCATATTAAGTGCTATTAAGCGTTTTTTACGTTCCAATTCCGGTGTGGAAATAGTTTTCACTTTTTCTATACCGGCTTTAGCTGCTAACACTTCTAAAGCATCGGCAAAATTAAGGCTATCTCTTTTCATAATGAAGGAAAACATATCTCCCCCGGTATTGCAGCCGAAGCAATAAAACATATTTTTCTCGGGGGTAACACAAAAAGATGCCGTTTTCTCATCATGGAAGGGACACCGTCCCCAATAACGATTACCCTTACGGGATAAATTGACTGTTTCTGCTACTATTTCTACAATATCTAAGCGAGATTGGATTTCACCCACTACATCATTATTATAATGCCTCGCCA
>CAZYLY010000211.1:2787-2997 GCA_964648825.1 uncultured Syntrophomonadaceae bacterium
TAAAATTATTTTTAAGTAATAAAAGAAGCGTTTTTTATCGCATCTGGTACTAAGGATTGGGGAATAAATATATCCTTAAATAATTCCACACAGTACGCATCACTCATACCGGAAATATAATCTGCCACTGCCCTTTCCAGACCCTCATCAGCCGCTATCTGTTTATACCAGGCACTCATTTTATCTGGATGTTTTTTATAATAATTAAAA
>CAZYLY010000212.1:0-2964 GCA_964648825.1 uncultured Syntrophomonadaceae bacterium
CTGCGCATGTGGTCTAATAGTCGTCCCGGGGTAGCAATAACAATTTCAGGTGATTCTTCTAAGCCTTTTATCTGCCTTTCAATAGATTGACCTCCGTAAACTGCTATAGCTTTCATGCCTGTCAAGCGGCCTAAGAAGTATATTTCCTTGCATACTTGTACGGCTAATTCACGGGTAGGGCATAAGACCAAAGCTTGCAAGCCCGCCCCTTTCGTTATTTGGTTCAAAATGGGCAACCCAAACGCAGCCGTTTTACCTGTTCCAGTTTGCGCCTGTCCCATAATATCAAAATTCTGCAAAGCAAGGGGAATCGTTTGAGCCTGTATGGGTGTAGGTTTAACAAACCCCTTTTCCTTAATCATGGTAAGTAGTTCCGGCTTTAAACCTAGACTACTAAATTCAGTTGTTGACAATCTAGTTCCTCCTTTATTTTTAAGCGGCACATCTGATTAATTATAGCATAAAATCGGTCTTATGTGCCTGGTGCAAGTCTAGCCCTGATTTTAATTCCGGAAAAATACCGCACAAGTACCTGCTCCTACGTGTGAACCTATAGTCGCACCTATTTCCGAAATGACAAATTCCGTACAGCCAAACTTTTCTTCAATTAACTTTTTTAATTCAAATGCTGCTTGCAGGTCGTTAGAATGGTTAATACCAATTACTTGGTTAGATAAATCCCGTCCCCGTTCTTCCATTATTTCAATCATGCGCCGTCGGGCTTTTTTAGTCCCATGAGCTTTCTCTAAAGGTACGATTTTACCTTCCACAAAGTTTAAAATTAATTTTATGTTAAGCAAATTACCTAAAGCAGCCGAAGTCGCACTTACCCGCCCGCCTCTTTTAAGCATTTCAAAATTACCTACGATAAAAAGATGTTCTATATGGGCTATATTATCTTCGATTTCCGCTATTATCTCCGCTTTACTTTTACCCGCTTTTACTGCTTTTGCAGCCCTAATTACGGTTAAAGCATATCCGACTGAAGCACTTAAAGAGTCTATCACGGTAATTCTTTCCGGGCTTACAGCATCACGAGCCATACAAGCAGATTCATAAGTACCACTAAGTCCCGAAGAAAAACCAATGTAGATAATCTCATCTTCAGTTTCATTTATTACTTGTTCAAATTCTACTTGAAATTCAGCTGGGGGAATTAAGGCTGTAGTAGGCATAATTCCAGGCTCGGCAATCATCTTATAAAATTCAGACGGTTCTAAATCTAGTCTATCTTGATAAGTTTTATCCTTAATCGTAGTTTTTATATAAAAAAGTTTTACCCCTAATTCTTCTAATACCTCTTTATCTAAATCACAAGCATTATCGGCATATAATCTTATCGCCACAATATCTCCTCCTAATTCTTCTATTAATCTAAACCAAATTTTACTGCATACAGTCAAGCTGTTAGAGTATTATTATTCATTCTATCATTATTACACATTTTGGTTAAATATTACTACCCATTATTATTATAAATGGTAAAATAAAAAGTATAGAATATAGCAAATATTACAATAACGAGGAGGGTTTTTATGGCAAAAAGATTAGTAGTTATAGGCGGAGTTGCAGCAGGAATGAGCGCTGCAGCTAAAGCGCGCCGCACCGACCCGGATATGGTTATTGAGGTATATACTAATGATGAATTTATTTCCTATGCCGGCTGTGGTTTACCTTATTTTATCGGGAATGTAATTCCTAAGCAAAGTATGCTTATAGCCAGAACCATAGAACAGTTTGCCGAGCAAAACATTCAAGTATTTACCCAAATGAAAGTTACTAAAATTAATAAAGAAGAAAAGACTATTACTGCTGAAAATATGCTTTCAGCAGAAACCACCATAGTTGCGTATGATAAATTACTTATTGCTACTGGTGCCAGACCAGTAATCCCTCCTTGGGAAGGGGTTAATTTAAAGGGCATCTTCCCCTTACGTACTATTCATGACAGTCAAAATATTCGCAGTTATTTAACCGAATATCAGCCTAAAAGAGCCGTAATTATAGGCGGCGGCTATATTGGGCTAGAAATGGTGGAAAATTTATTAGCACATAATTGTGAAGTTATGGTAGTAGAACAAAATGAACATATCATTCCTAATATGGATAAGGATATGGCAGCTCTTGTTTCCGATTACTTAGGGGCACAAGGGGTTACGGTGCGTGCCGGGGAAAGTGTAACCAGCTTTAAAGGTGAAGAAAGGGTAAGTGAAGTAATAACTGACCGGGGCATAATTGAAGCCGATTTAGTTATAATGTCTGTGGGGGTACGACCTAATTCGGAAATAGCCAGCGAAGCAGGTATCGAGTTAGGTTTTAGGGGCGCGATTCGGGTTAATAACCGGATGGAAACTAATGTACCGGATATATATGCAGCTGGGGATTGTGCTGCAACTTTTCACTTAGTTTCAGAGCAAGAAGTATATATTCCTATGGGTACTACTGCGAACAAACAAGGCAAAACTGCGGGCGAAAACTTAGCTGGCGGTAATGCCAATTTTAAAGGGGTATTAGGTACTGGAATCGCGGGTATTATAGACATGGAAATATCTCGCACGGGTTTAAGTGAGAAGGAATGTCAAGCTTTAGGTATTGAATATATTAGTCAAATGATTAAATCTAAAACAAAAGCCCACTATTACCCGACTGCCGATAACATCTGGGTTAAGCTAGTCGTTGACAAAAATAGCCGCCGGATTCTTGGTGCCCAAATAGTTGGTTTCGCCGGGGCTGCTAAGCGCATCGATATTATAGCCGCTGCCATTACTTTAAGAAGCACTATTGAAGATATAATCGATATGGATTTAGCTTATTCCCCACCTTTTAGCCCGGTATGGGATCCTATCTTAACCGCCTTAAACCAATTTTAATTTAGTCTAATTAGCTATTAAGGGTGTAGTAATTAACTGCACTCTTTTTATTTTTCCTAACTATTCCCCTTTTCTTTAACAACTTAAAAGTAAT
>CAZYLY010000213.1:0-2939 GCA_964648825.1 uncultured Syntrophomonadaceae bacterium
TTTTAAATTTATCTACTAATTCATTTAGCCTAGTTGCACCTTCGGCCAATTTTCCAGAAACATTATTTACTTCCTGCGCAGCTTGCGCGGCTGCCTCGCTGCCTTTTGCTATCTCTTGGGTACCAGCAGTTGATTGTTCAATGGTTGCAGATACCCCTTCTATAGCGATGTTAATTTCATTCATTGATTTAGTTATTTGTTCAATATCCCGGACAAATAATTCAGTAGTTGCAGCAAATTGATCAGCATCATCCTTATACTAATATCATTGTCCTATATTTTTGCATATTCCTTATATAATTCTACATTATTTATTAATAACCTTTTGATAAATCATCAATTTTTGAAATAAATAACACTTTCTTTGCGAAAATTAGAGAAATCGCCATACAAATAAAGCATTAAGAATACAAAAAGCACTAGTATATATAACAACCATTTACCCAATTCCCGTCAAAAAAGCTTCCCCATAATCTATTTCCGGCAATAAATATTACCCAAGCACCACCTGAACGCTTTTTCCCTTAAGCTACCCTTCCTATTAAACTAAGCACATAAAGCAAAACGAAACATTGCTTTATAAAACTTAGCGAAAGGAGGCAAAACTCATGGCAATTAGCGCAATACCAGCAACAACCGACCTAATCCTCGTAATGGACAACGGCTTTGGGGCATCCGGCCAACAGCTTAGCATCAACCGTACATACAAAGACGTAAAAACTGATGCCGACAATGAAAAAATGTATTCCGTAGCCCAGAACCTAATTTCCTTACAGGAATCAGTTAACCTGAGCATCCAACGCCGAGACGTTTCCGAACTGGAAGAAGACTAAAAACTAAAACCCTATTAATCATAGAAAGGAGGCATAAAAATGGCAGCAGTCAGGACTTTAGAACTAGATTTCATAACCCAGCTAAGCAAAACTCATAGGCTTAGAGTACAAAACGCCAAAGAAGATATAGACACCGGCGTAATAAACAGTGCCATGAATGGCATCATCGCCGCCAATATTTTCTCTGGCAGCGGCGGAGAACTAACTAGCAAAAAAAGCGCTCGTATGATAGTTAGAGAAACAACCGACTTCGACCTAATCTAAACCTACAGGCGGAGACATTCTCTCCGCCTTATTTTTTAAAAAAAGGGGGGAACTTAATGGAAGACATAACGACCTTAATTACAAATGTGGGCTTTCCCATAGCAGTAGCTATCTACCTGCTAATTCGGGTAGAAGGCAAGCTTAATCAGTTAACCTCGGCCATTTACGAACTTAGAGAAGCGATAATCACTATGCCCCACGAAAAACTAAACACTATCGGAATAGACGCTTACCGCCCCGTACCAACAATTAGCGACCGCCAAAGGCTAGACAATTAATGAGAGGCGCAAAAAAATGCAGATAACCAAAACTAACCTTACCTTTACTAAACTTAATAAACGTACCAACACTAGCCGAATCATAATCCATCATTCGGCTAGTGCTGACGTAAAGGCATCAGAAATACACCGCTGGCATAAAAACCGCGGCTTTAGCGGCATCGGTTACCATTATGTAATAAGAAAAGGCGGCATCATCGAAGAAGGCCGCCCCTTAGATACCATCGGAGCCCATGCAGGAAACGAAGGCAACCCTGACAGTATAGGAATATGCCTAACTGGAAACTTTGAAGAATATCCACCCGAAACAAAACAAATAAACACACTAATAAACTTAATCAAATACCTAAACAATCACTACCAAAAAGAACTATCCGTAATCGGACATAAAGATGTAAACCCCACCTCCTGCCCCGGCAAATACTTCCCGTGGACAGAACTAGAGCAAAGACTAACTATACCCGCATGGCAGCTTGAAATAATAGAAACTGCGCTGGAAAACAACCTAATCTGTGAATACCATAACCCTGAAGAATCAGCACCCAAATGGTTTGTGTTAGCGGTTGGCTTAAATATATTAAAAAAATTAGGAGGAAGTAAAAGTGAAAATCAAAGTACCTAAAAATATTAACCTACCCAAATTCATCGAATGGATAAAAGCAAATACTAATTGTGAAGTACGTATAAATCGAAAACGCTTAGAAATAGTAGTACAAGCCGATAATGTAGAAAAAGACTTATGCGTACCCCTAATCGCTTATATGGACGGCGATACCTTAGTAATAATTGAACTGGCCCAGGATTATTATAATCCCGAAGATGCCTGGCAAGCCCTGAAAGAAAACAGTCCCACTTACGCCCCAGTCCCCTTCTACGACTGGCTAAAAGACCAATACTTAACCAGCAAAAACGTAAAAGTGGAGCGGATTTTTTAAAACCAAGTTTGCAAAAGCCTATAATTATAGGCTTTTGATTTTTAAAAAACCTCACGAGGAACAGCCCCATTATTACCTGGAGACCCTCCTATCCTTTTCTAAATCATATATAGCCTTTTCAATATACCACCTAGTATCTTTTTGCGGATGAGTTTTTTGCAATAATAAGATTTGCCATATATCACCTACGCAATATTTTACGCAAAGACATTTCGATTTAGAGCTAACTATAAAATTGGGCCATAAATAATTTTTCATTATTTCTAATTTGCTCTTTAAAATGGTCGTAATTTTCAGCATCGCGAGGAATACGCAAACCACATTTGACGAGTAAGACATCATCACGAGCAGCTACATTTTTCTCGTATGTTGAGCCACTATTCAATTGCAATTCAAGATTTTCACCCCCACTGCTTTCAGGATATAAATAGAAACCTTTTTTTGCCTCAAACCTTAACATATAAGCTAATACTTGAAGATAGTCTGAGTTCCCGATATTGCCAATGGGTTTGTATTTAGCATCAGCGATAATCCGTATCTCGGTATCCCGGCTAATAAAGTCAGGGTAAATTAACCCGATGTTACCGGCGAACAACCGTTGAGAACCCCCCTCACCTTTGTTCATCGGG
>CAZYLY010000214.1:0-2927 GCA_964648825.1 uncultured Syntrophomonadaceae bacterium
AGGTTGCTGTAAAACTGCCATCTTCTTCGCTAAAAACATTCATATTAAAACGGTAAGTGGCTAGTAAATTTACGGTTTGTTCAAGTGATATAGATAATATATAATCCCTATTTCGTTTGACTACTACGGGTTTCTCCCTCGCTACAGTATCTATAAACTGGCTAAATTCTCTTCTTACATCAGTTGCATTTATAGTTTGCATGAACATCACCTTCCTCCTCTCAATTGTATCTTATGTACATATTGTACGCAATAGAGAGTGAAAATAACCTATATAATTTACGGCATAAAAAAAGAGGCTATTTCTGACCCTATCATTAACGAATATTTAGCCTATGTTACGATATAATTAATAAAAGGAGTTGCCATATATCTGTTACCTTGACAAGTCTATGCTTTCTATTACCTAAGAAGAATTAATGTAAGCATATAAAAGCCCAAGGAGATTGACCCCCTTGGGCTTTTTCTTTTACCCATTGTGATAAACAGATGTTTTAGACATTATTTGTACATGGCTTTTATTTTGTCATCGTACTTCTCGATTACTACTTTACGCTTAATCTTCATCGTAGGAGTTAAATCTCCATCTTCTTCGGTGAATTTGCGGGATAAAATAGTATAAGCCTTAATCTTTTCAAAATCTTCTACGTATTGATTGATACGCTCTACTTCCTTAGCTATTAAATCTTGAATAAATTCATTTTCTATAACATCATTTCCTACTTCGATACAAGTTTGTATTCCGTTAATTTCAGCATATTTTAATTTACTTTCATCGTAAACTGCGCCTTTTTCTTTTAACATGTATAGAATTACATCAAAAGCAGGTACTATTAGTGCGGAAATGAATTTAAGATTATCGCCTAGTACGACTACTTGTTCTATTACCGGGCTATTAGTGAAGTGGGATTCGATTTTAGCCGGAGCTACATTTTTACCAGTATCCATGACAATAATATGCTTTTTACGATCCACAATGCGTAAGAAGCCATCCTCGTCAAATTCACCTAAATCCCCGGTTTTAAACCAACCATCATCAGCAAAAGCATCCGCAGTTTCTTGAGGATTTTTATAGTATTCTTTTATTACCCCAATACCTCTTACTAAAATTTCTCCATCTTCGGCTAGTTTCGCTTCAACTCCCGGTACCATTTTAGATAACCATCCGACTTTGGTAGCATTAGGATAACCATGACTAATGCCGGCTGCAGTTTCGGTAAGTCCCCATCCATTTAATAAGGGGAAATTTAAAGCCATATAATTATAATGCAAATCGGGTGCTAAATGTCCGCCTCCTGAATAAGGTATCCTTAGTCTTCCGCCTAATAGCTGCCTTAGTTGATTAAAGACCATAGCATCAGCCCGTTTAAATTCAGCCGCTAAATCGGCATCTAAGCCTTCTGTAGGATCTGCAGTAAAATCAACCGCACCATTAGGCTGGGTACGTTTTTCTAATACTTTTTCCCCTACTTTAACTGCCCATTCGAATAAAGCTTTCCCTTCTGGATTACTAGTAAAGGCTCCTTTAAAACCGGAATAAATTCTATCCCAAAGTCTTGGAACTAAAAGTACCCAGGTCGGCTTAATTTCTTGTATATCTTGGACTAGAGTAGTTGGTTTTTCGGCAAAACCTATACAGGCACCAACCGCAATCATCGCAAAGTAAGAATTATTTCTTTCCCAAATATGCGCCAAAGGTAGTAAGGAAAATGCCATATCTTCGTAACTGGCGCTATAACCGCCTATTTCCATATGTTTTAAGCTGCGGGTCAATGCCCCTACCAGATCTTCATGGCTTAGTAAACTACCTTTTAAATCCCCAGTTGTTCCAGAAGTATAAATAATACTTGATGGATCATTAGGAGCTACCGAATCGCTTCTAGCCTTATAGGCTCCTGGATTATCTACGCTATATGTACGTCCCTTATTTCTTAAAACAGTTATATCGATAACCCGGTCGTCTACTAGATCAGTTTTTGATTCTAAAACTATAATCTTTTGCAGGGTCGGCATTTCATCCCAAACGGTTAAAACCCTTTTGGCAACTTCATCAGTTCCAGCAAATAAATACTTAGCTTCGGAATGATTTACAATAAAAGCCGTTTCGGGAGCCGATAGAGAGGGATAAACAGTAACGGTAACGCCACCGGTAGTTTGAATTGACCAATCTGCCCAACCCCATCTTTCACTAGTATGGGCCATCAGGGCAACGCTTTCACCTTTTTCTAAGCCCAGGCTCATTAGCCCATTACCCATTTCTTCAACTATGTTCGCAAACCCCTGATAGTTTAGGGATACATAGGTACCCTCCAGTTTGAATTTCATAGCCGGTCGGTCACCAAAGTTACTAACGGTATTATCAAATAATTGCGGCAAAGTCTTAACTGATTCCGTGAACTTATCCAACATTACTAATTCCCCCTATCAAAATATTATATTTTCTAAATAATCACATAATTATATTATAACAAATTTATTCTTATTGTTTATGACAATTTGTCGTTATTATTAGATTTTTTAATAAAAACTTTTTTCAATGGTGACAAATTACTTTATGTTAATTATTACCATATGATTATACTAATAGATATTGATAGAGGAGGAGAAAAATGAGATTTAACTGCTTAATAATTATTGCTATTACCTTTAATTTAACTTTTGCTACTATAGCCTGTGCCCAAGAGTTGTCTTATGCACAAATAGAATACAACGACATAGCTTATGCCACAGCAGAAGAATATGCACAAATATATCAGCTAATTAATTGTTTTAAGATTTATTCTAATTATTTTAATAATACATATACCCTTGGGCGAAAGATTATCTCCAACCATGGTAATACAAAAAATGAGGGACTTGTTTATTTACAACAAGGCTTTAATGAAGAAATTAGCTGCAGAATTATGGATTATTATACCACCTGGGAT
>CAZYLY010000215.1:0-2920 GCA_964648825.1 uncultured Syntrophomonadaceae bacterium
TTATTAAGCTAGAAAAATTATCCGATTCCCAATACCAAATTAAAGGTGAAGTTATTGAGATAACTAGTGTAGAAATGTCTAAGGGAGGCTATGCTGCTAAACGACCAGTAATGCTACTAGTAGAAAAAATAGATAACAACTGGCTTATTACCGATTTTAAGGATAGCGACAGCCCCGACAGCAATTCGATTATTTATTTAAATAATGAATATGGCTTCAGCTTGGAACTACCTTCTAGCTGGCTGGGTTATACAATTATATCCGAGCAATGGGAAGGTTATGCCATAGGTTCGTCTAACCACCTGCCGGCACAGACAGGAACCCAGCTTTCTGTCAGACATCCCCAGTGGACTGCCGAAAAACCGCGTCAGGATATTCCCATTATGGTCTTTACCCCTGCACAATGGAATTCTTTGCAAGGCGGTGAGTTCCATATTGGAGCTGCACCTATGAATCCTAGTGAACTAGGTCGTAGCAACCAATATGTCTTGGCTCTTCCGGCCCGTTACAACTACGCTTTTCCCACTGGATACGAAGAAGTAGAACAGATTTTAAAAAGTTTTGCCCCTAGTTTTTAAAGCAGATGGAAATGACTGAGAACCGGTGTGTCAATACCCCCGCCCCTACAACATAGTTGGCTCTGGGGTTTCCGGTTCGGCTTGCTTATCATTATCGTTCTTAATTTCTTCACTTACATTAATTAATTTCTCATTAATTTGAGTAGTTAATTTAGCCGATTGCTTTTGTAAATTATTTAAGCGCTCTTTATCATAGATAGATGCTCCGCCGCGAGCCTCATCAGTTTTAATTTCCCTGGCTAAAACTCTTGCTTCTCCTTCCATTTTAGTTTTAACCGCAGAAACTACTCGTGCTTGGCTAAGATTGGAGGATAAGCTTATAATTGAATTTAACCGTTCGGTTGATGTTTTTTCTCCTGTTTGGGGTTGATTATATTCCGTCTTTTTTAAAGCATCAGTCTGTTGTTTTATTTGTTCACTTATGGTTCTAGCAATCTGTTCATCAATGTTTTTAATTTGTTCGTCGAAAGCTTCTAGCTGTGGTTTTATACTTTCCATATCCCCACCTTTTTCGAGAGTTCTGCCGATAAAATCATTTTTATTTTCAATTATTTTTTGTTTTTGTTTCAGTAATGATTCAATAATGTTTTTGGCCTTGCCAAAAGGGCTAATCGACAAACTATCTTTCTGGATTTGTAACTCATTATTTTTCATAATAGATTGTTTTTGATCCGAAACTTGGCTGTTTAATGAATACATATTTAAAAAGTTGTTTTTTCCGCCTAGATTCATATTAATCTGCATAAGATTTACCTCCTACAGTGCTTTGGTTTCTAATATATGGTATCGGCATTAATTCTTAAAACTTTAGCCTAACTCGTTTCATGAAGTAATTGCCACATAAAATTTTCTTACTTTTCATCCACACTGAAAAAGGGCGGGGATATTAACATATAACGGTGTTAATATCCCCGCCCTTTTTACTTGCAATTATGTGTCAATACCCCCGTCCCCATGACACGGTTAGCCTTGTCCGCATTCACTTGCGGAGCCGATTAGTATATCTAAGCCGTGGTCTAGGGCGGGCATTATAGCTTCGATTGATTCTCTGACCCCTTTTATGCTGCCGGGCAGATTAATAATGAGGGTAGTTTTTCTTATCCCGGCGGTAGCCCTTGATAACATAGCCTTAGGAGTTTTTTGCATCCCATATTGGCGAATAGCTTCAGCGATACCTGGCGTTGGTCGCTCGACTACTGCCATAGTCGCTTCAGGAGTTACATCCCGCAGAGAAAATCCAGTCCCTCCCGAGGTTAAAACTAGGTCTAATTTCAGTTCGTCAGCAAGGTATTTTAATTTATCCATAATAATTTCTTTTTCATCGGGGATTATTTCGTAAAAATCTATGCTGTAATCGCTGCCTAATAATTCGGCAATTTGTTTACCGCTTAAGTCCTCCCGTTCGCCCCGGGCACCTTTATCACTCATAACTAATATGCCAGCTTTATACATTATATCACCTCGACTGGGTCACCTTTGCGGATTATACCCCCAGCTAGTACTTTGCAAAAAAGCCCTTCATAAGGTAAGAGCGATACCCCAAAAGTACGGGTAACTACGCTAGGATGGTCGTCTTTGCCGATTTGGGATACTTGTAAAATTACATCAGCCCCTAATTTTATTTTTCCTCCGGCTCCTACTGCTACTAAATCTAATCCTTCAATTAAAATATTTTCGGCAAAATCCCCCGGGTTCATATTTAGGTTATGCTCCTGATTTGCCTTTATGACACTAGCATAATTAAGGCAAGTTACTTGACGGTCCCAATCCCCGGCATGTCCATCATTTTCAATACCATAGTTTTCTATTATTTTAGCTTCATCAATTTCCTTCTTTAGTTCCCCCCGCTCAGGGCTAATGCAAATAGAATATATTTTACCAGTTGGCATTTTATCACCTCAATAATTATTATTCGCGCACTACATGACCACTTTTGCCCCCGATTTTTTCTAAGAGCTTAATTTCTTTAATTATCATCCAGCGGTCAATCGCTTTGCTCATATCATAAATAGTTAAAGCTGCTACACCTACTGCAGTTAAAGCTTCCATCTCTACACCCGTTTTACCAGTAGTTTTAACTGTGCCTTGAATTATTATTTCAGATTTTTCCTCATCATACTGAAAACTAATATCAACACTGCTAAGCATTAAAGGATGACACATGGGTATAAGGTCAGCGGTCTGCTTAGCTCCCATCACCCCGGCAATTTGAGCCACTCCTAAAACATCACCTTTTTTAATACCCCCGCTTTTAATCGTTTGTAAAGTAGCCGCTTCCATCTGAATAACTGCTTGGGCTACTGCTATTCTGGCCGTATCATCTTTGCTAGTTACATCGACCA
>CAZYLY010000216.1:0-465 GCA_964648825.1 uncultured Syntrophomonadaceae bacterium
TTTATAAGAAATTATACCTCCATGATTAGTGTAGTATTTAATATGATTACTTTTTATCTCTGCGTCAATTTTATTTCTTTTATCCTTTAATTTTTCAATACTTTGACCTACTAATGTGTTGGAAAAAGAAATATCTTTAGCTGTGACCCGTGCCCAAGAGCTCAATAGCGATTTTTTTGGATGGGGGCGCCTAGTTAGCATAAGTTACCCTAAAGTTTGGCGCAAAATTTCTGAAGATTGGTATGATTATTTTCCGCAGGTCGAGGTGAATATCGAGGTTAAGTTTGACTTAAGAAGAAGTTATTTAACTACTCATACTTTCCAGTTTAGGTAGTTTTAATTCAACACCTTTTTCGAGGACTACCCTTTTGGGTTGGCGGTGTGGAGGAGGTTGCAGTTAACAAAGAAAGGAATAAATTTATGATCCTTATTTTAATAGCAATATTTATTTTAATTTTATTTATG
>CAZYLY010000216.1:475-2903 GCA_964648825.1 uncultured Syntrophomonadaceae bacterium
AGATTGGTATGATTATTTCCCAAATGTCGAGGTGAATATCGAGGTTAAGTTTGACTTAAGGAGAAGTTATTTAACTACTCATACTTTTCAGTTTAGGTAGGTTTCTTAATTTTAACACTGATTTCACTGAATTTTCTTTTGGTTGGGTTGCTGATGTAAAGGAAGGTTATAGTTAATAAAGAAAGGTATAAAATTATGATCATTATTTTAATAGCAATATTTATTTTAATTTTATTTATGGAGTTGCCTGAATTAATTAGAAAAAAACTTTATAAGGAAGTAGCTGTATTTATGGGCTTTTATGTTATCGGCATATATTTATCCATTGCCTTTTTTTATAATTGGCCATTATATAATCCTTTTGAAGCATTTGTTAATATATTTCCGAAATATTAAGCGAGGTATATCATGTATAAATTGCGTAGCATTATTTTAATATTTTGCCTTGTATTTACCTCTGGCTGTTGGAATCAGATGGATATTAATGATACAGCAATATGTAGCGGATTAGGGGCTGATTTATCTGATGACGGCAAGATAATATTTGCCACCCAACTAAATAAACCAGTTAACCAGCAAGAGGGCGGAGCTAAAGAAGCTGAATTCGTGGTAGCAAGCGCTAGCGGCGATACCGTAGCAGAAGCTGCGCGCAAAATATTGTTAACTATACCTAGGTTTCCCTTGTGGTCCCATGCGGATGTCTTCATGCTCGGGGAAACTTTTTATATCGTAACCGCAATGTTCGCATGAGTTCCGAGATTTTCGTAGCTAGAAATACACCCTTAACCGATTTATATGGAGCCGAATGTCCCTTATCCTTATGTTCCGCCCGGGGCATATTAAAAATTCTTAGAACCCAGGAGAAAACCTTAGGGGTATATATTCCCGTAACTTTAAATGAATTTATCGCTAATTCTGCCACTCCCGGATTTGACCCTTTTGCCCCAATGGTAACGATAACTAAAGATCTTAAGGATAAGAATATATTAACTATCGATGGAACTGCCATATTTAAAGGTAAGAAAATAGCGGGTATTTTAGATGTTACTGAAAGTAAAGGCTTATTCTGGTTATATTCTAAAACGCCTAGAGGAATAATAACAGTTGATTATCCCGATGATTCTGGAAGCAAAATTAATTTGGAAATTCACCAATTAAAGAGTAAAATCCGTCCCCAGATTGATAAAGGTAAACTAACTATGCTTATTAATACTGAAGTGAAATTTAACCTTTTAGATATAACCGGGAGTGTTGACGATTATCAAGCCGAATTTACACGCAAAACTGAGCAGGCTGCCAGCCAAGAAATAACTAAACATATTAATGCCGCTATTAATAAAGGACAACTAGTAGGCAGCGATTTTTTGGGCTTCGGTCGTAACATTTACCGTTATGAACCGGATTATTGGGATAAAATCAAAGATGATTGGGCTGATTTATATCCTCAAGTAGATACAACTATCCGGGTAAAAACAACCCTATCCCATACTAACTTAGCGCGCAGAAATATTTTCATCCGGTAATAAAGGAGTGTAGTACATGATTATTATTACCATTATTATTTTCTTATGCTTAAGTTTTACTTATTCCTTTTATCCCTTAATCAGGGAAAAGAAATGGTTGGAATTATTTATTACCCTGTTAATATTTTTAGCTGGAAGTGCTTATTGTTTAGAATACCACTTTGATACTAGTTACCTACCTAATCTAGGTGATTTACTAGACTATTTTGTGCCTTGGGCGGAAAAATTAGCAGCATTTAATCAAGCAAAATAAATAATCAGGAGCTTAATTATGAATCAAATCTATTGCCGGCAACTAGGTTTTCTTATTTTTTTATACTTACTCGGCAGCGCCTTTATATATATTCCAGAAAGCATTATAGGTAAAGATGTATGGGCAGCTACGATTCTAGCTACATTACCAGGCTTATACCTGCTATATATTTTAATATCTCTTCATATGTTGTATCCGGGTCAAAGTATTATACAAATTACTGAATTAACTTTCGGTAAAGTAGGCGGAAAACTAATAAACTTTGTTTTCTTGATTAATCTTCTTATAATAGCTATTTTGCTTTTATTTGATAATATTAGATTTGTCCAGCTAATGTATCCTACTATTTCAACAATAATATTAACTACCACCATCATTATTTCCACTGCTTATATTATATTGAAGGGAATAAACATCCACGCACGATTAGCTGATTTCTACATCTGGGCAGTTATATTATTACTTATTTTAGGCTTAATTTCTATTACGCCTTTATTTGATTTTAATAATATTCTTCCTGCTTTAGTAAATATAAAGCCTATTGTAGGAGGTTCTATATACGCAAGCAAATGGCCTTTCGCCGAAATGATTGTTATTTCCATGTATTTACCATTTCTAACTGATTTAAAGGAAAATAAAAGGCAGTTATATT
>CAZYLY010000217.1:0-2845 GCA_964648825.1 uncultured Syntrophomonadaceae bacterium
CTAATCAGTGAAGCTATCCAAGCTTATGGCGGATATGGCTATTGTGAAGAATATCCTGTATCCCAAATCGCTAGAGATGTAAAAATCTACTCCATCTGGGAAGGAACTAACTATATTCAAGCATTAGACTTATTAGGACGTAAATGGACTATGAAACAAGGTACTGTATATGCTAAATGGTTTAAGCAAGTACAAGATTTCTACGAAGCTAATAAGAATGCAGCCGGATTTGAAAAAGAATTTGAGAAGTTTGGCAAAGCTCTTAATGCACTAGCAGAAACTCAAATGGCTATCGGTGGATACTTTGGCTCTGGCAAAATCAGCATGATGCCGCTTTATGCACGTCGTATCCTTACTGCTACCTCTATGGTTTATGGTGCATGGTGTATATTAGAGCAAGCCCTTATTGCTAGCAAACGTGCCGAAGAAGTAGGTGCTGACCATTATGATTACGAATTCTATATTGGTAAAGTCTACTCTGCACGCTATTTCGTAAACAATGTGGTGCCTCAAGTATGGACGATTGCTGAAATTGTTAAAGAAGGCGATGCATCCGCAATAGAAATCCCAGTAGGATCTTTTGATTACTAGAAAATAAGCTAGATTATGCTAAAAAGGCTGACCATTTACGGTCAGCCTTTTTTTGCGAAAAATGAAGAAGGGGTGTTATTGTGTCTATGGGGTAATTATTAAATGGGAGACATTTCCCAAACAGAGAACCGTTTCAGTGTTTGTCGAAAACACCTGGTCCTAAAATCTTGACTAACATCCTGATAATTATGTATAATAACCAAGATTAAACCTTAAGGAGGAATTATAGATGGCCAGCATTAGAATCCGCGGTAACGCTTTTTGCTGCTAATTTTATAGCAAGAAGCCCCTGCCTGGTGCTAGGGTAAACGGGATTAGTCTGTCCATTTATAGATAAACGCTATATATTTGTTTATGCAATGGAGAAGGGAGGCCAATTACCTCCCTTTTTGTATTGCCGAATATTAATTTCTGCCTCGACAAAAATAGGTTATAGATAAGCAGTTAATCTGATTTCGTTATTTCTAGCATAGGCAATGGTTTAGTATATTTACCAGCAAATGGAGGAAAAAAATGACTACTATGAATCAAATGCCAGAAATAAATCAGGAAAATAAGTGGAAGCGTACCTTTTGGATAATATGGTCAGGACAGGCTTTTTCTATATTAGGAAGTGCCGCAGTAGGATTCGCAATTATTTGGTGGCTTACAGTGCAAACCGGTTCGGCTATGGTCTTAGCTATGGCAGCCATGATGACTTTTTTACCCCAGGCAGTAATCGGCCCTTTTGCGGGAGCCTGGATTGATAGATTAAGCCGTAAAACGGTTATGATATGTGCGGATTTATTTATTGCTGCCGTAACTCTCATTTTAGGCATAGCCTTTTTAATAGGGAATCCGCCTACCTGGTTAATCTATTTAATTCTATTTTTACGGGGAGTGGGAGGAGCTGTTCATATTCCTGCTATGCAGGCTGCCATGCCTATGTTTGTACCTGAAAGTGAGCTGGTTAAAGCAGGAGGCTGGAGCGGCTTCATTCAATCAGGCTCTTTAATGCTGGGGCCGGTACTAGGTACATTCCTTATGACCGTCTTTTCCATTCCGGCAGTAATTCTAATTGATATTATTGGAGCAGTAATAGCCGTCAGTGCTTTAGCCATGGTGAAGATTCCCGACCCGCCCGTGGATTTATCAGCCCGACAGCCGATTTTTCGTGAAATGTTAGATGGTTTAAGAGAAATTAATCAAAACAAATTGCTGAAAGCGATATGTATCATAATAATGCTGTCAGTGCTAGTTTATGTGCCGGTTAGTTCCCTGTTTCCGCTTATGGTAAACGGACATTTTAATGGTACTGCCTGGCATGCTAGTATAGTGGAGTTTATTTTTGCCGGAGGTCTTCTAGCATCGGGATTAATATTGGGAATATGGGGAGGCTTAAAGGACAAGTTCTTAATGATGCACCTATCACTGGGTTGTTTAGGTCTGGCCTTGGCTTTATCAGGAATTCTACCCCCCTCAGCCTTTTGGTCTTTTGCACTTTTGTCAGGTTTAATGGGCTTAACTGGGAGCTTTTTTAATGTTCCCTTCATGGCCTATGTGCAGTCAACGGTTGACCCTGCTTCACTAGGGCGGGTTTTTTCCCTTATATTAAGCCTGATGTCCTTTGCAGTTCCCCTGGGACTTTTTGTAGCCGGCCCAGTAGCTGAAAAGGTGGGAATCGCTACCTGGTTTCTTATTTCCGGTGTCTTAATAATGGTAACTGCAATATTCGGGCATTATTTTGTGAGAAGATTGGAGAAAAATTTGGGGTAAGAGTAAGACTGCTAGCTTTTTTGTAACTGGATGCTAGACGTTGCTGTTTGCCCTTGAACCGGGAAAACAAAACCCATCAGATGTGGGATGGAGCCTATTTTTAAATGAGGAACGAATAAAAATTAGGCTCTATCCCCTTTTAATAGGTGTTGTTTGTTGTTGGCATTAGATTATTATTTTAATTTGGGGGAAACGGATGCAAAAGGAACCGTCCCCGATGCATCCCCGATGCATCCTGGTTCTTTTTCTCATCACTTGAAACCATTCCTTCCTATCCCTCTTCATTAATTATGGGTTTAAATTATGGGCTATACTACTTTCCATTTTTTTTTGTTATATTTCCATTTATATTTTTAAAAACCCTGTTTTTTAATAAAAAAAGGGGCAAAAAAGGCAGAAAAATACCCTGGATAAAAAAATAGGGGGGAGTTCTGTAAAGTGTAAAAATATAAGAGCAAAGCTTAAATTTTAGTCAGGTGAGGCAGGTTTTCTTTCCGGT
>CAZYLY010000218.1:0-2821 GCA_964648825.1 uncultured Syntrophomonadaceae bacterium
ACCGGAGCATGAGAAAATGGGGAAAGGTATTACTTTAAACCGGAAAGAATTAATCCAGCTTAAAGAACTGTTAAATAATATTGATATAGATAGTTTGGAAGTGGACTAGTCTAAGGGTTGGTTTTCCCTGTAAATATATGTATAATCTAATAAAGAGTTTCTTTGCGAATTAGGGGTGACTATAATGACTAATTTACAAGATTTGAATAAACATAAGAATTTTATTTTAGCTATAGCGAATAAAAATGGGGCTAAGAATGTTAGAATATTTGGGTCTGTATCAAGGGGGGATATACCGAGATTAGAGCATTTATTAAAAGAAAAAGTTTAGTAACAAACAAATAAATTAAAGTGCTGGCTAATAAGGTTAAGATGTAACCTTATTAGCCTTTTTTATTTATTTTTCCTAATATATTAGCCATAAAATGAGCATAATTATTTAAGGATGTATTTATTAATTATTAAAGGGGGCTTCTAGTTTGAATGAGATTAAGACCGAATCCATATTTGATACGGTTATGGGGGAATATACGTCTTTATTTGCCGGATATGGTGATTATGATTTAGTAGTAGGAATTCCTTTTAATAACGAAAGCCAGGATTTACCGGCCTTACTAAGTTCGGTTGATGAAGTATTAGGTTCGTGGATAGGACATCGCCAATTAATTGTATGTGTCGGTAATAGTGACGCTAAGGAAATTTTTGATAATATTAATAGTTTAAAACTTAGACATCCGCTTGTCGCCTTTACTCTGCCCCCAGAAATAAGCGGCCGGGGTATGGCGGTGCGAACAATTATTGAAGTTACTAAAAGGTTGGATACAGAGTTATTGCTATTTAGCCCCTTTATGGCAACGGAAAAAGGCATCGGCATTGATAATGCTTGGCTGGAAAACTTATTAACTCCTATTCAGGGTAATTATGATTTAGTCATCGGCAGTTTAAGAAGATATTTGACTACCGATAGTATTACTGCGATGATGGCAGCACCAATATTAGAGTCTTTTTATGGTGCTAGGGTAGGGGACCCCTTAGGGGGGATATATGCAATTTCCCATGATTTCATTGAAGAATTAGCTCATGAAGCTAGGTTTTGGGGAAAGAGTATCCAAGGCTATGGCATTGATTTTTGGATTTTAACTAGAGCTTTAGCCTGGAATAAAACTATTTGCGAAGTGAATATGGGAGGTATCGTCAATCCATACAAATTAGAAAAACGTAACCAAGTTTTTTATGATAATGCTTTAACTATTTTTGAAGCGATTAAAAGGGATGCGGCTATATGGTTACAAGAAAGGTTAGTAGTAAGGATAGCCGATATTTTGATACGCAGTGAAGTGAAAAAACCGGATGTAACAAGTTATCCAGTAGAGGAATTAATAGCTAATTATAAGATGGGCATAGATAAATATCGTCACATAGTAAATAATTTGAGTTTAAAAAAGGATTTGGAATTTTTGTATTCTGCACATAAGAGCATTTTTCACTTAGCAGATGATTTATGGGTTAGTACTTTTATGGAATTAATTATATTATATGCTTTTAGTGCTGAGGAGGAACAGGGTAATATTTTAAGCTTTCTAACCGCTATATATAACGGCAGGGTAGCAAGCTATGCCTTAGAAAAGCAGATTTTTAGCGAAAATATTAGTTGCTGTTCGGCCTCAGAAAGAGAAGAATTATTAGTTAAAAAAATGGAGATGATTAGGCATAATCTTACTAATACTTTTTGGAGTAAGAAGGCAGCTTTTAATGAAAAATGGCTGGAAAAAAAGGAGCAGGTTAAGCCGCCGATTATTCCTCTAGGTTATATGGAATATGTTCCTGGTAAGCCGATTGTCATTCCTAAAAAAATTAGTGGTAAAGATAATCGAGTGGTTAATACGGATGATTTATTTAAGGAATTACGCAGTCGGTATGAGGTGAACTTTAACGATTTTATTACTAAAGATCTTAATTTAAATAAAGCTGCTAAACCATCAGAAATTATTCAGGCCATGGAGGCCTTCATGGAAAATTTAGAATCGGCATTAAGCCGTCTTTTTCCTGGTGATTTGCATAGCCCGAAAGGTTTAAAAGAATTTGTGGATGGGGTTTTCAATCTTTTTCCCGCAACTAAAATGTTTACGATTAATGCTAATTTATTAAGGGAACTAACTACACGTTTTCCCCCCATTAATTTGATGATTCCGCTAGGCTTTTATAAAGCTGCTGATTTGCTTAAGGAGATGGATGTGCGGGATATAGTCACTTATGCCAATATAATGGAAAGTCTTTCTTATACGGATAGGGATTTAATATGGTTAGTAGATAATTTAAAGCCGGAAAGTTTTGAATGGGTCGAAGTTAAGCCCCTGGTTTTAAATGAAGAAATGTACACGGGTGGTATATTATCTTCGGGTAAATTATCTGATCTTAATCGTATAACTGCGCGTATCGCCATTAAGGCACTTAAGCCGGGTAAAGGCGGGAAATATCCGCGACTACGTTATTTTACTAGTATAATTCGGCGGATGGCGGTAGCGGAAAACTATTCGGAGTTATTTTTGCAAAGTGTATCTCAGCGTAAAAATGTGGGGCAGAAGATGAAAAATTCGCTTTTAGGGGTAATAAAGGGTGATGATTTCTCGGCCCATAATATATTTGAAAATTATCATCATAGACGACTGGTCGAAAAGATTAATTACTTGGCTGTACATCTTGCCGGGCGTGGTGATGCTGAAGATGCTCGACTTATGCAAGTATTAGCCGATGGTTACGGGCTTAGCCAAGTTTTAGAGGATGGAACATTTCTGACTTGTACCGGATGGAGCTTTGCGAG
>CAZYLY010000219.1:0-2782 GCA_964648825.1 uncultured Syntrophomonadaceae bacterium
TTATATTTTCAACATGCTCAGGATTAATCGACAATAGTATTTTGCACATCAACATATAATTACATTTTTAGATGGCTAATCAGAGGAGATACATTATGCGAGGTTATAATTCCAGAAACTGAAAAGATATATAAAACAGTTAGTGAAAATGGAATATATATTGCTGAAAAAATAATACTAACAAATCCAAAAAGAATTGATGATAATTTCGCAACAGAATTGTATTTTAATTCTAATCTACCTGAGGTTTCATACTTTAAAGCAATGACAGCTTGTGCTATATGTGGGTATATAAATACAGCAATAAAAGTTTGTGAAGATAAAGTAAATAAAACTAATATTGATATTGCAATTAAAGAATTAGAAGATTTTTGCCAAAGAAGAAAAGAAGAAAAATATATAGAAACAGAGTTAACAAAAAATTCAGTTCAAACATTAAAAAATAGATTGTTAGAGATTAAAAATACGGCAAATATTAAAAAATAGAGATAGAAAAATAATAATGAAAGAGTGAAAAAAATGAACATAGAAAAATTTTGCGAAAGATATAGTTTGGGTAAAGTAATAAATGTAACTAAAATATCTGGTGGATTAATTCACAAAATGTTTAAAGTAGAAACTGATAAAGGAATTTATTGTGTAAAAGTTTTGAATCCAGAAATAATGTCTAGAAAAGAAGCATACGGAAATTTTGTAGTTTCTGAATCTGTTTCTAATTTTGCAAAACAAAATGGTATTCATGTTTCTAGTGCTTTATCCATAGATGGTAATTATTTAACAAAGTTAGATGATATGTATTATATGGTATTTGACTATGTAAAGGGTAAAACATTAAAAGATGATGAAATAACTGTTGGACATTGCAAAAAAATAGGTAATGTTTTAGCACATATCCATTTATTGGATTATAGAGAAATAGGGTTAGAGCCTAATGCAGTTGAATATAAAAGATTATATGACTGGGAAAGTTATGCAAATAATTCAAATTTTAACAGAATGTCATATAAAGATTTATTTTTGAAAAATTATAAAAAGTATAATTCAATGCTTAAAAGAGCAAATCAAAGATTAAATAGCTCTAATAAAAATCAGACAATATGTCATAGTGATATGGATCCTAAAAATGTTATGTGGAATAATGATAATCCTATAATTATTGATTGGGAATGTGCAGGAGTGGCAAATCCAGAAAGAGAGTTATTGGAAGACGCATTGTGTTGGTCTGGATTTTTAAGTGGTAATTTCAGTGAAGAAAAATTTGTGGCAATATTTAAAGAATATTTTAAATATAGAACAATTAAAGATGTTGATTGGTATGATGTCATTTGTGGTAATCTAGTTGGAAGATTTGGATGGCTTAAATATAATTTGGAAAGAAGTTTAGGTATAATTTTAAATGATGAAGAAGAAATGAAACTTGCTGAAAATGAAGTATTAAAGACTATTGATGAGATTAATAGATATTTAGATTTAATTGTAGATATGTATGATATTATTACAAAATTAACGATTGAAGAAACTAAAAATTATGATAGTGTAATGCAAAAAATAGTTGATAATAATGAGTTATTGATAGGAAAACAATTCAAACTTATTACTGCAGGTTTCACAAATACTATATATTCAGTTGATGATTATATAATTAGAATTTGTACTGATTCAGATAATGAAGAAAGATTTGCAACTGAAATAAGTTTTTATAAAGAAAATAAAGAAAATGATGGAATACCTAAATTATATGCTAGTGATATATCTAAAAGTGTTGTTCCTTACCATTATGAAATTATAGAAAAAGTATCTGGAAAAACTTTATATGAATTATGGTATAAATTATCAGATGTTGAAAGACAAAAAATTGTTATTAAAATGATTGATATTTTAAGACCTTTACATTCAAAAGAAGTAAAAGGATATGAATTTTTAGAAATGCTAAAAACAAAAGTCTTATATTTAAGAGATAAATGTGATCTTGATGAAGAAATGTTTAATGATTTAATTGATATGTGTTATAAGTATTTTAAAGATAATAGTTTTGGATTAGTTCACGGAGATTTGCATTTTGATAATTTTATATATGATGGAACTGATTTACATTTATTAGATTTTGAAAGATGTATGGTAGCACCAATAGATTATGATTTTAAAATATTTTCAAGATATAGTGTGCAACCTTATTTATGGGCTAGTGCTAAAACTGATATGTTAGCAGTAGAATCAGATTATCAAAATTTGATGAGTATGTTTTTAGAAAATTACCCAGAATTAAGCAATATACCATATATAAATGAAAGATTAGAATTTTATAGTATAATAGAATCGTTAGATAATTATAAAAACACCAAAGATGAAGAAAGACTAGAAGAAGTGAGAGAAAAAATACAAAGATTAAAAGAACAAGAAATAAAAATGAAAGAATAATAAACGGAGTTGATATTCTATCTTGACGCTATTGATATTATGCCAGAGTATCAAGGAAAAGGATATGGAACTGGGCTAATATCTTTTGCTCGTGATTATGCTAAATCTATTGAATGTTATAAGATGTATTTAATAACAAATAAAAGTAATATTTCTGCTTGTAAGTGTTATGAAAAAGCAGGTGGTAGAAATAAAGCAAATGACGAAATTGTTTATGTATATAATTTTAAGGAGAATGGTTAATGGATATTAGAAAAATAATAGAAGAAAAATGCGATATAACAATTGAAAGCATTGAATTGATTGGAGAAGGATATGATAGTAAAGCATATATAGTAAATAACGAATATGTTTTTAAAATAAA
>CAZYLY010000220.1:0-2765 GCA_964648825.1 uncultured Syntrophomonadaceae bacterium
ATTACCTGCCTAACAGCGCTGAAGAGGCTGTAAACCTTTATGCCGAAATTAAAACTGCGGGGAAAAAACCCCTTTATTATGGAGGCGGAACTGAAATAATCAGTATGGCACGAGTAAGTGAAATAACTTGTGATGCAGTCATAGATATTAAAAATATCCCCGCATGCAACCAGGTATCCATTAATAATCAAAGCTTAATTATTGGGGCCGCCTCGACTTTAACGAAATTAACCAGCTTAAATATTTTTCCGCTGCTGTCCAAATCAGTGGGACGCATAGCCGACCATACTATTCAAGGCAAAATAACCCTGGGAGGCAACATATGCGGAACCATCATTTATAAAGAAAGTGTATTACCTTTCCTCTTAAGTGATAGCCAAGCCGCTATACAAGGGATAGATGGCATAAGGATTATACCCTTTCAGGACTTTTTCAATCAAAAGCCTAACTTAAGTGAGGGGGAAATCTTAATGCAAATAATTACCGATAAAAGTTATATCGATATGCCCTTCATCCACGTTAAAAAAACTAAACAAGATAAAATCGACTATCCCTTATTAACTATGGCAGCCTTACGCAATAATGAGGGCGAAATCAGAGTAGCTTTAAGCGGTCTATGCCCCTTTCCTTTTCGGTCGCTAGAAATGGAAAAGATGCTCAACAAACCCACCTTGACCCTAGAAGAAAAAGTGGATAAAGCTATCCTGTCTATACAATATCCTATCTTAGGTGATTTGCTAGGCTCGGCCGAGTATAGAAAATTCGTTTTAAAAAATACTTTAACTAATACCTTAAAACAATTAGGAGGAAAATAATCAATGTTACAACTACTAAATAAGAGCTTAATTGAATTAGAAATTAACGGGGATAAACGGCAGGTCTTAGTCCGCCCGGCTGATACCTTATTAGAAGTCTTACGTAATCAATTAGGGCTAACCGGGGCTAAGCCGAGTTGTGAAAATGGTGATTGTGGGGCTTGTACCGTCCATATTGATGGTATGCCCATTAAATCCTGCTTAATGTTAGCTGTCGAAGCTATCGGACACCAAGTTACCACTATAGAAGGTTTAAAAAACGAACCTATCCAGCAAGCCTTTGTAGACTGTTTTAGTTTCCAATGCGGCTGCTGTACATCCGGGTTTATAATGAACGCCAAGTCCCTCATCACCCACCATCCCGATGCCGAAGATTATATCATCGAGGAGTGGCTGCAATCTAATGTCTGCCGCTGTACCGGCTACGAAGAAATAAAAGACGCGGTAAAATCAGTTCTTCCCCATCCTCCTAGTGAGAATATTGAGGCATAAAAGCAGGGGCAAAAGAATAGGGTGTAAGGGGTAAGGAGTGATACTAAATGAAACCCGAAGCCATCATATTAGCCGCCGGCTTTTCCTCCCGCATGGGAACCTTCAAACCGGCTCTGGACCTAGGGGGCAAAACTCTAATCGAACGCTGCCTGGAACCAATGTATGAACATTGCTCTCGGATATTTGTAATCGGCGGTTATAAATTTGAAGTAATACAAGAAATTCTAGCTGCCTACCCTAAAGTAGAATTAATCTATAACCCTGACTACCCTGCCGGTATGTTTACTTCCGTAAAACTAGGCTTAAGAAAAATAACCGCCCCTAGATTCTTCTTAACCCCCGGCGATTATCCCTTAGTAACTTCTGATACATATAAAGCCCTACTGGCAGCCGATGGTAATATAGTAGTTCCTTCCTTTGCAGGACGCAGCGGACACCCCATTTTACTAAAAAAGGAACTCATTCCCCCTATATTAGAAAATCATCATCTTAACGCTCTCCGTGACTACATTTATCAAAATGAGCGTCAGATAGTAACCGTAGCCGATCCCGGTATTCATCAAGATGTAGATAATTCAGACGATTACTGTCAAGCAGCAAAACACTTCAAAAATCCAAGCAGAAAGGTAATTAATGATGATACATATCTATAATGAAATAATAAAATTACAAAACCAAGGTCAAGCCGGAATCCTAGTTACAGTCATTGATAAGCAAGGACATTCCCCCGCTGCCGTAGGTAAAAAGATGCTAGTAACCGAACAAGGTTTATCTTGCGGCACTATAGGCGGAGGGGAATTAGAATTATTAGTTATTAAAAAATCGCAGCAATTACTAGATTTACGCCAAAATCATCTGGAACATATTAGTCTGGACGGCGAAACCCCTAATAATCCCGGGGGTATAAATATGCTCTGCGGAGGCTTTATAACTCTTTTTTACGAATACTTACCCGTTCGTCCCGCCGTATATATATTTGGAGCGGGACATATTGGCAGCGCCTTAGCCCATTACCTGCAATTTCTTGACTTCACCCCCATCGTAATTGATACCCGCGCCGAATTAATTGCCGCATTACCACCGGTACATAAAGTATTAGTCCCGGAATATGCAGATATTTTTAGCCGCGAGAAAATCCACCCGCCTGGTTATATAGTAATAGCCAGCTACAGCCATGCCGAAGATTACGACATCCTTAAAGCTATTTATCAATCCGATTGGCAGCCACTATATATCGGCTTAGTTGCCTCCCGTAAGAAGTCTCGTATTATGGTAGAGAGATTAAAAAGCGAAATTACTGCCGACCTTAATTTGACCTACCTATACTCTCCAGCAGGATTAGACATAGGCGGTAAAAGCCCCGGAGAAATAGCCTTATCTATATTAGCCGAAATTCATAGTATCCATTACCGGAAAGAAAACCTGCCTCACCTGACTAAAATTTAAGCTTTGCTCTTA
>CAZYLY010000221.1:0-2759 GCA_964648825.1 uncultured Syntrophomonadaceae bacterium
ATCCTTTTTTCTTCTTAAGGCTAGGGCTGGAGATTCATTAGCCTCAATTACTTGACTAGCATCAATAATGCTAACTAAGGAAGTATCATAATCATATTGTTGTAATTCTTTTTCTATTATAGATGAAGGACCTACTAATATTGTATGCCCTAATTTTCCTTGTGCCCACTTTAAGGCTCCTGCTATTACTTCAGTTGGCCCATAGTCTGAACCCATAACATCAACAGCTATGCGCATAATACTCCTCCTTAAAAAAACAAAAAGTAAGCTATTAGTCGATATGACCTACTTACTTTTGTTAATGCTACCTTTATAATTACATAACATTACGGCCTTTATAATATCCGCAATTCAAACAGGCACGGTGAGGCATTTTAAGCTCACGGCATTGGGGACATTCGACTAAGCCTGGTTTGTCAATTTTTCTCCACTCGGCATGTCTTTTACTCCTACGGGAATGTGAATGCCTTCTCTTAGGAACAGCCATTATGTTCAAACCTCCTTCCCGGTTTGTAAATCTTTAAGTTTTTCCCACCTAGGATCAATATTATCTTGCGAACATTTACAATCCCCAAAATTCTTATCAATCCCACAAGCCGGACATAAACCTTGACAATTATCTTGACAAAGTGTGCGGATAGGCAGGTTAAGTAAAACAGCTTCCTGTACTACGGGGGTAATATCAATCAAGGTATCATGGAAAAAGATTACTTCCTCTTCCTTTGAAAACTCCGCTTGATAAACAGCTTCTACCAAGGTAAAAATAAATTCTGTTTTAACCGGATAAGAAACTTCCGTTAAACACCGGGAACATTGCAATTGTAGTTTAGTAGCTGCATTACCAGCAGCTAAATAAAACTTTCCATTACGCTCCACTGTTAATTCAACTGAGCATGGTGCTGCGAAACGCCCTTCTATACTACTTAGCAACTCATCTGGTAATTGCTCTTGCAGAATAAATTTTTCACTCTTTTTAAGTTGCAGTTTTAAATTTTTAATATCTATTAACATTAATACACCCCATAAACACCAGAATTATTATAGTCTTATGAAGATATTATTGTCAACTCATACGTTATTTAGACTTACTAAAGAGAGCGGGAAAAATATTCCCGCTCTTTTAGTTTTTAAGTTAAAAAACCATTACTTACTTAAACCATAAGTATCGCGGGCAATTACTAATTCTTCATTAGTCGGGATAACAAAAATTCTAATCGGAGAATCTTCAGTAGCTACATCTACTTCTTTACCCCTAACTTTATTCTTTTCTACATCCATTTTGATGCCAAAGAAATCTAAGTCAGTACAAATATTTTCCCTTACATCATAGCCATTTTCCCCTACGCCAGCAGTAAATACTAAACAATCGCAGCCGTTTAATTTAGCTAAATATTTTCCAATATAGCCTTTTACACGGTTATAGTATACATCTAACGCTAATTTAGCTCTTTCATTACCAGAGCTAGCTGCTTCTAAAATATCTCTTAGGTCATTAGATACTCCAGATACACCTAACATACCAGCTTTTTTATTGAAATAATTGTTAGCTTCTTGACTATTCATTTCTAATTTTTCCATAAGGAAAAATACGATAGCCGGGTCAATATCTCCAGATCTGGTGCCCATTACTAGCCCTTCTAAAGGAGTAAAGCCCATGGAAGTATCAACTACTCTGCCATCTTTAATAGCTGCCATACTAGCACCATTACCTAAGTGTAAGGTAATGATTTTACATTCTTCATAAGGTTTACCTAGCATTTCAGCCGCACGGTGGGAAACGTAATAGTGAGAAGTTCCGTGGAATCCATATCTTCTAACATGATATTTTTCATAAGCTTCATAAGGAAGAGCATATAAATAATCTTCCGGGCTCATAGTCTGATGGAAAGCTGTATCAAAAACGGCTACATGCGGAACATTAGGCATAAGATCTTGGCAAGCCTCAATGCCCATTAAGTTCGGAGGATTGTGTAAAGGAGCTATATCAAAACAATCCTTAATTACTTTTTTAACTGCATCATTAATAACTACGGAACTGGCAAACTCTTCTCCGCCGTGAACAACCCGGTGGCCAACAGCGCCGATTTCATCCATGCTCTTAATTACGCCATATTCGTCATTAACTAATGCTTCTAAAACAAGCTTCATACCTGCAGTATGGTCTGGTAAATCTTTCTTAATCACAACTTCATCTTTACCAGTGGGCTTATGTTCCAATGTGGTTCCCGGGATACCTACCCGGTCAACTAAACCTTTAGCAAGAACTGATTCGTCAGTCATGTCAAACACTTGATACTTAATAGATGAACTTCCGGCATTTACTACTAGAACCTTCATTTTTTAAAAACCTCCCCATAATTTCTTTATTTTTATAAATACTCGGTTTATTAACCAAGTCCCCCGACCTATCTTAAGACCTAAGTACCGTCATAGCCACAACATTAACTATATCTTCGACACTGCATCCCCTGGATAAATCATTAACCGGTTTTGCCATACCTTGTAAAATAGGCCCAATAGCCTCCGCTTTAGCTAGACGTTGTACTAGCTTGTAGCCAATATTTCCAGACTGTAAATCCGGGAATATTAAGATATTACATTCTCCCGCTACTAAACTACCCGGAGCCTTAGAGGAACCAACACTTGGTACTAAAGCTGCATCAGCTTGGAATTCCCCATCAACTTTTAATTCCGGGAATCTTTCTTTAGCAATAGCAGCTGCACTTGCTACCTTGTCAACTGTTTCGTGGCTGGCACTT
>CAZYLY010000222.1:0-2744 GCA_964648825.1 uncultured Syntrophomonadaceae bacterium
GCTGCTCTGCCATTGAGCTAGCTCGGCGTCAGCAAGTAATATTGTAAACGCTCAAGCAGACAAAGTCAACACCAAATACTCGGTAATTTTTGTTTTTAGAATTCGTTCCTATCTTCCAAGTACTTTTCTAGTTTACGCTTCACTCTTTGCAGGGCATTATCAATAGATTTAACGTGTCTTTTTAATTCTACTGCTATTTCCTGATAAGACTTTCCTTCCAGATATGCCATTAAAACTTTCCATTCTAAAGAACTAAGGATTTCCCCCATCTTCTTTTCAATAAATATAAATTCTTCCCGGCTTATTACTATATCTTCTGGATTAGTAATTTTATTAGTAGAAAGAATATCCATTAAAGTACGATCCGATTCTTCGTCATAAATCGGTTTATTTAAAGATACGTAAGAATTAAGCGGAATATGTTTTTGACGGGTAGCAGTCTTAATCGCAGTTATTATTTGTCTAGTTATACATAGTTCAGCAAAAGCTCTAAAAGATGTTAGTTTATCAATTCTATAATCACGGATAGCCTTAAAAAGACCGATCATTCCTTCTTGTATGATGTCCTCCTTATCGGCACCTATCAAGAAATAAGACCTAGCCTTGGCTCGAACAAAATTTTTATACTTGTCCACTAAGTATTCAACCGCAAACTGTTCACCTTGCTGGGCTAACATAACAATCTCTTCATCTGTTAGCTCGGCATATGTAAGGATTTCTTTAGCAGCGATAGAACTGGGCATTCAATCGCCTCCATCTTCTTTATTCCCCCAGGCAAAGGGCGATAAGTTTCTAATTAACATTATAGCGACTGCTCTAATCCTCGTCAAGATTAGTAAACTGGGACTAACTGATACCTGTCTAAGTTTTACTTACAAAACATCCCTTTGTCTTACTACTTCATATATTAATAATGCCGCCGCTACTGAGGCGTTAAGGGATTCTATTTGTCCCAGCATCGGTATTTTCACAATAATATCGCAATTTTCCTTAACTAACTTTCTCATCCCTCGTCCTTCGGCACCTATTATCAAAGCTGTAGGGCTAGGAATAGGTGTACTATAATAATTACCTTCTCCGCCCATATCAGCTCCTACCACCCATAGCCCCTGTTTTTTAAGATAATTGATGGTATTGACTAGATTAGTTTCCTGAACTATTTTCATATATTCAATAGCACCAGCTGATGTTTTAGCTACTGTATCAGTAACTTCCACCGAGTTATGGCGGGGAATAACTATGCCATGCACTCCGGCACATTCCGCGCTGCGAATGATGGACCCCAGATTTTGCGGGTCCTCAATGCCATCAAGGATTAGCAGGAAAGGTTCTTCTCCTCGGAGTGCAGCAGGGCCTTACGTTGAACGGGAACATCTATGGCATGCACTCCGGCACATTCAGCTGTTCTTATGATAGAACCGAAATTTTGGGGGTCTTCGATTCCATCTAAAATTAATATGAAAGGGGCTTCTCCCCGCAGACTGGCTAGTTCCATGATTTCCCCTATATCACTATATTGGTAAGTTTCGACTTGGGCTACAATTCCTTGGTGGTTAGTTTGAGTATACATTTTATCTAGCCGTGTTTTTTCAATATATTGAATATAAATACCGCGACTAGCGGCTAGTCTAGTTAGCTCCTCAATTCTCTTGCCTTCTCGGCCTTCTTGAATATAAATCTTATGGATTTTACGCCCGGCCCTAAGGGCCTCCATGATACTATTAACTCCAGCTAACTTATCCTTCATGTTTCCTCCTTGATGGTGAGGAGTTAGGGGTGAGGGGTAAGGTGTGGTTACCTTTCACTACTCCTCACTCCTTACCCCTTACTCCTTACTAATAACATTAAACATTTCATCAGTCAAAACAACTTTTGCATAATGCTCTATGGGGTATTTTTCATCATATTCTACCTTATCAAATAGTATCGGCAATTTTGCTTTAAATAATAATAGTAGTGGAATAGCAACTTCACGCATCTGGGGATGAGCGGCGGCTGAACATCTTAAATCAAAAAAGTGGCGCCATTCTCTCATATTATAAGTGACTGCGATTTCAGTTTTTAAACAAGTCGGTAATACTGCCCTTGCTTCTTGAGCAGAACACCCCTGGTTAAGCATTGCAAAATAAGCTTTTTCCGCTGCCTCACAGCCTTTAATCCATTCCTCATAAGCCGCATCATTTTCCGCTAAATAAAAAGGCTTAATAACTGTTATTTCATGACCGAATTTATCCTGGCTATAATTACAATAACGCGTAGATTCCTGACTATAACTGCCAATCCGGTGACGCACAATTTCATGGGTAATACCCCTATCTACGATAAACATTACCGTTGCTTTTTCATGTTCGATAACAGATTCATGCCCTCGGGAAATAATCGAACTTAGAAAACGCTCATTATACTCTTCACCCATCTTATCTTCCGATTTGTAGCAAATGCGCGCATAGCGCTCCAAGTTATTCAGCTTATCTGCACGTAGTTCACTTTCCGGCACTAACACTTGTGGTGGAATTATAATCATGTCAAACCTCCCGCTATTAAGTTACTTATAAGTTTACTGCAAAATCAAAAAGCTGTGCTAGTTGAATATATAAATATTCCGTCGCCTGGCCTGCGCATGGGGAAACACCTGCTGCTCGTCTCGGGGAAAAAGGGGTACGGGGCTAAACCATACATCCGTGTATGTTAGCCCCCTCGTGACGTCCTGTCACTCGCCCCCTTTTCCCCCTTCGCCTTCGCAG
>CAZYLY010000223.1:0-2727 GCA_964648825.1 uncultured Syntrophomonadaceae bacterium
ATGAAATACGGAAATTTCAAAGAGAAGCAAAGCCGGTGTTAAGAAGGATATCGGATGGAAGATGGTAGTACTTATATGAAGGGCAACCTGAAAAATTATATTGATAACCTAGCCGGAAACTTGCCGCCAGAAATAATCTCCCCGGAAACATTTAGTCAAATATATAAGATGGCTGATTTGTTTGCTGATTTTGCTGCCAGTGAATACATCATGGAGACCCACTTATATACAGATGCTGCCGAGGCTGATTTTTCCTGGCGGGTACTGACCTCTGAAAAAGAATGTTTAACTAATGGCTTAAAAAGCGAACCTTTACTAGCTTTAGCGGCCAGTAATACTTGGGCTAAAATCGTTGATTTTATAAATTTTTGGCCGCCGGCTATGGCTGATATTTGGTTAGAGATGGATTATGATGAGCTGGATAAGCCTATTCCCCAGCCCTGTTTTTTCTTTAATGCTACAGCCATTAAAAAGGGCAGCAGCGTAGATGAGGAGCTATTATTCGGGGCTTTAAAGCCTTTAGCAGATATAGAAAAGCTTAATCTGCTCCATCCCCACTTGCTTAAGGCTGTATATCAATTACCCTCTGGAATAGGATTATTTCAAGTAGGGGTTATGCTGGCCCGCCATAGTGACCGGGTAAGAATATTTACGGCGGAATTAACCAGGGAACAGGTGGCAGACTATTTGTCTAATATCGGTTGGCAAGGCTCTTTTCCGCAATTACAGGAATTATTTGAGTTAGTACATCCCTATAGTGACGGTAATTATATCTTGGATTTTGATGTCATTGAGCAAGGTGCATCTGAAAAAATAGGGATTAATTTTGGACTGAAAACTAAAGAGATTCTGCCTGATTTTCTGGAAAATTTAATAAGTAACCAATTATGCACTGAGGAAAAAAACCAAGGGGTTATAGCCTGGCCGGGGAGTTTTGGCACTTATTTAGGAAGCGGCTATGGTTATACGGCCCTGCTTAAAGATATATCCCATTTTAAGATAGCCTGTTCACCGGAAGCAGGTTTAAAGGCCAAAGCCTACCTTAGGGTAGCAGGGGTTTATATGAAAGAATTATTTAAAAACCAAAATCTTCAACCGATATGGTCTGGACAGGAAGAAGCTAAAAACAGACAGATGGGTTATAAGGAAATGCAAAACCTATATAAACAAATAGCACAAAAATCAGCTTTAGATGAAGAATATCGCGAATTATGTTTAACGGATAGCCAAGCCGCCTTGCAACAGCTAGTGGTGCCAGAGGTGGAAATACCGGCTATGTTATTTCTGGAAGCAGATGATGGAGTTGATTATGGCGGCAATGCTTATATTCTACCACCATTTATAAGAAAAACTTGGCTTACGTCAAGTCCTAAGATTGCACCTACGGGCACTCCTGATGCTCCCTACGGTCACGATTAAGGTTGTAGGTTAAAGACTTAGTTTTTCTTATACTATCAACTTAAAATTATTATATTTTCTGATAGTATTAAAAAGTCATGGCTTTTAAGCAAATAGATAAAGAAGTGGTGAAATATGATGAAATCTTCAACTATTCCGCTATTTATTGTGGAAGAACACCATGAAGCCTTTTTTATTTGGAATTATGGATATTTTAACGGACTGATTAGATCTTTTGGCAATACCTTGCTGCATGTAGATTCACATGATGATATGGTAATTGCCCGGCTCAATTCTTCTGTAGATGAATTAGAAGATGATTTACCTAAAATATATAACTATACCTATCAAGAATTTGGTATTGCCAGCTTTATAATTCCTGCTATTTATAAAGGAATTATAAATAACTATACCTTCTTATGTAAATATGATGCTTCCAGCGGGAAAAAGATTGATAAATATGTAGCTTCCTATCAATCTCAGGGAACCTTTTTTAAGACTGCCGAGGTCAATAGTTTATTGCGCCTGCAATTAGAGTCAAATGAAAATCAGTGGGGAAAATATCAGTTTTATACTTATCAGGAAATTGGCCTAGCTAGTAAATTTTCCACTAGCCAGCCTTTAATTCTCGATATAGATTTAGATTATTTTTCTTGTGACAATTCTTTATCCTCGGCACAAACCAAAATAGAAATAACTAGAGAAGCTTATCTTGAATTTAAAAATAATAAGTATCATCCCTTTAAAATTTTGCCGGCTGCGGCTTTAACCGTAACTAATGAAGCCGGCAGTTATTACCTGCACTATAATGAGTGGCAGGAAGTAGCCGGGCTAAAAAAAGTTTCCTTAGAAATTATAGATAAAAGAATTAATAAATTTATTAAATTCTTAAAAGAGAATGATCTTAAACCCAGCTTGATAGACATCTGCCGTTCTCGTTTCTCCGGTTATACACCTATAGAGCAATGGCAATATATTGAAGATAAACTAATTGCAGGATTAGAGCAATTATATAATATACAAATAATCCATATCAGTGATTTGGCGGGTAGTTATGGGGGATATGATGAAAGCATTAATTAGAGAAGTTATTGAAGAAGGGCAAATATTACTTAATTCAGATTTAAAACCACATTCCTATATACTTAGAGTTCTTGATAAAAGTGATTTACCGGCTTTATTACAATTACAGAGCCATTTGATTAATATAATGAAAAAGAAAGATTTGTATGTACCGATATTAGAAAAAGAGCTTCTGGCTTTACTGGAAGGTGACGGTGAAGCCTTGGGCTTCTTTATAGGACATAAAATGTTAGCCGCCTGCTCACT
>CAZYLY010000224.1:0-2691 GCA_964648825.1 uncultured Syntrophomonadaceae bacterium
GGAAGGCTGGGGCTCTACCACTGAGCTACACCCGCCCGCAAAGTGTATTATACATCTTTTAAAATATCATTTCAAGCAAAATAAAAACTTTTTTAAATAACCATGTAATGGGCACTTTTTAGGGCTAAGTATAAAAAGGGAGTTTTATAGTGCAAATATAGTGCAAATATATTTAAGTTTGGTATTATAATAAATATATTTTTATATATAAGGTGGTGGGAAGATGGAGGCTTGGTTTAATCAAGTTGTACCTACCTTTTTAAGTTATTTTTCTTTTTACGGATATCTATTAGTTTTCTTAGCCGGGATTATTACGAGTATTACTCCTTGTAATGTAAGCATGATACCAATAATAATTGGTCATGTTGGGGGCTCAGAAGCTGGAAAAGCCAAGGGGTTTATGTTATCAATATTTTTTAGTTTAGGTACTGCTACTACTTTCATGCTTTTAGGTTTATTTATTGCATTTATTGGAGGTATTTTTGGAGTAGCCCAAAGTGTGATTTTTTATTTTGTAGCTTTTATTTGCCTGCTTATCGGCTTAAATATGCTAGGGGTTTTCAGTTTTAATTTTTCTTATGGGGGAGATTTATTAAATAAGGTCGGGGAACAAAAGGGGATTTTCGGCAGTTTTATTCTAGGGCTGGTAATGGGCTTAGTAGGTTCCCAATGTGGTACCCCAGTAATGTTTGCCATTCTTTCTATTGTTCTAGCCAGCGGACAGTTGGTGTACGGCGCTACACTTCTTTTTATATATGCTTTAGGCCGGGCGGTTCCTATAATACTCGTGGGAACTTTTACCGGTGTAATTAAACGGATGGATTTATGGGCTAAGTATAGTTTAGTTATGGATAAAATAGCGGGGGTTATGATTATAATGGTAGGAGTATATTTTGCTTGGATTGCTTAGCAGCCCTTAGCTCTTGACCAAAATATTATTAAATGTTACTATATAACAGTTGTCGGGGCGTGGCGCAGCTTGGTAGCGCGTCTGATTTGGGATCAGAAGGTCGCAGGTTCGAATCCTGTCGCCCCGACCATTAATTTTCAAAGGATAATGAAAAGTTAAAAATAGCCAGGGTATAAACTCCTTGGCTATTATATTTTTCTGGGATAGGAGTACTCTTTAATCTTTCCCCATGATACAGGTATTTTCTAGCACTAAACCAACCAAAAGAAAATCTGTGATTATCCTTAATAATCCGTGTTAATCAGTGTTTAATTTGTTGCTGCACATCATTTATATATTGTGATTTCAAATAAAGTGTGTCAAAACCCCCGTCCCCATGACATTGACTGATACTTGTTATGAAAGTGCTACAGGGAACGGTTCTATCTTATCGAACTGCATAATTTAGAAAATAGTCGAAGCTAATGAATCTATTTGCATTTTGTAGTAGGATATTATTAAATAATGTTGGCAAAGGAGTGCGTTATGTAACAATGGATTTTAATTATGATACAAGATTAGAAGATTTGCAATCAGAGGACTTGGCACGCTTTATTATGGATTTATCCCATCGCATGGCTCTTCATCATGTTTTGTGGTTCCGAGAAGTTGAGCACCAGTTAGGTATGGAACGGGCTTTGGATATATTAGAAGAAGCTTCAAGTAAATCGCAAAATATTAGTATGGAGCGCTTAGGCAAGAGCTTAGGGTTTGGGGTAAAAGAGGGATTGCCGCAGCCTTTGTTAGATTTACCCCGGGAAAAGCTTATAGAGTTAACTGCTGATATAGGCAAGAACTGGTTAGCAATGGATGGAATATGGTTTCAAGCGGTGGAAAAATCATACGGTATGAATGATGCGAAGCGTTCTAATGATTCTTGTTGGCATCGTTTTTCTCAAGTGGAAGCGCGCTTGATTAAAAACTTCTTAGGCTTGCCAAAACAGGCAGGGTTAAAAGGACTTAAACAGGCCTTAGGATTTCGTCTCTATTCTAGGGTTAATATACAATCAATTATCGAGGAAAGTCAAACTAGCATAATTTTCCAGATGAATGATTGTCGGGTGCAATCAGCTCGTAAACGCAAAGGCATGGCTGACTATCCTTGTAAATCGGCGGGTCTAGTAGAATATAGCCGTTTTGCCTGGGAAATTGATGAGCGCATCCGTACCGAATGTATCGGCTGTCCCCCCGACGAACATCCAGAAGAATGGTTTTGTGCTTGGCGCTTTGTGTTGGAGGAATGATATAGACCTTTTTCGCACTTGTCTTCTCCTAAAAGTAATGTTAGGATAAGGGGAAGTTTTTGCAAGAATATTTCTATTTGGGACTAGTGATTCTTGGGAAAGGGACGAAACAAATAAAGGATGATATTAAAAAGACTAAAAAAAGTTTTTCTAATAACAATTGGTACAATATCTCTTATTTTAGGGGTAATAGGTATATTTCTCCCGGTACTTCCTACAACTCCGTTTTTATTGTTAACAGCTTTTTGTTATATTCACAGTTCGAGACGACTATATAACTGGCTAATTAATCATAAAGTTTTAGGCAAATATATTTATAATTATATTACTCATCGGGGTGCTACTAAGAAGACTAAGGTTTCCGCTATATTTTTCTTATGGTTTGGAACGGCATTATCTATATATATTGTAGGCAATTTGCATTTTGCTATATTGATTTCGGTAATTGGTATCGCCGTAACTATTCATTTATTAAGATTAAATACTTTAGATGAATAA
>CAZYLY010000225.1:0-2653 GCA_964648825.1 uncultured Syntrophomonadaceae bacterium
TCTGCTCGGTATGTGATGGACAGGCTGGAAATAAAATAAGTATTTCCCCCGAAAGCTTAGCCATATTAAAACTATTATCTTGTGCTAATATGAACACTTTAAATAGGGTAAAAACTAGTGATAGAACCTTAAAACAGATAGAATTAATTTTAGAAAAATATTTAGAATACCATCTAGAACGAAAATTCAAGGTTAAGGATACGATTAGAAGCTTAAAAACGAGATTAGCTGTTCCTAATTGACAAGGATATTAGCGTTTGTGTAAACTAATATTACTATTAAAATTAAATAAGCAAAACGATGAAAAAGAATAGTAAGAAGGCATTTTTCTTCGCCAGAGAGCCGGTATTAGGTGGGAACCGGCAGGAAAACCTTTGGAAGGCGCTTTGGAGTTTTTAGGTATGGATTCAAAATAAGGCGGGCTTAATAGTGATTAAGCCAATCAGGGTGGAACCGCGGGTAAACTCGTCCCTGTCTTTTATGTAAAGACGGGGATTTTTTGATTTCTGCCCCCTACATGTTATAGGGACGGGGGTTTTGACACATATTAAGAATTCGCAAGCAGGGAGGAAATGATTAGTGAATTTTCAAGAGATAATTTTGAATCTACAAAATTATTGGGCTAAGCAGGGTTGTATTATTCAGCAGCCTTATGATGTGGAAAAAGGGGCGGGGACTATGAATCCGGCTACTTTTTTACGGGCTTTAGGGCCGGAACCGTGGAATGTTGCTTATGTAGAGCCTTCCAGACGGCCAACTGACGGGAGATACGGAGATAATCCTAACCGTTTGCAGCATTATTATCAATATCAAGTTATTCTTAAACCTTCACCAGATAATGTTATAGATTTATATTTAGAAAGTCTAAAAGTATTAGGTATCGACCCGCAAAAACATGATATCAGGTTTGTAGAAGATAACTGGGAATCCCCTACTTTAGGGGCTTGGGGACTAGGTTGGGAAGTATGGTTAGATGGGATGGAGATTACCCAATTTACTTACTTCCAACAATGCGGCGGTTTTGATTGTTATCCGGTTAGTGCTGAAATCACTTATGGTTTAGAACGCATAGCTATGTATATACAGAATAAAGAAAGTGTTTACGATATCGAATGGGTAGAGGGAATAACTTATGCGGATGTCCATCATCAAGGTGAAGTAGATTACTCTACTTATAATTTTGAAGTAGCTGATATTAATTCTTTAACTACTATGTTTAATCTATGTGAAGCAGAAGCAGTACAAGTGGCGAAAAAAGAGTTAGTTTTACCTGCTTATGATTATGTATTAAAATGCTCCCATTTATTTAACTTATTAGATGCCAGGGGGGCGATTAGCGTAACTGAACGTACTGGCTATATAGGCAGAGTGAGAAACTTAGCCCGGATGGTCGCTACCGAGTATTTGGAACAACGTAGAAGGCTTAACTATCCATTAATAAAAGATGAAGCCTTAAGGCGGGAACTAATACCTGATGAGGAGGAAGCTTTAAATGGCTAAGGATTTGCTATTAGAAATAGGGGTGGAAGAATTACCTTCTGGTTATATGCGGGGGGTTATTGTCGAGCTTGAAAATAGTGTAAGTGCGATATTAAAAGAAGCGCGTTTAGAGTATGGCCAGGTAAATATTTATGCTACTCCGCGCAGGTTAGCCGTGTATGTTAAAGGGGTTGCCGAAAAACAAGCTGATTCATGGATAGAAAACCGCGGACCTAAAAAAAATATTGCTTTTGATGAAAATGGTCAGCCGACTAAGGCTACTTTAGGTTTTGCCCGGGGGCAAGGGGTAGAAGTAAGTAATTTAGAAATACGGGAAGTCGGGGGCTTAGAATATTTATTTGCGGTGAAAACCGAAAAAGGTGATATGACGGTTAAGGTTTTACCGGAAATTTTAAGCAAATTAATTAACCACATTTCTTTTCCTAAGTCGATGCGCTGGGGCTATTATCATTTAAGATTTGCTCGTCCGATTCGCTGGATTCTAGCTTTATATGACGAACAAGTAGTTAATTTTAGTATAGAAAATATTAATAGTTCTAATTATACTTATGGCCATAGATTTTTATCGGACGGGGCAGTAAAAGTTAAGGATGTGGCAGATTATTTTGCCGTTTTGGAAAACAATTATGTCATTTTAGATCAGCGTAAGCGCCAGGCGATGATTAAGGAACAAGTTGTAAATGTAGCAGCTACAGCAGGTGGGGTACCGATGGAAAACCAGGAGTTATTAGAAGAAGTTACTTATTTAGTCGAATATCCTACTGCATTTTACGGGGAATTTTCATCCTCTTACTTAGAAGTGCCAGTCGAAGTTTTGACCACTAGCATGATTGAGCATCAGCGGTATTTTCCGGTGTTTGATTCTGCGGGCTTGTTACTTAATGGTTTTATTGGGGTTAGAAATGGTACTGATGAAAGTATGGAATTAGTTAAAGCCGGTAATGAGAGGGTATTAAAGGCGCGTTTAGAAGATGCTCTTTTCTTTTGGAATGAGGATACTAAAGTTTCCCTACCCGCAATGGGTGAAAAGCTAGCAGATGTTTTATTTCATGAAAAGCTGGGCAGCATAGCTGATAAAGTTAAACGTATAGAAAAAATAGCTGTATTTATTGGAGAACAATATAAATTAAGTAGTGCTGGAAAGCTTTCTGCT
>CAZYLY010000226.1:0-2628 GCA_964648825.1 uncultured Syntrophomonadaceae bacterium
ATTTTCCGTATTCAGCTCGCTTTTCTTAAATTGTCCCTATAACACCGCGGCCTTATTTCCGGTGTTTTTCTATATATAGATATAATGTTGTTGGGGGGAGGGGGTGGGCGAAACCGAAACGATCATGGTTCTTTTTTCATCAATATGACGGCCCAACCCCGGGGGGTGTAAATATACCAACACATTATTGGTATCTATTTTATGACAATATTTATTAGTTTGTCGGGTATGATTATCATTTTCACAATTATTTTGTCTTTTGTCAACTCCATTATTCGGGAATTTTCTAAAGCTACCTGGCGTAAATCTTCCTCTGCGCTATTGGCGGGAACTTTGAGCCGGTCTCTTACTTTCCCATTTACTTGCACTACTACTTCAACTTCATCTTGAATTAGGGCTTCTAAGTCGAATTTAGGCCAAGCTTGTTTAGTAATACTACCTTCTTTTCCGATTATTGTCCATAGTTCTTCACAAATATGGGGACAAAAGGGTGTAAGCAGTATTAACATGTTCTTGATGGCTTCCTTTATCACAGCATAATTGGGCTCTGGATGCTCCCGGTAACTGCCTAAAGTATTACTTAATTCCATTATCGCACTTACTGCCGTATTAAAGTTAAACCGCTCCCCTAAGTCATCAGTTACTTTTCTAATAGTAAAATGAGTTTTAAAGCGTAAATTCTTCGTAGCTTCATCAAGATTGCCAGTGTCAATAACAGCCGCAGCATTTTTAATACTATCGGCATAATCATTTACTAAACGCCAGACCCGATTAAGAAAACGATACGACCCTTCAACACCTTGGTCACTCCATTCCAAATCTCTTTCGGGCGGGGAAGCAAATAATATAAATAGGCGCGCTGTGTCGCCACCATACTTATTAATAATTTCTTCGGGGCTGACGACATTACCTTTCGATTTTGACATCTTAGCCCCATCTTTTAAAACCATCCCTTGGGTTAAAAGATTAGTAAATGGTTCTTGGCAAGATAGCATATCTATATCATGCAGGAATTTAGTAAAAAACCTCGCATACATTAGATGCAAAATAGCATGCTCTACTCCGCCGATATATTGATCAACCGGCATCCAATAATCAGCTAGTTCCTTAGTAAAAGGCATAGTATCATTATTAGGGTCGCAAAAACGGGTGAAATACCAGGAAGAACAGACAAAGGTATCCATGGTATCAGTTTCCCGTTTGGCCGGTTTACCGCAAGCAGGGCACGTAGTATTAATGAAATCATCCACATATTTCAAGGGCGATTCCCCAGAAGGTTTAAATTCCACATCTTCTGGTAATAAAACGGGTAAATTTTCATATGGTACTGGAACAGCTCCACAATCAGCACAATAAACGATAGGAATAGGTGCTCCCCAATAACGTTGCCGGGAAATTAGCCAATCCCGCAGACGATAATTAACGGTTCCATGTCCGATATTATTTGCTTCCATAAAGTTAGTGACAGCTTTTTTACCTTCTTCAACAGTTAGTCCGTTAAAATCACCGGAGTTAACCATTACTCCTTCTCCAGGATAAGCTTCGGATAGTTCATCACCTTGTAAGGGAATATTACCATCATGGATAACCACAGTTATTGGTATAGCGTATTTGCGAGCAAATTCAAAATCTCTTTCATCATGGGCGGGAACTGCCATAATAGCACCAGTGCCGTAATCCATTAAAACATAATTAGCAATCCAGATAGGCACCCTTTCGCCATTTAAGGGATTAATCGCATAAGAGCCAGTGAAAACACCCTCCTTCTCAACTTCGGCTGAGGTGCGGGCTACATCACTAATATGTCTTAGCGAATAAATAAAATCTCTAACTTCCTTTTCTTGAGGTTTTCCTACAATTAGTTCTTCTACTAAAGGATGTTCCGGCGCCAATACCATATAAGTAACCCCGAAAACCGTATCGGGACGGGTAGTAAATACTGGTATTAATTTGTCGCTGCCTGCAACTGGCATAGAAAATTGACAACCTTCACTGCGTCCGATCCAGTTTTTTTGCATAGTTTTAACTTTTTCCGGCCAACCCGGCATAAGCTCCAAATCGTCTAATAACCTTTGGGCATAATCAGTAATCTTAAAAAACCACTGTTCTAATTGTTTTTTCTCCACTTCAGCTTCACAGCGTTCACAAGCACCTTCAACTACTTGTTCATTAGCTAAAACTGTATGACAAGAAGGACACCAATTAACCCCGGCGTTTTTCTTATATGCTAAATTATGGTCGTATAGCTGTAAAAACATCCATTGAGTGAATTTATAGTAATCAGGCTTACTAGTAGCTAATTCTCGATCCCAGTCATAGCTAATACCGAGGGTTTTTAGCTGTTCCTTCATATTATCTATATTAGAAAGAGTCCAGCGCGCGGGGGGAATAGCATGTTTTATAGCGGCGTTTTCAGCTGGAAGTCCAAAAGAATCCCATCCCATAGGATGAAGCACATTAAATCCCGACATACTTTTAAAACGGGCTACAACATCACCAATAGCATAATTGCGCACATGCCCCATATGCAGAATGCCCGAAGGATAGGGGAACATCTCTAATTCGTAGTATTTTGGACTACTTGCATCTTCATCAACTTTATAAAAATGATGGTTTTCCCAAAATTTT
>CAZYLY010000227.1:0-1360 GCA_964648825.1 uncultured Syntrophomonadaceae bacterium
TTTTAACCTCAATATTGAGAAATGGTGTTAAATCTGATAATTGTATAATGTCATTTTCAGCTAAATTAAAGGCAGCCTCGATAATATTTTCTAATTCCCTTACATTTCCCAGCCAGTCATAGCCTTTGAGGTATTCTAGTGCTTCAGGACTTATATCATTAATTTGGGGATTAATTTTAAGCCTAAATTTTTCGATAAAATGTCTAACTAATATTGGTATATCATCTTTCCTTTCCCTAAGCGGGGGAATTTTAATATGAATTACATTAATCCTATAAAATAAATCCAGTCGAAATTCTTTCTTTTTTACTAATTCTTCTAAATCCTGATTAGTTGCAGCAATGACCCTGATATTAATAGAAATTGGTTTGCCTTCTCCAAGGGGAATAACAATTCTATCTTGTAAAACTTTTAGGAGTTTCGCTTGTGATTCTAATGGCATATCGCCAATTTCATCTAAGAACAAGGTTCCATTATTAGCACGCACTAATAATCCTTGCATGCCCCCTTTTTTGGCACCCGTAAAAGCCCCTTCATAATAACCGAATAATTCGCTTTCGAAAAGATCTTTGGGAATAGAAGCACAATTAACCGTAATGAAAGGACCATTAGCAAACTGACTAGCATTATGAATGCTGCTAGCAAAAAGCTCCTTTCCAGTTCCGCTTTCACCAGTTATTAAAACTGTAGAGGGACTTTTGGAAACAGTTTTCGAAACTTTGATAGCGCGGGTAAACTGTTTGCTTTTACCGATAATATCTTTAAATTGAATTTTATTAGCATCATAACTGGAAAAGTCTATTCGCCATCCTATAAATCTTCCTTGGTAAGGAATCGGGGTAATAGAAATATCATATTTAGTATTATTTGTTGATTTCTTTAAGGCCCTTTGTTTAATTACTTTTTTCTCCCCCTCAAAATGTTCCAGGGGTAAAAAGTATAGGATAGATTTATTAACTAAATTGTCTTTATTGGTATTTAAATATAATTCCGCTAACGAATTAGCCTCGACAATATCATAAAACGAATTAATTACTAAAAGTGCATCAGTAGCAGGCTCCGCTAACACCGATTTTATTAGAATAATCTCTTCGGATAACTTAATTGTTTTAAGAACATTTAAAGCACCTTCCAGAGTAGTTAATAAAATTTCCTCCATCATCCTCATTTTGGAATTTTCAATATCCTGATTATATATGGTGCCAATCGCCCCGATAAGAATATCGTCTTTTAAGATTGGTACCCCATATGAGGTTATGTTTTTTAATTCTTCGTGGAAATGCTTGTCCCCTTTTACTTCTATACAACGAAGATAATTTAGAGCCAGCCCTAAGGCATTAGTTCCTATAATGTCAACTGC
>CAZYLY010000227.1:1370-2614 GCA_964648825.1 uncultured Syntrophomonadaceae bacterium
AACTGCAAATGATATTCCAGCAGATATTTTCAATTCCTTAATGCAGGTATCATTATCCGTTTGATAAAGATATAATAAGCAACCCTCTTCATCGGCAATTAATATATTCTGCATCATAACCGTTTGAGATAGAAAATCTTTAAAATGGTTAGCAATTATTTGTAAGGCTTTCCGACTGGACTGTCTAGTATTGATTTCTTCTGCATTAATTTTAAAAATACTAAAATCTACCTGCGGATCTATATCGGCAAGCTTAGAATGGCTTAATGAATTACTAATAAGCGTCTCCAGTGAAGTTTCAAAAATCTGTTGATTATTATATAAGGGCATAAAATCAAAATTGTTATCCAAAAAGAAACACCACTCTTATAGCATTTTATTTAGTTATATTCATCATAAATAAATTCTAGCACAAATCGACAAAAAGAGGAATGATTCTGTGGTAAATTCGACAGACGATACATAAAAATGCGGATATTAATCGAAAAATAGGGCCGCACGTGGCGAGCCCTATACATTTTTGTCGTTTTTCCTTACCGTTAATTATTGCTACGCATTACGATAAGAAATACTTTTTTAGGTCCATGCATACCTAAGACGACTTGTAAAGCTACATCAGCTGTACGGCTTACTCCGGTAATTATGCTATAAGCTGAGGGTAATCTAGTATTTTCATCTAATATTCTCGCTAACATAAAGCGGTTTTCTAATATTTGTTCCTCCTTTAGGATGCAGATATGAGTTTCTGGGGCTAGAGAAATAAGCCTTTCATTATGATATTTATGTTCTAGTATAACTGAACCAGTTTCAGCTAAAGCGTAATCACAGCTAGTAATACCAACAGCACTAGCCAATACCTCTAGTTTATAATTAGCCTTACTTTCAATAGCTCCTTCAATAGCTTTACGATTATTAGTTTTAGCTATTTCATTTATAGATAATTCTCGTAAAAATTCTTCGCTCGAATAAATAATATTCCCCTCAATAGCAGCTAATATCTCGCCTAATTGCCGTTTAACCCCTTCTATCCCTTCTGCTATATACACCTGGGCTCCGGCACTAGCAGCCTTTTCGGTAAATGTGTCTATACTTCCCTTTCTAATCTCCACCGGTGCTACCTTCTTTTGACTATGGGCAGGAGGGGAATATTGTCTCAAGCGGTTTAAAATTCTCTCTCGCTTATTCATCTGTTTGCCCCTCCTCTACTAACTTATGTCCTTCTTTTTCCCAATAATCCTTGAAAC
>CAZYLY010000228.1:0-2589 GCA_964648825.1 uncultured Syntrophomonadaceae bacterium
GATTTAATTGCTAAATCAATAATGAGTTATCAAATAATAAGCGGTGCTAGGTATTATGGATTAGGCAATGAATATATGGGTGTACTTATAGGGGCTACTATAAGCTTGGCCGCATTATACCTTAACCAGTCTAATACACCTAAGCGCCTTACAGCTATTAAAGCACTATTTGTTATAGTAATATTTCTTATCGCCTATCCCCTTTTCGGAATAAATGTGGGCGGCACTATAACTGCTTGTATAGCCTTAGGTTTTACAATATTAATCTTTAATAAGGAAGAAATTAATATATTAGATCTACTGGGGATATTAATCGGTACCGGGGTAGTATTATGCTTAGTGGCACTAATTGATATTAGCCAACCTACAGAATTACAATCCCATTTAGCAAAAAATATAAGTTTAATCAGCAGGGATGGCATAGGAGCGATATTCATTATAATAAAACGTAAGTTAGCAATGCATATACAAATCCTTAACTACAAGTATTTTGGTTGGATCTTATTAGCGATAATAGCGGCTATAGCCTTGCTCCTGTTTAGACCAAGCAAAAAACTTATTACTTTTAAAAGTTTTTCTAATAAACTTTACCTAGGTTTACAGGGCATAATAATAGCAGCTATCATTGCCATACTATTTAACGATTCCGGCATAACAGCTGCTGCTACTATGTTTATTTATTTCTTCTGTATTCTTATATATGCATTGAGGGCACCAGAGAACGGTTAACTATCCCCTGGCGCTATCATACTCTATTCTAATCCATTAATTAAATTACTAATTCCTTGTTTAAATTCCTTTTGATTATTTTCGCCGAGTAAGTTATATAAATTAACATTAAACTCCTTCGCTATGTTAACCGCCTCTTGAGCTATAACTTTACCGGCATCAGTAATAAATACCCTAATAGCCCTACGGTCTTGAGGATCGAGTCGTCTTTCAACTAGTTCTTCCTTTTCTAATTTATCTACTAAAACCGTCATAGAAGAACTATCTATTAAGGTGCGATTACCAATTTCCTTAAGGGTAATACCATCATCTTCTAATAAACAAAAAAGTATAAAGGATTGCGGAATGCTAATTCCAAATTTATCTAAACTCTCTCCTAAATTACGGTCAATTTTCTTCATACAATGGCGCAAACTAAAACATAAAAAATTATTTAACTCTGTCATAAAAACATCTCCCTTACCTTTCCTTTTACTAAATTCATATTATATCATATAAAAAAAAGTTGTTACAATTCATTATATTATGTTGGCAAAAATTACGCATCTAACGTAAATAAGCTTTTTTCCTTAACTCCTTGCGAATAATACTATATAATGATATTTTAATAACATAATTAAGTCAAAACTAATGCCCATTAACGCTTTTCATAATGGTAGAGACAATACCTCTATTCATAACGGACTAGGGGTTTTATTATGCACAGGCTGGCACCGGAATATTTTCCATTCAACTAACACAGGATTAATTTTATAAGGAAAATAAATAGTTGATTATAACCAAGGGGGAATAATAGTGAGTAAAAAAAGAATTTTAACTGGGGATAGACCTACAGGTAATCTGCATTTAGGGCATTACTTAGGCAGTCTAAAAAACCGTGCCGAGTTACAAAATGATTATGATACTTATATAATAATTGCCGATGTACAAGCCTTAACTACCCATTGGGAAAAAGATGAGGACTTAAAAAGAAATGTATTTGAGATAACCTTAGATTATTTAGCGGCTGGTCTGGACCCTAATGTAGCCACTATATTTATTCAAAGCATGATTCCTGAAATACACGAACTTACGATGTATTACTCACTGTATACTCCAGTTAATGTATTGCGCCATAATCCTACTATAAAAACCGAAGCTAAACAACACGGCTTTACTGATATGACTTATGGTTTCTTAGGCTATCCTGTTAGTCAAGCAGCTGATATTTCTATTTTTAAAGCTCACTTAGTGCCAGTCGGAGAAGACCAAATTCCTCATATAGAGCTGGCCCGTAAAATTGTGCGCCGATTTAATGACCTTTATCAACCCGTACTAGTAGAACCAGAAGCCCTAATGGGTGAAGTTCCACGTCTTATTGGGTTAGACGGGCAAGCTAAAATGAGTAAAAGTCTAAATAATGCAATTTATCTTACTGATACGGTAGATGAAGTAAATAAAAAAGTAGGCAACGCTGTTACCGACCCAGCTCGAATCCGTAAAACCGACCCCGGACATCCAGAAGTATGTACCGTGTTTTCTTATCAGCAAATATTTAATCCTGAAGAAGCAGCCTCAATCGAAGCTGATTGTCGGCAAGGTAATATAGGCTGTGTAGCTTGTAAGAAAAACTTAGCCCTTAAGATAAATGAACTATTAGAACCTATGCAAATTAAGAGGGCTAAATATGATAACGACATGGTCAAAGATATCTTAATAACCGGTACCCAAAAGGCTAGAAACGTTGCCCTTGAAACGATGGAAGACGTAAGAGGTGCCATGAAGATTAAGTATTTTTAGCTTTGCCTCACAAGCCCTTTTAGTCACATTTTATAAATGGTGTGCAACTACAAATTAAACACCTTTAGATTTTCAAATGAA
>CAZYLY010000229.1:0-2566 GCA_964648825.1 uncultured Syntrophomonadaceae bacterium
GAACCGGAAGAACCTATTATGGATTATTGGCCGCAAAAGAAACATGAAGATTGGTCAGACAAACGGGAACTAACTAATCGACTAACCCCCTATAACTGGACTTATGTTCAGCATCTCGAAGTCGAACATAACGGCAAAAAAGTGAAAGTGCATGTACCGAGAAGATGTTTACACTGCGATAACCCCCCTTGTGCAGGCTTATGTCCTTTTGGAGTAAATAATAAAATGCCTGAAGGTCCAGTAATAATCGATACTGATATTTGTATGGGCGGGGCTAAATGTCGTGATGTATGTCCCTGGGAAATTCCGCAGCGTCAAGCAGGATTAGGTTTGTACAAAAAGATTGCCCCGAAATATGCTGGCGGTGGTGTCATGTATAAATGTGATATGTGTTATGATCTTATTCTCGAAGGCAAAGAGCCTGCTTGTGTTACTAGTTGTCCTAATGGTGCTATTAGTTTTGGTTTAAAAAGGGAAATGAAAGCATACGCTAGAGGATGGGCTCAGGAAAATCAAGGGTATATTTACGGAGATGTTGAAAATGGCGGGACTTCTACCTTTTACTTATCTTCAGTACCCTTTAGTGCCATTGATGAGGCTATAAGAAAGCAGGAAGCTGATGGCAAACCTGGGCGGCCTGCTATGCCGGTGGGAGTGCAAAACTCCTTAGATAAAGCAGAAGGTATGGCGAAAGGATTTATTATTGCCCCAGTGGCTGGAGTAATGGCGGCGGGACTAAGTGCTTATAAAATAATGCATGGGGGTACGGAAGATGAAGATAATTAGACATAATAATGCGATTAGATTTACCCATTGGGTAACCGCCCTATCAATTTTTGTGCTTTTATTTACCGGCATTGGGCAAATGCCGGTTTACAAAAGATATAATGTAGATAAAATAGCAGGACTACAATGGTCAAGTGATTATCTAATTACCCTGAATATTCATTATATAGCAGCCCTTATTTTAGTATTCATCAGCATATTTTATTTAACTTATTTAATAATGACTAAAAGGTTTGATATTTTACCTAAAAAAGGTGATATGAAGGAGTCGATGCTGATATTTGCTTCTATGGTTGGCTTAGCCAAGGAACCGGAAAACCGAAAATTCTTAGCTGAACAACGGTTAGCTTTCGCAGTTACAGCCTTTTCGGTATTAATAATGATAGTAACCGGAATAATAAAAGTGTATAAAAACTTGTCGGGAGCTTTTTTATCTGAAACCTGGGTATTCTGGGCGGCCCAAATGCATAACCTCTTTACTTTTATTTTACTATTCTCGATTATAATGCACTTAGTAGCCTTTTTAATTAAAGATAACCGTCCATTAGTACCTAGTATGTTTACAGGTAAAATACGTTTAGATTATGTGGCACGCAGGCATAAACTATGGTTGGAAGAATTATCGAAAAATGCATCATTTATTACAACTGAAAGTTTGCCTATAGCTGCAGAAGAAGCGGAAATATCAGAGATTGAGGAACTAATAGAAATTGAAGAGCCAGATATAGTGGAAATGCAACCTGCACAAACACAAATAGAAATAGAAAATTAAGTATTTACAAACCAGTTATAATATTAAAGAATATAATTAATGTAAGAAGGGGGGATGAAATTGGAAACTATATATGACCTGGTTATACTCGGATGCGGACCCGCCGGCTTATCAGCAGCTATTAATGCTAAAATCAGAAATAAAAAAGTATTAGTATTAGGGACTGATATTTGTAGTCCTCCGCTCCATAAGGCACAAAAAATAGATAACTATTTAGGCTTTCATGCGATTACCGGAGATGATTTATTAAATAACTTTAGAAACCATGCTGAACAAATGGGAGTGGAAATAATCTCCCGCAAGGCTGAAATGATTTACGAACTAGATAATATTTATAATATTTTATCTGGTGAAGATGTCATAATGTCCAAAACAATCATTATTGCCACGGGAATACCTTATAAATCTACCTTACCCCAGGAAGATGATTTTCTAGGTAAAGGATTAGGCTATTGTGCTACTTGTGATGGGCCTATTTATAAAGATAAAGATGTAATCTTAATAGCACACAGCGATGAAGCCGAATCCGAAGCTGATTTTATGGCGGAAATATGCCGCAAAGTATATTACCTGCCTTTATATAAAATGACAAATAGTCTTGATTTCAGAGTAGAGATACTTGCGGGTAAACCTGACAGTGTTATCGGGAATGATTATGTAACCGGGCTTAAATTAAAAGATGGCGGAGAAATAAATGCAGAAGGCATATTCATACTGGGGGGAGAAACTGCCCCCGACCGCCTTATACCCGGCTTGGAAATAGCAGATAAGCATATTAAAGTAAACCATAAACAAGAGACTAATTTGAAAGGTATATATGCGGCCGGGGACTGTACAGGACCTCCTTTTCAAGTGGCAAAATCAGTTGGCGAGGGGCAAGTGGCAGGACTTAACGCCAGTATTCACGCAGGTAAAATGAAATAAAGAAAATGATATTCTAATCTTGACTAATTCTTTTAGGGGTGCTATAATCAATATCGTTGCGGAGCCGTGGTGTAGCGGTTAACA
>CAZYLY010000230.1:0-2554 GCA_964648825.1 uncultured Syntrophomonadaceae bacterium
CTGCTTTTGATAGGCTTTGAGCCAAGCGGCTGAGTTAAGCGCTTTTAGCTTTACATAATTAGAATAATTGCCGGGGTAGGAATATAGCTTCGTCTGATTAATTTCCACTATGCGGGTAGCAATTGTATCTAGAAAGGCACGATCATGTGATATGACTATTATCGTCCCCGGATAAGTCAGTAAAAAACCCTCTAACCACTCCACCGAAGCTATATCCAAATGGTTAGTTGGTTCATCTAAAAATAGAATATCCGGTTCAATGGCTAATAAACGCGCCAGATTGAGCCGCGTTTTTTGTCCCCCGCTAAAGGTGTTAATCGGTCGATGGTATTCATCTTCATCAAATCCTAACCCGACTAATATTTTTCGTGCATCAGTTTCACAAGCGTAACCATCACTACGTTCATATTCTTCAGTCAAAACCGCATATTTATCCATTAATTTAGCTAAATCATTTCCTTGGGTAACTGCCATTTGGTGTTCTAATTCCCTTAAATCCCCTCGCATTTCTATTAACTTAGAAAAGCTGTCCATAACTACATTCCAGGCAGTTTTTTCCCCATCATAATCGGGTAATTGCTCTAAATATGCTACAGAAGTAAGTGAAGATATATATATTTCTCCTCTATCCGGTTCTATTTGCTTAGTCAAACATTGCAACAAAGTAGTTTTGCCTGAACCATTAACACCTACTAAGCCTATTTTTTCTTTTTGATTTATAGCTAAACTTACATTATCTAAAACCTTTTGTTCCCCAAAAGCTATAGATAAATCTTGAGCCTGTATTATAATCACGATTTCACCTGCTCCATTACTGCAACTACTATTCCCGATACTCGGCTATATAGCGCAAATTGCGATATTCTTCATTATAATCTAGCCCATAACCGACTAAAAATAAGTCTGGCATAGTAAAACAACTATAATCAATAGGTAAAGTGAGAATCCTCCCCGCAGGATTATCTAATAAAGTACATATTTTAAGACTTGCCGGTTGAAATGTTTCTAAATGCTGACAAATAAAACCCAAAGTTAAACCAGTGCCAATTACATCTTCGACTAAAAGCACATGCTGTCCGCTCAAATTAAGCCCTACACTACGGGTAAAGCGTATGGCCCCCGTTACATTAAGTTCTTCCGGCGTAGATCCGATGGAAATAAAATCAATATTCACCGGCATGGAAAGGTAACGAGTTAAATCAGCCACAAAATAAAAGGACCCTTTTAAGACCCCAATTATTATCACTTTTTCTCCATTATAATCATGGTTAATCTTCTGAGCTACCTCTTTTATACGTTCTTGAATCTGTTCTTCCGTATAGATAATTTTTCCTATACCTACTTTGCTCATTTCTTATTATTTACCTCCCCTAAGCCGAATCTTTTGGCTAAAGTATAGAAATCTTTCTTATAAACAATATTTATATTAGTGCCTGGATATAATTTTTTCAACTTCTGCACTTTTTTCTTTTTCTGCGCAACATACTTTTGCTCCATAGTAGTTAGTTCAATATAAGTATCGAAGCGCGGCAAATAAAAATCCGGTGCAAATGCCTGGGTTACATTACCCTCCACATCCCATTCAATTGGGAAAGTTCGCGGTTCATATTCCCACTCAATATTATGCATATTTAAAATGGAGGCAAACTCTTCTTCTGAAGGATGCATAAATACAATTGGCTGGCTTGATTTCTTATCTCCTTCATAATTTTCAGAAGAAATAGCTTTCCGATTTTGTACCGCATAAGATAAAAAGTCAGCAGCTTCTTCGATACTTAAATTATTAGTATTCAAAGTAAGATGATAAAGCTCAGGGTCAGACCAGTCTTTACCATAAATAGTTGAAATATATCGTTTATGTTTACGATCAGTTAAATCTAAAAACCTTTCCGCAGCTTTTATATCCGTATGATGAGATTTAATGACCCGATTAATTCTCACTTCAGTAGATGCCATTATTTTAATATGGAAGGCTTCAGGATAATTAGCAAAAATAACCTGAGCCCCTAAACCAAAAATAATTATCGATTGCTCCTCAGCTAATTCCCTTAATTTCTTCTCCAAAAATTCCGCAAAAGATATACCTTGGGATGAAAGCGACAGGAAAAAAGCCGGACTTTCTCTAAGCATATGCAATTCATGTCTATTAGCCACTTCTGGCATCCATCTTTCCATCACCATATCCCGGTCAATAATAGGTAACTCTAATTTTTTTGCTAATAAATCAGTTATTTCCTTACCCTGGCTACCAGTTTGCCGAGAAATAGTAATAATCAACCGTAATCACCTCACCTTGCAAAATTATTAAATATATATTAAACTATCATAGGTTATTTTCCTAATCTATTATAGCATTTAATTATTGGGGAGTTTTATTACTATTTTTCAAGATTGTTTCACATGAAACATTTCCAAGCCTAACCCGATTATTAAAAAAACTTAAACTAAACATCTTTTAGGTATAAAATTTCCGTTTTTCTATCCAAAATCAAAGCTTTTTTTAGAATTATTTAAATATTATTAGTAAGCTATCCCTATTTTTACCATAGCGTCT